>JAJFLV010000264.1 GCA_021772535.1 Opitutales bacterium | reverse complement strand
GGCATCGGGTCTTCCCAGGTTGCTCAGGATACGCCTTGCCGATTGTAAAAGCCGGGAACCATCTTCATGGCGGCTATCGATTAAATCCAGGGGCAGCGAATCCTTTCCGAGGGCCAAAGATTCATGATTTTTCAGCCGTTTCAGGGTCCAATCCACGGCATCGATCAATTCCTGGCAACGGATGCGGCCATCCCCGTCGGCGTCGATCAGACGCAGGGTGGACTCGTCGAATTCCAATCCATGAGTGGGACAACTGAGAACTACCCATAATTTATGGTCCAGCTGACTGATTTTGCGTAAATCCTCGCCGGTATGAATCCGTAACTGCCGCATGCCGCCGGCTTTCCAGAATCGCGGGCGTGGGTTGGCCGTCGGGTTGATTGATTCCTCAAGTGGCATAACTTGTTAGAGGAGAATGGGTAAAAGGTTGTGAAATGACAAGCCCCATGTATTTGGTTGCAGCAAACCTTAAGATTTGACAGATCGACCGATATTTGTCACAAAAAGGTGACTTAATGACGACACGTAACAGGAAAAAGACCAGGGAAAAAATTATCGAAGGAGCAATTGCTCTTTTAACCAAATCGGGGTTCAAGGAATTTGGCATCAACAGCGTAGCTCGCGAAGCCGGTTGCGACAAGGTTCTCCTTTACCGCTATTTTGGCGACCTGGACGGGCTCTTGCAGGCCATTGCCGAATCGGTGCCGTTTTTTCCTGAGGCCAATCGGTTTTTGCGCCATCGCCTTCCCGATTCCGATTTTCGTTCCGATTCCGAGAGGATGAGCGAACTCCTTTACGCCTACGCCAAAGAACTGCGTGAGCGCCCTCTGACTTCCCAATTGATTGTTTGGTCGGGAGTGGCCGAAAATCCTCTGATTCAAGCTTGTGAAAACGCCAGGAAAGAATTTGAGACCGCTCTGCTCGAGGAGGGAGAACCCCTGGAGGATGACCACGATGTTTCCAGGCAAAGGCTTTTTTCCATATTTACAATGGGCCTGGCCAGGGATTGCGGCAGAGAAGATTTGGATGACCGGGAAGAATGGGGCCCGCTTTTCAGACGAATGAGCACGGTCCTCTGGCCTTCTCTGGCTGGAGCTGCCGCTACCGATATCGAAGATCTGGATTATCAACCGGGTTGGCAGGAAGAACCTGCCAGAGACGAGGATTTTCCTTTCAGCCTGTTCTGATTGCGTTGCATACCGGGCAGGGGCCCTGCCCTTGCTGGACTGAAAAATCTTTCGCCAGTGTGTTGCCAACGATTGCGGCGAGTACACACTTGGGGACAATTTCTAAAAAATCTGTCCCACTGAATGAAAAACCATCCTCTTGATACCGAATCCATACGCTTGCGCGGGGCTCGGCAAAACAACCTCAAAGGATTCGATCTGGATCTTCGACTGGGGCAACTGATCGTCGTTACGGGCTTGAGCGGCTCGGGAAAATCTTCCCTCGTGCTGGAGACCCTGCACGCGGAGGGGCAGCGGAGATATGTCGAAACCTTCAGCCCTTACACCCGGCAATTCCTGGAAATGCTGGACCGGCCGAAAGTCGATGCGATCGAAAACATCCATCCCTCCATCGCTATCGAACAAAGCAACACCGTCAAAACCTCCCGCTCAACAGTAGGCACCATGACAGAGCTGACCGATTTCTTCAAGGTCTGGTTCTGTCATTTGGCCTCGCTTTACGATCCCCAGACCGGAGAGAAAATCGAGGATGACAACCCCGAGTCTATCTGGAAAAAAACGGTTTCACAATGGCAGGGCCGGTCAATCCTGTTGGCCTTTGAGGTGCCCAAACCAGGAAACCTGCCTTGGGAAGATATTTTCGCGTCTCTGCGCAAACAGGGTTACGCGCGAACCGTGTCGTCCGGTAAAATTGAGAAAATTGACGACATTACGGCCGATTCGCAGCAAACGACCTCGATTTTCGTTCTGCAGGACAGATTGAAAATTGAGCCACGCAACCGATCACGGTTTCTGGAGTCGGCCCGCACCGCCATGCATTTCGGGCAGGGCAGGATTTCGCTGCTGGATTTGCGGGGAAAAGTTTTGGGCCAGTTCTCCGAAGGGCTTCATTCTCCGGTTAGCGGCCGGACCTTTCGGCCCGCCGGCCCGGCTCTTTTTTCGTTCAATTCTCCACTTGGCGCCTGCCCCAAATGCAGAGGATTCGGCCGCATCATTGAAATCGATTACCGTCTCGTTATCCCGGACCAAAGTCTCAGCATTGAGGAAGGGGCCATCCGGGCTTTTGGAGGAACGGTTTACAGCGAAAGCCGGAAGGATCTCCTGCGGGCCAGTAAAAAACCGGGTATCCGCACCAATATTCCATTTCGCGATCTTACCCAAAAGGAAAAAGATTTTGTTCTTTTGGGCGATCCCGATTATGGCCGGGGCAAGACCGTATGGCCAAAATCCTGGTATGGGGTGCAGCGGTTTTTCGACTGGCTGGAAAGCAACACCTACAAAATGCATGTGCGGGTATTCCTCTCCAAATACCGCGCCTACACCCGCTGTCCCGACTGTCAAGGCGCTCGTCTACAGCCGGAGGCCCTCAATTGGAAATGGCGTCGCAAAACCCTCCCCCAACTCTATCAAACGCCGGTCAGCGACTTACTCGCGCTGGTTGAAAAATATCATAAGCCACTGGGAAATCATCAGGCGGATATCGCCGGCGAATCCATCCTCTCCCGGCTGCGATATCTCGAACAGGTCGGTCTCGGTTACCTCGATCTGGATCGCTCCTCACGGTCCCTCTCGGGCGGCGAGGTGGAGAGAGTAAACCTCACCTCCTGTCTCGGCACTTCCCTGGTCGATACCTTGTTTGTCCTCGATGAACCCTCGGTGGGGCTCCATTCGCGGGATATCAACCGGCTCATAGCCATTTTAAAGGGGCTTACGGCCAATGGAAACACGGTCGTGGTGGTGGAGCATGATGAGGCCATTATGCGAGCCGCCGACCGGATACTCGAACTCGGCCCCCGCCCCGGCGCCCATGGCGGGCACCTCACTTTTAATGGTAATCTGGACCGGCTTCTTTCTCATCCCGAATCCATTACGGGAGCCTATCTATCCGGACGTGAAACAATAGCCTTACCCCAAAATCGCCGGCCCGTGGCCAACGGCAAGCCGGGGAGACAAAAGACCGCTCCCTCTCGCCGATTGAGCTTCACCCGGGTATCTAAACACAATATCCGAAATCTGAAGTTTGAGATCCCGCTGCAAAGGATGGTTTGCCTGAGCGGCGTTTCCGGATCTGGCAAATCGACTCTGCTCGACAACGTCATTTACCAGGGTCTGCACGCTCTAAGGGGAAGAGCCGTCGAAGACCCCGCTAAAATCGGTAACATCACGGGTCGGGATAATCTTTCCGAAATCGTCCTCGTCAGCCAGGCGCCGGTCAGCCGCACCCCACGCTCCAACGCTGCCCTTTATTGTGATGCCTGGAACCCCATCCGTGAACTTTTTGCCCAGACCGAAGCGGCCATCTCGGCCGGGTTTTCACCATCCGGTTTTTCTTTCAACAGTGGCGACGGTCGCTGCCCCCAATGCCAGGGATTGGGCTACGAGCGCATTGAAATGCAATTCATGGCGGATGTTTACGTCACTTGCCCGCTATGCGAGGGCCGGCGGTTCCGCTCCGAAGTGCTGGCCATTCAATACCGCGGCAAAAGCATTTCCGATATCCTCGAATTGAACGTCAGCCAGGCGGTCGAATTTTTCCATCACAACCCAAAAGTCTGTGCCCGGTTGCGATCGCTGGAAGATGTAGGCCTTGGCTACCTTCCGTTGGGCCAACCGCTCAATACCCTCAGCGGAGGGGAATCGCAGCGGTTGAAACTCGTCAAATACCTCGGCAGCATCGGCGGAGGAACCGGGAACGCTCTTCTTCTCCTCGACGAGCCGACCACCGGTCTCCACCGGCACGATGTCAAGCGCCTCATCGGCGTTCTGCAACAACTGGTCGAACGCGGGCATAGCCTGGTGGTGATCGAGCATCAACTGGATATTCTCAAGTCCGCGGACTGGATCATTGAAATGGGTCCCGAAGCGGGAGCCGGAGGCGGAAAAATCGTTTTTACCGGCACACCGGAGCAGATGGCCCGAAAAAAGGTACCGAGCGCGTCATTCATGAAGCAAGCGCTGCGCTCCTCCACAAATGGCCGAAACCGCAAAACCAAAAAAGGTCAACCGCGCTTGGTCGATTTCCCTTATTCAGGGGACGCCCTCGCCGCTGAGGAGGGAGCCCCTTACGGGCAGGATTCCATTCCCAAAGCGCTTAATTTGATCGGCGCCAGGGAGCACAACCTGAAAAATCTGTCGCTGCAGATTCCTCATCGGGAGATTTCCGTCATTACCGGAATATCGGGATCGGGAAAATCCTCGCTGGCTTTCGATATTATTTTCGCCGAGGGTCAAAGGCGGTTCATGGAATCGATGTCGCCCTATGCCCGGCAATTCGTGGAGCAAATGCCGCGGCCCGATATCGACCGTTTGAGCGGAATTCCGCCAACTGTGGCCATTGAGCAGAGGGTCACCTATGGGACGAGCAAATCCACCGTCGCCACCATAACCGAAGTGGCCCAGTATTTACGCCTTCTCATGGCCAGAATCGGGGTACAGCACAGTGTTCGCTCCGGTCGCCCCTTGATCGCACAGAAACCAACCGCCCTGTTAAGGCGGTTGAACGAAATCCTCCGGGAACGATCCCAACAAGGGAAAAAGAGCAAATCACTTTTTTACCTCTGCGCGCCTCTGGTCAGGGGTCGCAAGGGACACCACCAGCCATTGGCCAATTGGGCCTCGGACCACGGCTATGAAATGATGCGTATCGACGGTCATTTTGTGGCCGTAGAGCATTTCCAAAAATTGGATCGCTACCGGGAGCATGACATCGAGGTTGTGGTGGAAAAATTCCCGACCGGTGGTGAAGAAAACCCCAAGGCCGCGAGGAAAACTCTGGATGAAGCCCTCCGATTGAGCAAAGGCGCATGTTTTCTGGCCGGCCCGAAGGGCAAAATCGTTTCCTGGTTTTCCACCAGTCGCACCGACCCGGAAACCGGCGAATCCTACCCGGAACTCGACCCCAAGCATTTTTCCTGGAACTCGAAAAAAGGCTGGTGCCCCACTTGCCGTGGACATGGACGTCTTTACGACTGGATGGCTTCGGATGAAGATTACCCGGCCTCTTTCAAAAACCTGGCCCATGGCTCCGTTTGCCCCGATTGCTCGTGCGGACGCCTCAACCTCGTCAGCCGCTCGGTGCGGCTGCACCTGAAAAACGGCGAAACCCTCAATTTGCCCGAGTTGCTGCGGCAAACACCCGAAAACCTGATCCAATACCTTCATCGGCTCAAACTGGACCGCCGGGGCAAAGCAATTGTCGATAGTCTGCTGCCGGAAATTACCGATCGGCTTCGTTTCCTCGGCGCACTGGGATTGGACTACCTTTCCCTCGACCGCGCCACCGCCACCCTTTCCGGAGGCGAGGCCCAACGGATTCGCCTGGCGGCCCAACTGGGCTCCAATCTCTCCGGCGTCCTCTATGTTTTGGATGAACCTTCCATCGGTCTCCACGCACGGGATAACTCGATGCTTCTGCAGTCCCTGAGAAAATTAAAGGATAAGGGAAACACCCTCATAATCGTCGAGCACGATGAAGAGACGATGCAGGCGGCCGACCGTATTTACGATCTTGGCCCCGGAGCCGGTTTGCATGGCGGCGAACTGCTGGCTGCCGGTCCATTGCGGGAGATCAAGAAAAACAAGGCCTCCCTCACAGGGAAGTTCCTCCGCAAAGGGATAACTCATCCAAGGCGCGGTTCTTACCGGCCATTGCCGCCCAGTTACCGGCCTCGCTCGGACAGCAGGGAAAATTGGCTGGTCGTTAATAAAACCTCCCTTCGCAACCTCAAAGGTGATGATTTATATTTGCCCCTGGGTCGTCTCATCATGGTCTGCGGCATCTCTGGGGCGGGAAAATCGACCCTCATTCGCGATCTGCTCAAACCGGCCGTCAGTTATCTTTCAAAAAATAACCTCACCCGAATCACCGGTGCCCAATTTGACCGCAACGGCAGGATCGATATGGACGGAAAGACCGGTCCGCCCTTCAAGCAGATTGCAGTTGGAACTGGTTTTCGCCAGGTCATTGAAGTCACCCAAAGTCCCATCGGCAAAACCCCTCGCTCCACCCCGGCCACCTATATGGGAGCCTTCGATATTATTCGCCAGCTTTTCCAAATGCTGCCGGAGGCCCGTCTGCAGGGTCACACGGCCAGCACTTACTCCTTCAATACCAAAGGCGGTCGGTGCGAATCCTGCAAAGGCGCCGGGCGCATCAAACTGGCCATGAACTTTCTCCCCGACACCTATGTCGATTGCGAGGAGTGCCAGGGCAAGCGATACGCGGCGGAACTGGCGGATATCCGGCTGCAAGGCAAAAATATCGCCGAGGTAATGAATCTGACCTTTGAGGAGGCCGCCGAGGTCTTTCAATTCCATGGCCGGTTGAAAGCCATGCTGGACCTGATGGTGAAAACCGGTCTTGGCTACCTGACATTGGGCCAAAGCAGCCCCACCCTGTCGGGCGGGGAAGCCCAACGCCTCAAACTGGTCAGCGAACTGGCCAAAGGCTTGACCGTCCAGCACCGGGGAATAAGACCGGGAAATGGAGCGCGCAACCTCTACATTATGGAAGAGCCGACCATCGGCCTGCACCTCAGCGATTGCGAAAAACTGATCGATGTCCTCCATCACCTGGTGGATCAGGGACACACCGTAATTGTGATCGAGCACCACCTCGACCTCATCGCCGAAGCCGACTACGTAGTCGAGATCGGCCCCGAAGGCGGCGACGCAGGAGGAGAAATCCTCTACCAAGGCCCCGTCATCGGCCTCTTAAACCAAAAATCCAGCCCCACCGCCCCCTACCTAAAAAGCAAACTGCCACCAGACTAATATCGATAAAGATCGCCACTATCCCTTTGGATACCCTAAAATAGCTCAATTCAAGGCAACTCTTGGGCCCTTCCTTAGCTCAGGATGCTCACTGAGCATTCGTACCACGAGATCGAATTCGTCATCGCAGGAGAACACAAACCGTTCAACGGTAAGCACTTGGAGGGAATTCTGAAAAGTAATGTTCTCTCGTTTAGAGGGAACTGAAACTCCGGTATCGATTCCGGTCATCAACTTCTCCAGTAATAGTGAATTTTGTGCCGCTGAAAAGCCAACCTTGAGCTTGCGGATGAGAGTGAAACCGCTTGCCTGTTGCTTTATCATATACCCAGACCTGAGGTTTCTTGCCAGCAGTGAAGTTTCGCAAAAGGAACTGCGGCACGTAGTGGTGGATTTTGCCCTTGTCCGGCATTGTCATGGGCCCTTCAGAAAGCTAACGTGCCACTCACCCGCACGGCTTGCTAGCGGTGGGTGCAGTTGATGGTTCGATTTTCTTTATTCTAGTTCTGGATACAATAAACAACCCCAATACTAGGGCTGTCTCGAACACTGGTAGATTAATCTCCACCTCAATAACAGGCAAACCGTCTATCTGTTCTGCCCTAATTCTTTCAATTTCTTTTAATTCTTCCTTGTAAATCTGATTCGATACCTCCCGCATAATTAATCCGAAGAAGGGATATAGGAAAAACATGCCGATCAGAAGGAATCCCTTTTCTTTTGTTTTCTTAAAAGTCCATGCGCATAGAAACAGACCAAATGCAAAAAGAAACCAGAAGTAGATCGTACTACCATGATATAATACACGTTCCAGCTGATTATACCATTCCGGAGTTGGTTCCAATTCGATCATGTTTCTGCTGACTAACATTTTATTACGCGACTTGTCTGTTTATACAAGATAGATTTCCAGACGTATGCCGCATATGTAGTTGCTCTTAACAATACCTCCAAAGGAGTCTCACAAAAAGAGGTGGGCACCGCTGTCCTCAGCGGCGCTTGAATGGCGAGAGACTTTAAACTCCCAAAAGGTGCTGGGGACAGCCCGTTCCACCATACCTTTACGAGAGAACCCTGTCGGAGCCATTGGCCGAAGGGATAAGATTATTTTTTACCAATATGCGTCATAATGTCACAGATATAAAGAACATTTCTCAATAAGGAAATTAGTGAGCCATTATGTCGCTACTATGTTAGTATAGCGTTTTCTTAAATCATTAACTATAAATTACTTATGCCAATTTCGATATTGGCATGGGGAATGCAATAGTAGTGGCATCTCAATCTTAATTTTAACAATAAACAAAAATACGAAAGGAATCAAAATCATGAAATTAATTCGATACAGTCCATCAGATATCAATCCTTATAACGAAATCGAGAGTTTGTTCGACAATGCGTTGACCAACTTCGGAGGTTTCCCGTTTTTTACTAATCGTGGAGGCTTCAGGGGATTAACGCGGACGGAACCAGCCGTCGATCTCTATGAGGACGCGGACAACTATATTGCCCGCTTCGAAGTGCCCGGCGTCAAGAAAGGCGACATCCAGTTGAACCTGGAGAGAAACCTGCTGACACTCAAGGGTGAACGCAAAGAGAAGACCGCGGAGGGCGAAAAGTCTTTTTCGTTCAGCCGCTCCATCAGCGTTCCCGAGGGAGTCGATTCTGAAAAGGTATCGGCCAAATTGCAGGACGGGCTTCTCACCATTACCGTACCCAGGGCAGAAGCGAGCAAAGCCAGGCAAATTGCTGTCAAATAAGCATCCTCTTTCTGGCAGAGAAAACACGATATACATCGTAAATGGCAGATGGCTTGGGGTAGCCATCCGTCATTGAAAAAACCATAAGGCCGGGGTGATTAATTTGCCCCGGCCTTATTTATTTTTTGCTTTAATGAATACCGGGTCGCCTTTCTTGACTCCGGCCTCATTGGCTGCATGGGACCGGTTAATGGCGATGGTATGCCGCCCCTCGGCATCCTCAAAAACAACCCATTGCCCCACCGGGACATCGCTGAAAGTTTTGGCCCGCGTGGCGGTAAACTCTTTTCCCTTCAGCTTTAACACCAGGTTTTGGCCCAGCGCGACGCCTAATCGATTAAAATCCGAGGCTGTAAAATCGACCGTCATGTTGCCGAAGGTGGTATTGATATCCAGAATTTTCCCATAAGCGCCCCCGTCGGCGAACCGGGCTGTCGAGTTTTCCCCCTCGACGAAAACGGTAGCGTCTTTTTCCCGCTTGATGTAACCGGTTTCCACCCAATTATCGAGCGCCTTGACCGACGCCAAAAACTCGGCCTCATTGAAGTTTATATGCCCATCACGGGAAATCTGCCACAAGGCGGTATTTTTTCCGTTTTTCCTCGATTGAGAATAGTAATCCGTGGCCTGATCGATTTCGGATTGATTGCTCATAAACAACACCGGCGATTCGGGCTGGTAGGAATGATTGGATTTGGTTCCTGGATCGCTGCTCATGAGCCCGGCGCCAAGGATCGCGGCCCCATGAAATCGACCCGGAAGGCTCTCGATGAGGCGCAGCGAGACCGCCCCTCCCATCGATTCGCCCATGAGCAGGGTTCGCTTGGGCGGGCCGTATTTTCTAACCAGAAAGCTGTGCAGGATCAGGACATCCTCAGCCGCATCGTTGACCACCATGCCATTGCGCCGGTAACTGCTGGCGGCCACCATCCAGCCTTCTTGCAAAAGGGTGCGGAAGGGTTCTCGAATCGGTTCCATGTAGGTGGAGAGCGGGAGATGTTCAAAAATCAAACCGTGGTTGAAAAGAAGGAGTTTGCCATTCCACTCATCCGCTATGGCGATATCGTAGAGCACGCCGTCAAGCTCGCCGCTTTTCTCTGAATACCCGGATTCTGCCCATGCAGCCTGAGAAAATAATCCCACGAGGAGAAAAATTATCGCCGCTCCTCCGGTATAGGTTGTTCGCAAATAGGGGATGAGAAATAATAGCCTTGAATGGTAATATGATAGAATTTGGCAAAAGATCATGACTTTCTGTTACTTTCTAAATTTTCTGGAACCTACCTTAAATTGACCAAGGATAAGATTGCCAAGTCATCTTCAAAGAAAAAAATTGGATCGAAACAATGGAATGTAGCCGCAATCGAGGAATGTGGTTGATCTAACACGAAATCTCACTGGGGATAAGTTTCCAAGAAACTCGCCCTTTGGAGCTTTGAATAAAATCTGGTATATGATGACTCTTTGTCGACCATGAATATCGCCATAATTGGAGGGGGAATTTTTGGAGTTGCCGCGGCGCTGGAGTTGCGGAGCCGCGGTCACGAGGTAACATTGTTCGAGCGTGGTCAGATTCCCAACCCGGAAGCGTCAAGCACGGATGTTTCCAAGGTTATTCGGCGTACGAACTATCCGAACTCAACCTACATCGAGTTGGCAACGCGGTCGACGGCTCAGTGGCAGGATTGGCACGAGCGACTGAGTCAGTCAATCTACTATCGGACCGGCCAGCTCATCGTAGTGGGTGACATGCCCCCGGAACACACCACGCTGGCTGGCTACGAAGCTTTGGTCAGACTCGGGAGGGATGTCTCCAAGCCAACAATGAAGGAAGTGCAGAAGCGTTTTCCACAGTTCACATTGCATGATCATGACACGCTCTTCTTCGATCCGTGGGCCGGGTACCTGCGCAGTGGTCAGGCAGTGGAGGATCTGGCGCAACTGGCTCGGGAAGAGGGCGTTGTTCTACGAGAGCAAACAACGGTAGACGCTGTTGAAGAGACCGCTGGGCAAACACGGTTATTGTGGGGATCGGAGTCGGCGGATTTCGACCGCGCCGTTGTGGCCACCGGTCCCTGGGTGGCGCAACTGCTCCCGCAGATTGAAGCACATGTGCGTCTCACGCGACAGCAAATGGCATTCTTCATACCAAAAGACAAAGCAAACTTCGAGCGCGGGAACTTTCCGGTTTGGGCGATTCTGTCTCCGGGCGATCTTTGGTACGGCTTTCCCTTTCTGCACGAGGGCTACGTTAAGATTGCCGAGGATAGCAAGGTGGAAGACGCCACGGTGGATGTTTCGCGCGAACCGACGCAAATGTTTCTGACGCAGGCCAGGGAGTTTGTCGCCGAGCGCATCCCCGGACTCAGCGAAGGAGAGTTGGTCGGCGGTCGCTCATGCCTTTACACGAACAATGCGAACATGGAAGACGAACAGTTTGTCATAGACTGGGCGCCCGGGCATGACCGTGTGCTCATCGCCTGCTGTGGCTGTGGGCACGGCTTTAAGTTTGGGGGCGCCATCGGTCCGGTTATCGCCGATGCGCTGGAAGAAAAAGAGAATCCGCTGGGAGACTTGTTCAGAATTGGAGCGCGTTTCGAAACAGGAGTTGCCTGATGATAAAAGATGCGAAAAAGATCTACCACGAAGCTATCGTTATAGATGGACTGAATGTCAGTAACTGGAAAAGCGATTCAGTGTTTGCACGGCTGCGGGCTGGCAGCATCACGGCCATCAACGCCACAGTGGCAACAAGGGAATATCCTACGTGACCAAGCGGTTGGAGGATGTCGTTCCACTCGGTACCGGGCGGCAACGCAGCTCTTCGCGCTTGTCGGTTTTAGACTTTTTAATGGCATTTCGTATCCTCACATTCAATTGCGACCAGATTTGACCAGTTCTCCATCAAAACTCTTTTTTTACAAAATATTGTTCACCCGCCCTTAGAGGGTGTCTAAAAAGTCGAAATGACGATGGCAGAGGTGATTTGTGACAGTCAGCAAGGCGCATCAATCGAAGTTTGGGCTGGAAGCCCTGACTCGGTTGATGCAACGCCGCTGATGCCTCAAAACACTCTGTCCCAATGGGATGTGGGCGGGCATCAGAAGGTCGCGGCGTTGGTCTCGCGCTCACGGGCTTGCAGCCCGCTACGCGCGAAACCGCCTTGCACTGCTTCGATTCCGCCGCGCACCATCGCACATTTCCATTTTTTAGACGCCCTCTTAGGAAGTCGTTTGAAATATTGGGGTGTTGGGGTAAAGTCCGAGGTCCGCTTCTGTTACCATTTTTAAATGATCTTTATCCAATACCTCCCTTGTTCTATCTGGTAAATGTTGATTATTAAATATTTCAGGAGTATCTGCCAAGTATGAATCCGGCAGATTTGCCTATACACGAACTTCGCAGTGAGATCTGCGATAAACTGGCAGAGCATTCCAGACTGGTCCTGGCCGCCCCGACCGGATCGGGCAAATCAACCCAGGTCCCACAGTTTTTTGTGGACGAGAATCTGGCTGGTAAGGGCGAAGTGATCGTCCTGCAGCCCCGGCGCATGGCCGCTCGCATGCTGGCCCGGCGGGTAGCCTGGGAACGCCAATCGCGCCTGGGCGGGGAAGTGGGCTACCAGGTGCGTTTCGAAAAATGCAGTGGACCGGAAACCCGCATCAAGTACGTGACCGAAGGCATCCTGCAGCGCCGTTTTCTCCATGATCCAGCCTTGAAAGGAGTGAGCATTGTGATTTTCGATGAATTTCACGAACGCCATTTGGAAGGGGATGTTTGCCTTGCCCTGGCCACAAGGCTGCAACAAACGATTCGCCCCGATTTGCGGATTGTCGTCATGTCGGCCACCCTCGATTCAGAAAAACTGCTTGCCTTTCTCGATCCCTGCCCGTTGCTTTCGAGCAAGGGAAGAACCTTTCCCGTCACGGTGGAATACTCCTCAGCCACCGGCAATAAAGGAAGGTCCGAAGTGTGGGATCGGGCCGCCTATCATTTTAAAAGACTGGCGGAACAAATTCCGGAAGGGGACTTTCTGATTTTCATGCCGGGCGCCTTTGAGATACGGCGCACTCTGCGGGAGTTGGAAAAACTGGGCATTGCGCGTGAATTCCAGCTCTTATCCCTCCATGGGGAACTGCCCCTGGAGAAACAGGAGGAGGCTCTCGGCCCCAGCCGGAAGCGCAAAGTCATCGTCTCCACTAATGTGGCCGAGTCCTCCCTTACCATAGACGGGGTGCGGGTTGTCATCGACTCGGGTCAAGCCCGGATCGCTGCCTATGATTCCCGCCGCGGCATCAACACCCTGTTGATTCAAAACATCTGCCAGGCATCGGCCGACCAGCGGGCGGGCCGGGCCGGGCGCACCGCTCCCGGCTGTTGCCTTCGTCTCTGGAGCGAACGCGAACATCGGCAGCGCCCGGCAAGCGAATTGCCCGAGATTCGCCGCCTCGATCTTTCGGAAACGGTTCTCACCCTGAAGGCAGGAAAAGACGAAATGCTGGCGGATTTTCACTGGTTCGAACCACCGGAGGAGAGGGCCTTGAATCGGGCGGAAATGCTATTAGCCGATTTGGGCGCCTTGCATCCGAAAGAAGGAACCTTAACAGATATCGGCCAAAAGATGGCCCAATACCCTTTGCACCCACGCTACTCGCGCATGTTTCTGGCG
>JAJFLV010000263.1 GCA_021772535.1 Opitutales bacterium | reverse complement strand
AGGGTAATCGGCAAAGTGGAGGCCGAGGAAGCTGTTGAGAAGGCAGTCAGCATGACCGGGGTCATGGCTTTGTAATGTTTAACCGGGTTGATTTTTCCAACAAATCTGAGGAGTAATCCCAAGGTGACAAACATGTGGAATCCAAGAGAAAAAAGAACCGTTACGACAAACCAGGCGAGGGGTTGAAATACCTCGAATCCGGTTCTGGCGATGACTGGGACAACCAGCCCGAATACTCCGATGGGAGCGAATCGAATGATCAGATCCGTAACCTTCATCATGACTCCCTGGATACTGTCCCAAAGGTTTTTCTGGAACTCCCGCTGATGCTCTGGGAGCTTGCCGATAAAATATCCAAAGAGGAGGCAGAAGCAGATTAATCCCAGCAGTTGCCCATTATCGGTGGCGGCATGAAAGATATTGGGAGGCAGCATTCGTTTGAAAATATCGACCATCTCGCCACTGTTCCGACCCTCGAATTTAGCCAGAAAAGTTTCTGAAACCTCTTGTTGGCCAATTATATTTTGAGCAGTGACGGCATCCACATTTCCCGGCCGGATGGTATTGACCGCAATAAGCCCGACAAAGATGGCGAGGAGACCGGTAACGCTGTAGTATATCAGGGTTTTTAATCCCATGCGGCCGAAATTACGATCCGACCCCAGGCTCAGGATACCCCCGATTATGGAGGAAACAATTAATGGAACGACAACCATTTTGAGCGCGTTCATAAAGAGATCGCCCAAGAATTTGCAGGTTCCCAAAAAGGCCCCGGCCAAACTGTTGTGTTCCGGGTCCACTCCGTTGAGCAAGACTCCGCAAAAGGCCGCCAGAATCAAAGCTGTCAGGATTTGCCAATGGAATTTCCATTTCAGGGGGTTGAAAATCTTGGATTTCATCAAGGAGGAACGGTGGGCGGCAAAGATTCCGCATGGGTGTGAGCGAATGTCTCTTTTCAATCAAGATGAGGCAAGCAACTTTTTCCTTTGAATTGAGGTTCACATAGCCTACTTTAGAGTAAACACTTATTTCGAAATTATTATGATTATAAGACCCAAAATTCGCGGATTCGTTTGTGTGACCGCTCATCCCGTCGGTTGCGCCGCCAATGTGCAGGAGCAAATCGATTACGTGAAATCAAAGGGTCCGCTGACCGAGGGACCGAAAAATGTGCTTATAATCGGGGCGTCGACAGGCTACGGCCTGGCTACGCGCATCGTCAGTGCATTCGGTTGCGGCGCCGGTACGGTGGGTGTATTTTTTGAGCGTCCCTCGATCAATGGGAGAACGGCCACTGCCGGTTGGTATAACAGCGTAGCTATTGAGAAAAAAGCAAAGGAGGCTGGGTTGTTCGCCGCCAGCGTGAATGGTGACGCTTTTTCCGACGGGGTAAAAATGAAGACCGTGGAGTTGATCAAAAATGGACCCGGTTCCGTGGACCTGGTCATTTACAGCCTGGCTTCACCCCGGCGAATTCATCCCAAAACGGGACAAATCTTTAGAGCTGTTCTTAAACCGATCGGTCAGTCGTTCTCGGCAAATTCCCTCGATACCGACAACAATGTCGTTACCCGGGTAACCATCGATCCGGCCAGTGATGAAGAAATCGTCTCCACCCGGGCCGTCATGGGGGGAGAAGACTGGGAGATGTGGATGGATGCGCTCCAGGAAGGCGGCGTGCTGGCCGAAGGAGCGAACTCCATGGCCTATTCCTACATCGGCCCGGAGGTTACTTGGCCGGTTTACAAGAACGGCACTATCGGCAGGGCAAAGGAAGATCTGGAGAAATCGGCCCGGAAAATCGATTCGCTGCTTCGTCCCGGCGGGGGCCATGCTTTCATATCCGTTAATAAAGCCGTTGTCACTCAATCGAGTTCCGCCATCCCGGTGGTGCCCCTTTATATTTCCCTTTTGTTCAAGGTGATGAAGGAAAAAGGAACCCATGAGGGATGCATCGAGCAGGTTTACCGGCTTTACCAGGACCACTGCTACAACGGTTCCCGCCCCGCTTTTGACGAAGAGGGCAGGGTGCGCCTGGATGATCTGGAGATGCGGCCCGAGGTTCAGGAGACGACCAATTCCCTTTGGGCAAAGGTCAACATGGACAACCTCGATCAATTTTCGGATTATGCCGGTTACCAGGAAGAATTTTTAAGATTGTTTGGATTCGGCCTGGAGGGTGTCGATTATGAGGTGGAAATCGATCCGGTGGTGGAATTCGATGCCTGACTTGATGGTTGAGCTGATCTGAGGGAAACTTCAGCGCGATTGCAGCCGGATCTTCTCCAAACCGGCCTCTCGGCAGACGTCCATGATAAATGTGACGCTTTTCAGGTAAGTCTCCTCATCGGCCATGACGAGAACGGGGATTTCATTGTCGATCCCGGCTTGGATCTGCACGGCCGCTTTGAGCGCCTCCTTTGATACTTGTGTGCCGCTGTAAAAAAAGAGTCCCTCGGCATCGACGGCGATTTCGATTTGTTCGACCTGCTTGTTTTTACCGGCGGTTTCGATTTTTGGCAGGACCAGGTTGAGGGTTGTCAGGTTACGAAATTGCATGGAGACCAGGAAAAAGAAGATCAGCACAATGAGCACATCGACCAATGGCACGATGTTGATCTCCGGTTTTCGCCGGTGGGGTCGTATGACTAGGCTCATTCCTTTTCCAATTCCCTGCCCAGAACCATCAACCGTTCCACCCCGACACTGAGCCTGGCGGCCAGCGTATCGATTCGGCGAATCAGTATATGGTTGCCGACAAGTGCCGGTATGGCGATGGACAGGCCCAGCATGGTTGTGGTCAGCGCCAGGGCTATGCCCTCGATAAAAGTCCCCGGATCGGGCATTCCGGTTTCAATTGAAATGTTGGCAAACACCTTGACCAGGCCCGTTACCGTGCCGAGCAGGCCAATGAGCGGGGCTGCCGATACCACGATCTCAAGAATGAACAGTCCACGCTCCATCCTTGTAACCTCCAGTCGTGCAAATGCCTTCAACTGGTCTGCATCAGGCTTATGTTGCAAATAAAACTGCATAATCCGGCCCCCCACCGAGTCGTCCGGGACATCGGGAATATTGCCCTCGATCAGACTATCGACAATATGCTGCGGCATTATCTTTCCCGGCATGAGGGCATAAATCCTTTCCACGATGATAAACACACCGAGAATCGAACAAAGCCCCAGGGGCCATATAAAAATACCCGCTCCTTCAATCAGATTAATCATGGTCGGTCGGCAGAGGTTGTGCGCTCATTTGAGGTGACAGTTTTGACAAACAGGGCGAAAGGATTTTCATCCCCGGCTCATATATGGGAGGGCGCTTATTACCGTGTCAACACCCTCGCTGTTTTCCAGTAATTCACCAATGGGATCCCATCGTCCCTCGACCAGGCTGGACCGCACACCCTCAGGTTGACCGGCTTTGAAAACCTCGCCCTCGCAGGTAACGGTGGATGCGGCGATATCGATTTCGATCAAGGTTGCCGGGTTTTGATCAACCGCTTTCGCAATTTGTTGGATATCTTCCTTGGCCAGAGTCAGGCAGGGCATTCCCAATTGTATCGAGTTTCCAAAGAATATTTCCGCGAAACTGACGCCCACAACGGCCCGGATTCCATATCGATACAATGACTGCGGGGCATGTTCGCGGGAACTTCCGCAGCCGAAATTGGAATCCACCAGAAGAATGGAGGCCCCCTTGAAACGCTCGTCATTCATAGGGTGCGGCTTTGCCTTTTTTTGCCCCTCTTCATCGAATCGCTCGTCGTGAAAGGCGAATTCGCCCAAACCATCGAAGGTGACGCATTTAAGGTAACGGGCCGGGATGATTCGGTCGGTATCGATATCGTCGCCGGGCAGATGGATGCCCCGGCCGATGATGTTACTGATTTTCGTTAATGGCATTGTTTAGACCTACTTAAAATTGAGATTAATAAAATTAAGGAGCGCTTGCTGGTTGGCATTATTCCGACCCTGCGATGGACACGCCGAATACCTCCCGGGCGTCGCTGATTTTTCCCGTCACAGCGGCGGCGGCCACCATTAATGGGCTCATCAGCATGGTTCGTCCGGTCGGGCTGCCCTGCCGGCCCTTGAAATTGCGGTTGCTGGTGCTGGCGCAAAGTTGGTCGCCCACTAATTTGTCCGGGTTCATAGCCAGGCACATGGAACAGCCCGCGCCCCGCCACTCAAAACCGGCCTCCGAGTAGATCTTGTCCAGGCCCTCTTTTTCCGCCAGGGCGCTAACCAGTTGCGAGCCGGGCACCACGATGGCCTTCACTCCCGGCGAAACACGATGCCCATTGGCCTTGAGATAGTGGGCCGCTTCCTGCAGATCCGAAAGGCGGCCATTAGTGCAGCTTCCGATAAAAGCCACATCGATCGGTGTGCCCGCGATCGGTTGGCCGGGCCTTAATTTCATGTGGGCAATCGCCTCCTGAGCCGTTTCCCGGTCTCCGTTGAATAGGGTTTCCGGGTCGGGTATGGATTCATCGATGAAAACCGCCTGGCCGGGGTTGATTCCCCAGGTCACCGTCGGGCCGATATCGGCCGCGTCGATTTCCACCACGTCGTCATAGGAACAACCGGGGTCGGAAGCCACCGATTGCCAACCGGCCACCGCCTCCTCCCAATCCTCCCCCGTGGGACAATAAGGGCGACCTTTCAAGTAGGCAAAAGTGGTCTCGTCGGGATTGACGTAACCGCATCGGGCAGCTCCCTCTATCGACATGTTGCACACAGTCATGCGCTCCTCCATGGTGAACCGGTTGAACACCTCCCCGCCGTATTCGTAGGCGTAGCCGATGCCCCCTTTGACTCCCAGGGTGCGGATGATGTGCAAAATCACGTCCTTGGCATAGACCCCCGGAGCCAACCGGCCGTTCACATTGATCCGGCGCACCTTCAGTTTTTCCATGGCGATTGACTGGGTGGCCAGCACATCGCGCACCTGGGTCGTCCCGATACCGAAAGCGATCGCTCCGAAAGCCCCATGGGTGGAAGTATGCGAATCCCCGCAGGCGATGGTCGTCCCCGGTTGCGTAATGCCCAGTTCCGGCCCCACGATATGGACGATCCCCTGCTTGCCCGAGGGCAGGTCGAAAAACGTGATCCCGAAATCCGCGCAATTGCCCCGCAGCTCCCGGATCATCTCATCGGCCAGGGGGTCGCTGAAAGGCTCCGTCTGCGAATGGGTTGGCACGATATGGTCAACCGTGGCAAAAGTCCGCTCCGGGCAGCGCACCGGCAACCCCAACTCCCGCAGCATCCCGAAAGCCTGCGGGCTCGTCACCTCATGAATCAGGTGTGTGCCCACGACCAGTTGCGTGCTCCCGCTCGACAACCGCCCCGCGCTATGGGCCTCCCATACCTTCTCGAATAAATTCTTTTTCATTTTTCTGTTTCCTCAAATGTTCTCAACGGAAAAGCACAAAGACACAATCCGCCATCCTCTTCAACC
>JAJFLV010000262.1 GCA_021772535.1 Opitutales bacterium | reverse complement strand
CGTTTACCAGAGGGAAGCGGGTTGCACGGATCATTTGGCCAAACCTTTTCTGCCGGAAGAAATGGATGAAATTCTGAAACGCTATCTAAGCTCCCCCTCAAAAGGTTAAGATAAATGCTTGGGGATGGAGGAACTAAAGCCGAGCTTTAGCTTCGGCATTGAAGGTAAGGCGGCTAGCACTCAAGCTGGCAAGGGATTGTCCTAAGACAACATGTACAGTAATTTGAAAGGGCTGGGGAATGGATTTGTTTTTGTACAATCTTCCCATTAGTTAAGGTTTTTTTTTCGGAGGTCTCTTATGGCTTCAGCCAATGAAATATCTTCGCTTAGGCAATCCTTTGGATGTTGCGGCTGGTAAGGTAGTTTTATAGAAATTTGGAGACAATTTTGTTGATTATGTTCTATCTTGAAATGCCCGTTGTGAAATTTAGTGATGAGGTATGCGCCGTGGATATTGAAATCGAATTTATTGAAATCTGCAAGATTTAGCCCAAAGGGATAAAGATACTCCTTTGCGTTTTTCGCCAAGGGGAAAGAGTCATCCGCTTTTTGGAAGCAAATGTTTATCAAAGAAGCATTTTTCCCGGGAGTATCGTTTAGAGGTTCAATGTCAATTGTGACCTTGCCGCCATCGCTCATCATGCATAGAGCCTCTGCAAGTAATAGGCTGAATAATTTCTCGATGTATACGGGGTAAGCCTGAACAGTTACCTCTCCAGAGGTTGACTGGAGTTGCAGGGAAAGATTTTGATCCAAATAAGGTTTCTTGAATTTTTCAGCGGCCGATTCAGCTATTTTGCACAAATTAACCGGTTTCAAGGATTTTGGTTGTGGAGGTTGGGCGATCTCGCCCAGAGTCCCGAGGGAGGTGGAAATATCCATCAAGGAACTATGAACATCTTGGCAAAATTTGTCCCAAGTCGACTGATCTTTGATGTAAATTTTATCTTTAATGCAGCCGATAAATGTTATGGCGGGAACAAGGGCATTGTTGACGAAATGCCCTAGATCCGCTGCAATCAGACCGAGAGCGAGTGTCCGGTCTGTTGCAATCATATCCATTAATTTCGCAAGCCTATCTTTGAGCTGACTGTTCTCTTGCTCAGTTACAAAATAGTCGAGTGCTCGTAAAAGTGTGTATTTTAGCTCTTTAAGGTTCCAAGGCTTTTGGACAAAGTAGTAAATCTGGGCCTGATTGAAAGCATCCAAAGTGGATTCATGGTCGGAGTAGGCGCTAGTGAGGATACGGATTTTATCAGGGTATTTCTCTTTTGCCTGGAGGAAAAAATCAACTCCGCTGGCCTGTGGCATGCGCTGATCGGAAATCAGCAAAGCTATCTCTTCGTGATGCTGAGAGAGGATTTCGAGAGCCTGGTTTACCGATGAAGCCTGAAATACTCTGAAGTCGGGTTCCATTCCCTTGGCAAAATAACGCAGAGCCAGCTCTTCGTCGTCTACAAAAAGGATTCCATTTGTATGATTAGTCATAACGGTTTTGTTTAAGTGCGCGGTTTTTTAAGGTTGCCTAGATGGATAGGTCCCAACTCAAAAAAGTTTCTTCTATATCTTTGACTGGGTTTACTTCCTGGGGGCTCACAATAGTTTTAGGCTTTACCGAAGGCCCTGGAAAATAAATGGAAAGAGAACGTAGGGTTTCACCTTGAAACTCGGATTCTACTACACCCCGGTTGGCATGAACAGCAAAAAACAAGCACAACAAGGAAATACTTGGGGCCAGTTTTTCATTGTCAGTTAGAGTTGCAAACCAATTGGGTTGCTGGTTGCAAATTGTGCTTGGAACCGAGAGGGAAAGGGTGCTACCGCTCTCGTTGAAGCTGTATTCAAACTTTGCGTTCTCAGTGCATGTGGGATCGATTAGCTGGAGGATCTCGCAAAATACCGTTTCGATGGGTTCTTTTGTTCCCTTCGGGTCACCCATCCCTTCGACCAATTGCCTGCAATCCTCGGTAAACCGGGCCTGCAAGATTCCATCGAATCGGGTAGATAAGGTGCGGTAAAGGTGAATTAATTCGGTGTTGAGATTATAAGCCTTCCCTTTTGCGCTGGACAGTAAATTGGCTTGATCGCGGATTTCATCCACGATGTCTGTAATGATTTTGTCTTCGCTAAGTGTAAATTGAGATAGCGTGGAAGCGGCCCCGGTTAGCCGAAAATAGGGGTTGGATTGCCAACGATTTTTAAGGGATGTCGGAGCCGCTTTGAGGAAAGCGGTTAATGCCGCAAGGAATGCATTTTGAAGCGATCCGAATTCGCGGGCGAAGAGTGTAAGGATGCGAACACGGTCACTTATCAGCATGCGCTGTAGAACGCTCAACTTTTGAGCGAGCAACTGGTCACGTTCCTCTTGAAGCGACAAGAATGCATGGGCGCGTTTGAGTACCAATTTTAATTCCGGTATATTCCATGGTTTCACGATATAATGAAAGATGGCCCCTTCGTTCACCGCAGCGATTGCAGCATCGAGATCGGAATATGCGGTGGTGAGTATCCGAAGGATATGGGGGTAGATTGAACGGAGTTCTGTCAATAGTTCAGTGCCACTCTCTCCGGGCATTCTTTGATCCGTTATAACGATGCAAATTTTGTCACTTTTCTCATTAAGCACTTTGCGGGCGGAAGAAACATTGGGCGCGGTCAGGACATCAAAGTTGGCGCTATTGATACGCTTGAAATATTTCAGCGCTCCTTCTTCGTCATCAACATACAAAATGACTGGTTTGTTTTCGTTACTCATTGACCTCTTTTTGGAGATTCGGCGGTGAGGTCAAAAGAGAATTCAGCGCCTTCGCCGGTTTTGCTGTTTACGTTGATGCGGCCCCCGTGGTTTTTTACAATGGTGTGGGAGATGCTCAAACCCAATCCCATACTTTCACCCACTTGACTGGTAGTGAAAAAGGGATCGAAGATTTTATCGAGTAAATCCGGTGGAATCCCCTTTCCGTTGTCCCGGACTGAAAGGTATACACGGTCGTCTTCAGTTCGCGAGACGATTTCAATGAGACCCTTGTTTTTGGAATCCTTTTTTTCAATCGAGACAGCCGCATTTAGTAAGAAATTAAGAATGACGTGGACGATTTGCTGTTTCGATCCAAGAGGGCGGAGGCTACCATTGAGGTTTTTGACGATTTTAATTTGGTCGAGAGCATGTGCTCCAAGACTGAGTGCGGATTCAACCGCTTCTTCCATGTTGAAGGGTGTGTTCTCATAGTCTTTCACTGGGTGGGCAAAGGTGTGCAAATCACTGACGATTTTATTGATTCTGTCCATGCATATTTTCACGTCTTGCAAAGTTTCCTGCATTTCCGGACTATCATCGGGAATGATATCGTTAGCATAGGCAACGGCCGCAATTGCAACATTGAGGGGGTTGTTTATTTCATGCAGGAGGCC
>JAJFLV010000261.1 GCA_021772535.1 Opitutales bacterium | reverse complement strand
AAGAAGAGCCTCGATTAGTTTCTTTATTATGGACTAATCGGGGTTCTCTTTTTGGAGTGAAATTCAGGGTCGGCATGGGTGAGACTCGTCTCTTTTGGTTTTAAACGGCCTGGGCGGTCTCGGGTTCTCGTTGGAGGGCTTATTCAGAAAATCATCACTTTTGTGCCATTATACTTCACTTGCCATCGCCTTTACTTGAATATTTCATTTATCTTCAAAAAGATGTAGAAACAATTTCTAAAAATGAATGAAACGATTCGGATAGGTTTGATTGGGGCGGGGACTAATACTCGTTTGAGGCACATTCCCGGTTTTCAGGCGATTGATGGTGTGGAGGTGGCCGTGGTGTGCAACCGGAGCCGGGATTCCTCCCTGAAAGTGGCCAAGGAGTTCAATATTCCGCGTATCGCCGGAAATTGGGAGGAAGTGGCGGCCGATCATGAACTGGATGCGGTTTGTATCGGAACCTGGCCTTATTTACATGCGGAAGCCACCATAACTTGCCTGGAGTATGGTCAGCATGTCCTCACCGAGGCGCGCATGTCGCGAAATGTTTCCGAGGCCGAGGCCATGCTGCGGGCCTCGCGAAGCAAACCTGACCGGGTGGCCCAGATCGTCCCTTCGCCCTTTTCCCTGAAATACGATGCCACCATCAGGGACATTATTCAATCTGGGGAATTAGGCGAATTGTACGAATTATGCCTGGCCCATACGGGAGGACAATTTGCCTTGAAGGAGACGCCCATGAGCTGGCGGCAGGATTTTCACCTGAGCGGTTTTAATATGCTGACCCTGGGCATATTCCATGAAGCTGCGCAACGGTGGATCGATGGAGAACCGGAGTGGGTGGTGGCCGGCGGGTCTGTATTTACTCCCGAGCGTTCGGATGCGGTGACAGGTGAAAAAGTCCGAGTTCAGATACCGGAGAGCGTTAATGTTTTAGGGCAGTATGGCAGCGGTTTACAGCTTCACTACCGTTTCAGCGGGGTTGAATCTGGAAAGCCGCGGATGGGAGCGCGGATCAATGGTTCCAAGGGTTCCCTGCGGCTCGATTTACTCGAGGATGCGCTTTACCTGGCAAAGGCGGGGAGCGCCGAGGAGAAGCTTGTCGAAATAGCGGAAGAAAAGAAACGGGACTGGCAGGTGGAAGCGGAGTTTATCGACAGTATTCGCTATGGAACCCCTGTTGTTAGAACCAATTTCGAACAGGGCGTTCGCTATATGAGGTTTACGGAAGCGGTTTACAACTCCTGGAGCAATGCTTCCATTCGGGTAGAGATCAGTCAGGACTCTCCCTGATAATTCCCTCCAGCAAAACCAGCGGTTGATCGCCCGATGGTTTTATACGGGCGTCCATGAAAGCGGGAACACCCACATGGTCGCCTTCTGCCAAATTAGCGCGCGCCGGGCCGATTTCAATTTCCGCCTCTCCTTTAACGAGGGAAAAGATTTTGTAAATTTCTCCACCCAAAGTGAGGGCTTCCTGGCCAACTTTAATGATGGAAAGCTCGAGAGCGCCGACTTCCCCCGAGGCCGTGGCGGAGGCCGGTATGAGGACTTCTCGCCGGGTTCCGGAAAACCCCGCGGCCCGTTCGATTTCCCGTTCAATGAAAACGCTATGGTTCATTTCGGAAGATTCGAGGGGAACCTCTTTCAGGTTCTCAGTATCCTTTTCCCGGGGGTCGACATCGAAAAACACTCCCCAGCCTCCGAGGGTGAGCGAGCCGAAAATAAAGGGAACCCAATGCGCTTTCTCCTCCAGATTGTCCAGGCCGTGATCGACCATTTTGGGGATGGGCATGGCATAGCCTTCCCGGATTTCGGTAGCGCAGTCGCCTAAAAAGGTTCGTCCATGCATGGGAGACCATCCCAGATGGATTTCCACCCCTTGGTGGTGCCGATGAGAGGTGGCTCCGATGAGCGGTCCCGGAAGCAGGGTCGTATTCCAGGAATGGTGATCGCCGTAAACAAGCGGCACGATGGTGATGCCGAGATTGGGGACGACAAAACTGCCTTGTTCCGGCAGACGGTCATCCCTGGCGGTAAAGATCCCGTTGCCGCCGGTGATTCGGTTCATGTTTTTGCGGAACAAGTCGAGGATTTGCTGCTTCTCTTCGGAAGGCGTCAGGCGGCAATCAGCCTCGAGGGCATCCAGTGCTTGATTCACCTTTTGGTCGTAAAAGTAGAGAGTGTAAAGCAAGGCTCGAAAATCAGTTGGGACGGGGATGGCTGCCTGAGCCTGCAGTTCACTGAGCAAGGCAAGCGTCTGGTCCAACGATTCGGATTTGGTAAAACCCTTACCCAGCAAAATTTCCAGGTTTTGGCAGCAGGCGTAATATGCGCCGATGGTTTGGGTGCGAAACCCGTAAGCGTAGAGCCGCGCCAAGGCAATATCTTCCTCCGTGAAATGAAAAACGCTTCGGTGGTTCCGATGGCTCCACTCCGCTTTTTCGATTAATTGACGGTAGGCTTCATTCATCTGTCGAATTCAATTCTTTCTTCAAAGTTTCAATCACTTCATCGGCCATGCGGTCGAGATCGTAGGTCTCTTGCCAGCCCCAATCCTCCCTGGCGTGGCGGTCGTCGAGGGAGTGCGGCCAACTGTCCACCATGGCGGTTTGCACGGGTTCGGGATTGTAGGTTATTTTGACATGAGGCATGCGGGCTTTGACCACCGTCTCAAGTTCTGCCGGAGTTACCCCGCGGGCATGAATATTGTAGGAGCGCCGCGTCAGATTTTGTTCTGGAGCGTCGTGGATGAGGAGGAAGGATTTAATGGCGTCAGCAATGTAAACGATGGGGATGCTGGAATCGGGCCGAAGATAAAATTCATAAGACCCCGTTTTTATCGCCTCAAGAAAGACCTCCGATGTGAAACGCCCAGCGCCGCCAACCATTCCCCTGGGTGCCACAACGGAGGGAAAACGAATGGCCCGGAAATCGAGCCCGAATCGGTTGTGATAGTAAACTCCCAGCAATTCTCCCGCTACTTTGGTGACTCCGTAAAGGCTGACCGGCCACATGGGGGAATCAATGTCCAGAGGGGAGGGAAGACCGCCGCCATAGGTGGCCAACGTGCTGGAAAAAATGAATCTTTTTACCTCTCCCAGGCGAGCCGCTTCCAGAGTGTTGCGAATCCCCTCCATATTAATGGTCCAGGCTTTGTCCCGTTCATTTTCGGCCTGGGCGGAGAGGATGGCTCCGAGGTGAAAAATGCTGTCAATTTGTTCTTTTTTTACCGCTTCAATGACTGCTTCGCGATCGGTCAAGTCTCCCCTGATCAACTTGCACTGATTGAATTCATCGGAAGGAATGAATGGCTTGTCCTGCAGATCGAATATAACGACCCGATCCCCTCTGCGCACCAGGGGAATTAGAAGCCTGGAACCGAGATTGCCCAAGCCGCCGGTTAATAAAATATTCATGGAAATTTCCGCATTTAAATTATTTCCCGGACACCAGAGAGGCTAACAACCGCGTTTGAGTCCTCGAACCGGGCATTTTTTGAAATCTACTGAACAGGTTTGAGGGTCAGCGGCCAGCCCTCTCTTCCTCCTTGGGTAGGTCCTTCCATTTTTCCCGGGCTTTTTCCTCGTCCCAACTCGGGTAATAGAGGTAGAATAAAATAAAAGCAAGAATGCCTAATCCCACAATAAGAGCTGTCCAGAGCAGACAACCTTTTTTGGTGTCTCCCACGGTGGCCTGGCCGGCAAAGGATTGAACCTCGATTTCCGGAACCACAGGTGTCGGCTGGTCTGTTTCCGCATCGACGGGGAGGGTTGCCTGCGGCTGTTGGACGATGGGGGAAGGAGCCGGGGATGAGCCTTTATCAGAAATGGATTCAGGTAAGGTGGGAGCCGGTTGGGGGCGACCCGTCTCTCCCTGAATCTCCACGATCCGGGAATCGATCAGTTCGAGGTGTTTTTCCAGGAGCGCTTTTTGCTCCAACAGTTCTTGCAGGGTGAATTTCAAGACCGGAAAATTACCAGCCGACCCCGCAAGTGGTCAAGCGTTTGATCTTTAAGCGTGGGTGAGCGCGGGCCGCTTTTCTTTATCCCAGCGCGACGCCAGTGTAACCATTAATTGGCCGCTTCGACGGAAACCCGCCGGTGGGGACCATCCCATTTAACCTTACCATCGGCCAGGGCGAACAGGGTGAAATCGCGCCCCAGGCCCACATTAATGCCGGGACGCACTTTTGTGCCTCGCTGCCGCATGATAATGTTTCCGGCCAAGACGACCTCTCCGCCGTATTTCTTGACGCCCAGACGTTTGCTGTTGCTGTCGCGTCCGTTTTTCGAAGTGCCCTGTCCTTTTTTATGTGCCATGGTTCAATTCCTAAATCTAATATGGTTTATATAGCGCAGCGGAGATAGTTCAAGTCAATACGGGTGGTTGTCCGGGGTTGTCTCTTGAATTCATTCAACTTTGAATGGAATCGATTTTAATAATCGAAACTTCCTGACGGTGTCCCCTTTTGCGTCGGTAGCCTTTGCGGCGTTTCTTCTTGAAAACGATGATCTTTTTGTCGCGCTTGTTTTCCAGGACGGTGGCGGTAACGGAGGCTCCTTCCACACATGGATTTCCGAACGATGCCTCGGCGCCTTCGCCCACCATGAGCACTTCTCCGATGGTCACGGTGTCACCGGCTGACGAATCGACGAAGCGGTTGACCTTGAGGATATCCCCCTCTTTAACGGTGAACTGCCGACCTTGGGTTTTGATTGTGGCTTTCATAATGAAAAAACGGGCAAATATTAAGCTGTGATAAATAAAGGCAAGCCCTTTTAGTGATATTTGTTGCCTTTTCTTTAAGGCTTTTACAAAGCAATTGGACAATATTTGCTTTGGAAACGAAAGAGGTCAAACAATTCTACAGCCAACCCGGCGTGGTACGACAATACAGCGAAGCCGCATCCCGTATCGGATTGTGGGTTTCGGAGGAAATTGTATTCAAGCGGTTTTTGAAGCCGGAGGACTCTCTGCTCGAGATTGGGGCCGGGGCGGGAAGGATTGCTCTCGGGCTCTATAAAATCGGCTTCGAAAATATAATCGGAATTGATTTTTCTCAACCCATGGTGCGTGAGGCCCGCCTTATTGGGGCCCATTTCAAATGTCCGGTAACTTTTCGCGTCGGCGATGCCCTCGGTCTCGATTTTGAGGAGGGGCAATTTGACGGGATCATTTTCGGATTTAATGGATTAATGCAAATTCCCCGAAAGGAGAATCGGGCTAAGGCTTTGGCCGAGATTTATCGGGTGCTCCGTCCAGGTGGTTTGTTTATCTTTACCACCCACGACCGAAGTTTGCGGAGGTTTAAAAAATTCTGGAAGAATGAAAAAGCGCTTTGGAATAACGGCCAACAAAAGGAGGAGTTGGACGATTTCGGAGATCGGTATGAAGAAACCTCGCAGGGATATCTTTTCATCCATGTGCCCATAGTTCAGGAAATGCGGGCAGCCCTCAGTCTGGCAGGTTTCAGGATCGAGGCCGATGTTCCCCGGTCCAACCTGGCCAATGAGCCTTTTCAGGTACGCGGATTTTCCGACGAATGCCGGTTCTGGGTTGCCCAAAAGCCGGTTTAACCGTTGGATGGGACGGATACGCCCTTTAAGGGATGAGCGGATGGCGCAGGCTTCTTTAACTCTCGCTGTGAATCAGGCCGATTGCCTCCAGTAAATCGGTAATCAGTTGGAGCAAATCCTTGGTTTCCCCCGGAGTGCGACCCTCTTTGATGATGGCGCCGGCGGTTTTACTCTGCCGGGCCAGGGCCGCTTGGTACTTCAAGCGCAACTCAGCCTGTTGTTGTGCCAGCAGAACCAGATTGTCCTCCTTGGCCTGCAATTCCTGCTTGACGCGTTCCAGCTCGGCCAGACTTGCCGGATCTTTCCCGGCTTCGACCCGAGCTTCAGTCAGGGCAAGCAATTGCTTTTGAGACTCCAGTTGGGCCGCTTCCAGGGCTTTGACCTTTTCGGCCACTTGAAGCATTGCCTGCTCCGCCTTGCGCCGCTCGTCGGCTTCCCGCCCGAGGCGCTCCTTTAGCTCCTCAATGCGCTGCTGGCGTTCTTCCTCCGCCTTTTGGGCCTTGAGTTCCACCATTCGCTGAGACTCTTCCGCTTTTGCGCGACCCTCGGCCTCTTGTTTGGCGATCCGCTCCGCCAAGTCCTTCAGTTCGGCATTCTGGTTGGTGGCATTCTCGAGCTTGCTTTCCCATTCCTGTGAAAGAGCCTTTTCCTGAGCCAATTCATCCTCATGCTTTTGAACCTGATTTTGATAAACGGCCCATGAGCCGCCGGCCACAACCAGAATAATAACGATAAAAACAATATTTTTTGCCATAAATCTACCCTCACGTCGAATATTGCACAGATTCAGTCAAAAATAAAGCCTTTCCTGTTCACTCTGGCCAGAATTATTAAAAGCCGCCCGAGACCTGCATTTTGATAAATCACAAATCTCCCGAATTTGATGTTATTGTTAGGTTTCACCATCGCACATTTCCACTTCTTAGACGCTCTCTAAGACATTCGTTGAGTAATGCTGAGCCGACTCCTTGTCCAGCTACTTTGGGATGGACGAATAAGTTATGGATGAAATTTTCCGGTTCCCAAGCCGAAATAAACCCAACCGGATTTGTAGCTTGGTGAGCGACCCAGATTATTTCACCTTCAGTGTCCCGGTCGAAATCATCCAGCCTAAATAATGAGCTATCCATCCAACCGAACGCCTGCATGCGAGATTCGAGGTAGATTTCCCGCAAAGCACATCGATCACTCTCAGCGAACAGTCGCGTATCCATTGTTTTTCCTAAAGCCCAACGTCATTGTTTCACAGCCGGGTTTTTTGCGATTTGGTGGAACATTTTGTTGTGGATTCAGGCCGCGTATATCGCCTAAATAGACAACTGGTCTTTTAAATTAATGAATGATCGTCCACATTCAAGTAAGTTTTCCCAGCTTGAATTGATGAGGATAAAACTTCCTCTCCTCCTCCACGGGGTATTACTTATTGCCTTACAGGCACTGTCCTCTGCCGTTGATTGGCCGGAACCGATCATCACGGAGGTAGCTGGCGGGTTGCAACGCCCAGTCGATATCCAGAGTCCACCCAATGGGTCAAAGGATCTCTACATTTTGGAAAAAGTGGGAAGGATTAGCATTTTATTGGGCGGACAGGATCTCCAGACGGAGGCTTTTCTTGATATCGATGACCGCGTTGAGGGCGGGACTTCGGATTTCAGCGAGCAGGGTCTGCTCGGGCTGGACTTCGATCCCGATTTTGAAACCAACGGATATTTTTACCTCAATTACACGCATTTTAAATCCGCTGGGGGAGTGGAGACGCGAATCTCCCGGTTTTCCACCTTGGCGGGCAATTCGCGCTTGGCAGATGCGGATTCGGAGCTTATATTGCTAACGGTGGACC
>JAJFLV010000027.1 GCA_021772535.1 Opitutales bacterium | reverse complement strand
CGGACAATAAATTGGGTTGCTCTGGATAAGCAACCTGGCAAATTGTCCAGTGAATGATCCTTTATCAAAAGATATGAAAACCTCCTCAGCATTCCTTATTTTGATCCTTTTTTGTTCATGCTCTTTAACAGCCGCCCCACTGTTTAATAAGAAGGATCCGGCTGAAAAGGAGGCCAAGCGCGATGCTCGTCTGGAAAAACGGGTGAAACAAATGGCCGAATATTTTCAAATGGTGATGGAAAGCCCTCAAACAAACATTCCACCCCGCCTTCTTCGCAAAGCCGAAGGGATTATCATTATGCGGCAGTACAAGGCCGGTCTGGGTGTCGGGATCAAGGGAGGGGGAGGCGTTGCCTTGGCCAGAGACCAAAAAACCGGCAAATGGAGCGCTCCGGCATTTCTCAAAGCCGGCGAGGCCAGCATTGGTCTGCAGATTGGCGGCCAGGTGCTCGATTCCATTTACTTGCTGATGAACGAGGAGGGTATGAAAATCCTTTCCCAAACACAGTTTCGCATCGGTGTGGACGCTGCGGCGGCGGCCGGTCCCCACGGAGCCGACGCGGAGGCCAAATATTCCGGCGATGTTCCCATTCTGGTCTACACCGACACGGGCGGACTTTATGCCGGGGCCTCTTTTGAAGGTGGTTTTCTTATCCCGGATAACAAATCCAATGCCGCCTATTACGATGATCTCGCGATCCTCGTACGTGAGATACTTTTTGAAAACAAGGTGGAAAAAACAGAGTCTGCCTTACAGCTCATCCAAATCCTTGACCGCTACTCCAGTTATAAATAAGGTCGGCGGCAACCTTACCAATGATTAAAACAGATTACGAAGGACTCAATCCGGAGCAAAAGGAATTGCTGGAGGAAGCGGCCAAGGCCATGGAAACGGCCTACAACCCCTACTCCGGTTTTTTTGTCGGGGCCGCCCTACGAACCAATGATGGGCGGATTTTTACTGGTTCCAATGTGGAAAACGCGGCCCACGGTTCCATTTGCGCAGAGCGGTCCGCCATTGTCCGGGCCAATGCAGAGGGCTTCCGCCATTTTACAGCCTTTGCAGTGATTGCCCGGAGTAGCGAATTTGACACAACCGAGGCAACGGCCCCCTGTGGAGCGTGTCGGCAGATGCTTTTTGAATTCGCACAACTGGGGAACACAAATTTAGAGGCAATCCTCTCAACGACTAAAAAGGACCTTGTTATCCTTACTTCAATTGAGGAATTGTTACCCCTCGGTTTCGGTCCGGGCGACCTCGGTATCAATCTGGAAAAATTTCGCTAAATCCGTTCAATAAACCAAGATTTCCTCGGTTTCGATATTGAAGTCGATGGAGGAATCCCCTTCTCCCGGAACCAATGGATATCGGTACATCTTTCCCTGGTAATTTCGCAGAATTATCTCCCTATCGGTTATTTTCTGAACGAACTCAGGGTTGAGGGGGATTTTTCCTCCCCCGCCGGGGGCATCGACCACCAATTGAGGCAAAGCGTAGCCGGTGGTGTGGCCGCGCAATCCTTGAATGATCTCGATTCCCTTGCTCACCGGTGTGCGCAGGTGGGCGCTGCCGGTAATCAAATCACATTGATAAACGTAATAAGGCCGAACCCGCATCATAAGAAGCCGGTGCAAAAGGGACCGCATGGTGTCCAAGTTGTCGTTAACCCCACTTAGCAGAACCGATTGGTTGCCCAATGGAACTCCCGCATAGGATAGTCGCTCACAAGCTTCCTTCAACTCCAGGGTACATTCCTGACCATGGTTGACATGGATGCTCATCCAGATAGGTCCGTGTTTCCGGAAAATTTCGCATAGCTCAGGAGTAATCCTTTGGGGTAAAAAAACCGGTATCCTGGAACCGATGCGGATAAATTCCACATGTGGAATTGCCCGCAAACGACCAAGCAAATAATCGAGCTTGCGGTCTGAGAGCAGCAAAGGGTCGCCCCCGCTCAAAAGGACGTCGCGAACCTCCGTGTGTTCCTCGATATATTTCAGCCCGCTCTCGAACTCCGGGTGAAAATTGTAATCCTGGGCATTGGAAACCAGCCGGCTGCGCGTGCAATAGCGGCAATAGGCGGCACAACGGTCGGTCACAAGAAAAAGCACCCGGTCGGGATAGCGATGGACAAGACCCTCAACCGCCATCGAGCCATCCTCGCCCAAGGGATCTATTAGCTCGTCAGGCGCGGTGGTGAGTTCCTCCCCTCTCGGCACCACTTGCCGGCGGATGGGACAATTGGGGTCGTCGATGTCTATTAGATTGAAAAAATAAGGAGTGATAGCCAGGGCCAGCTTTTTGTTGGCAAAATAGCAGCCAGCTTTTTCCTCCGGCGTGAGAGTGATGAATTTTTCAAGATGTTCGGCGTTGGTCAGGCGGTTTTTCAACTGCCATTTCCAATCGTTCCATTGCTCCATTGGGGTGTCCTCCCAATGCCCCTGTCCCCGAAACCAGTTTGAAGTTTGATCTTTAGGATACATGAAAAATACTGAATCTCGAAAATTGAAAATTCCCGTTAACGCCTAACGAATGCCGATTCTTTTTTGAGAAAGAAAAACTAAAGAATTGACAAATTTAAATATGTCAATGTATTAATTTCAAAATATTGCCTGTCATTTAAAGTCAAAAGGTTGACCGGTGGGCAGACGGCTTATTAAATGTACCGGACAAAGGAATAAAGGAAAAAAATGGCGGCAACAGATGAGGAACTGGCCAAGCAGCTTTGGGCGCTGGGAGATATCGCGCGTCTGAAGATATTGCGCCTGCTGCCTCGTGCCAGCAATTGTGAGCATGGCAACAATGTCTCCCAACTGGCCGAAAAACTCGGCATGTCCCAACCGACGGTTTCCCACCACTTGAGGGTTCTGCGTCAAGCCAGCCTGGTCAAAAACAAGAAAATGTGCCGCGATGTTTTTTACTGGGTGGATCCGGATCAAGCCAATAAAGTGCTATGCCACCTGGAGGCGATATTTCAAATAAGTAGCCGCGCTTCAGCCGAGCAACAGGAAGCCGAGCCGCTATTATTTCAGGACCATTCCCAACCATAATAATAAACCTGCTCTAATCTGCAGGAGTCGCTGATCGATTCCTAAATGGATCCGAATCTACTCTTGAAATGCGACCTTGGCGTAAAACCCATCGCCGGAATATCCCTTGAATCCTAGTCCTTTATCCAAAATGAGAAGATGATTGGTTCCCTTGACCAAGGTGACATCCAACTCGTCAACCTTGTGTTCCGGATTCTCCCTGAAATCATACCAGGCAAATTGCTTTCTTTCAATCTTTCCGGTTGGTTTGCCGTTTAGCCAGACTTGCAAATCGTTGGTGGTGCTGAATTGAAGTTTAACTTTTTTCGAATTTTCGGCAACGATCTCTGAGTGAAAATAGGCATAATTTCGCGCGCTCTGCCATTCGATGATCTTACCACTTACGACACAACCCCTGCCGTCCGCCGTGAAAGGCATCCAACGGTAACTTCTTTTACTTTCCGCATAAGATTGGTCGGGTGAATATATATCCTTTTCAATCTGCTCATTCCTCCTTCGAAAGGGACCGAGGACATTCCAATTTGTGATCAGCTTATCGGGTTGGTAATCGATACCTGCCGGTAAACCCGGCCCATGGTAATTGAATTCAGAGATCGCGGAAACGGAAACATTATCAATCCAGCATTCAGAACCGCTTACCCTCGGCTCAAATCCGGCCCGACCGGAGGAGAATTCATGAAATTCAAAAGTCAATTTAGGTGTTTCCATATCACCAACATAAAAATGACAGACAGATCCCATAACTTCCATTTTGAAATGCTGCCAATCACCGGTAACAATGGCGGAATCTCCTTTTAGAGCCGTTCGGTATTCTTCATGGAGGACACGGGAAACATGGCCGTCGCGATGGGGGTTCACGCGAACATAACTGCCGTTTCCCTTAATATATATGCATCCATAATCGATACGGGTTCCTCGAACATTATAATTATAAATAACTCCCAGGTAATTATGCTCATTTTCCGGAAACAGCACATCCCCCTCAATTTTGAAGTTTGTCCAATGGTCCGAGTTTTTAATCAAAGCGTGGACATTATGGCCGCCGGGATAAAGGCCTAACACTTTACCGTGCTCCTCATTACCCGAGTCGATAATCGGTAATTTCGCCGGATTGTTTAAATCCCATTTATCCAGACCGTTCTCAAAGTCCTCGGAGAAAAAGATTTCCTTTAAGTTATCCGCTTTCAGCCCTATGGAGCTGACAATCGAAATTAGCAGCAAACAGGTTGGAATTTTGTGAATCATTTTTATTTAACGCCTCCAAACATCTTGTTTTCCGATCTGGTGAATCCCTGAGCTAATATGAGATTGAAGGAGGATGAAAGAAATTATGGAAGAACTGATTAAATTCTGCCTCAACCTGCACTATTAGTGGAGTAAGTAGGCCCGATGGTCGCTGCAATTTATTTCGAAAATCCAGCGTCTTATCCACAGAAAAGCGCATTTTGTCAGTTTGTTTTAGCAGCAAAAGGAAACAAACTCCATGGTGGCGGTTTGCCTGAAAATAATATCGAAAAATAATGAAAACATACCCTGAATACGTATTTAGAAAATTGATCCTTCTCATAATCGCCGGTGCTTTGCCCTTTCCTCTTTTCATCTTGGCACCAGACCTTTTTGGAGAAACCCTTTATGTTGATATTCGGCGAGGCGACGATCGAAATCCGGGAACCGAGGAGCGTCCCTATCGCACTATTTATCAAGCCGCCACAAGGGTCAACAGCGCGTCAGTGGGCGGTCCAACGACAATAAAAATCGCACCCGGAGTTTACAATCTGGACAGACGTGTACTCCTCGGGAACAGTCGTCCTTATACAGGAAAGGAGCGATTGACTGTCGAGGCATCCATCCTCCCGGACGAACCCCAGTGGCGACCAGTGGATATGCCGGTTATTTTCTCAAGTGAAGAGCCCGGGCCGCTCGATTTTGTTGGAGATCGAGGAACTTTGACCTATGGCTTCCAGGTTGAAGTGAGTCACGTCACTTTTCGAGGATTGAAATTTTTAGGCAGCGCCACGCCTCACAACCGGTATTATCCCATCCGGCGAAACGGTAAAGGCCTACAGGACCTGGAGATAACCCAATGCCTCTTTGTGGGAGATCGGCATGCCTTGCCCATCCACCTCCCAATCATTGCCAACGGTCATGGGCTGGTGGTCGACCATTGTATCTTCTACAATTGCAAAAATACGGTCGTCTTCTGGTTTCCGCAAAAAGGATTGAGCAAAGGAAATGCCATGCGCTATTGCATCGTGACCGGAAGCTACCGAACCGGTGTCTGGGTTACCGATACGGACGAAGATTTCGAATTTCACAACAACATCGTTACCAACAGCGATTATTTCTTCATGCGAAGGAAGGGAAATACTACCACCTACCGCTTACGGGATAGCATTATTACTGGCATCGAATTTTACTCCGGTATTGGAAATGCCGGAGGTCCCATTGGAGAAACCGGACCAGAGATCGTTTACGAAGAATCCAACATTATCAAGGAAGGTAAAATCCGGTTTGTGTTAGATGACCCGAGACCAGCCGAATTGAGCATAAATTTACCGCGCAATTATTTACACGTCGCTCCAGGAACCCTCGGCAGCAATCTCGGCGCAGGACTTTTTAAAGAATAAGAAGCAGTTCGCTAAGAACTATGCTATACGGCAGCGGAAGAGGCTAGAACCTATCTCAAATTCGCAGATGAATGATGTTTGTTGCGCCACGGCGGCAGATGCCAGACGGCTTTGCGCCCGGATGGGCTGGACGCCCTTCGGGCACAAACCAACGCCGCAGGTGCTGCCGTGCCGCACAAATCCTTTGGACAGAGGCAGTTATGTGTTTGAGCGGCGTTCCGGCGGGGCAGCCGGGCTGCCAGCCCGGCAAGCCCCGTCGCGCCTTGCTCAAAAACATATAATTGCTCTCTGCATCAACATCATCGAATCTGAGATAGGTTCTAGTGTAATGTTAGGTTAATGATTTGCATAAATGGTTAATTTTACCAAGTATGGCATCGGCAGTTGCAGTCCATCTAAATGGTTTGGGCTGTTCGTTGTGGTGGTCAATGTAATCGAAGATTGCATGACGCAATTCCTTGACCGAACGGAAGCATCCGCGCCGGCTGCGCTCGGTGGTGATTTTAGCGAAAAAGCGTTCGACTTGGTTGAGCCAACTGGAGTGGGTGGGGATGAAGTGAATATGCCAACGCGGATGCTGCACCAGCCATTTGCGAACTGCTGCAGTCTTATGGGCAGCGTAGTTGTCGATGACGATGTGCAAATCGAGTTTCTTGGGGGTTTCACGTTCAATTTTACGCAAGAAAGTGAGAAACTCTTTTTGCGTGTGACGCTGGTAGCAATCGGCGTAGACCTTGCCGGTTTTGATATCGAGAGCGGCGAAAAGTGTGGTTGTGCCATGGCGGAAATAATCGCTCGTGCGCCGTTCAGGCTGACCGGGTCTCATGGGCAACAGCGGCTGGCTGCGTTCGAGTGCTTGTATCTGACTTTTCTCGTCTATGCACAGCACCAATGCGTTTTGCGGCGAAGTCATGTAAAGGCCCACCACATCACGAACCTTTTCTATAAAAAACGGATCGGTAGAGAGCTGGAAGCTCTCGGCCCGGTGCGGCTGCAGACCAAAGGTTTGCCAGATGCGGGCCACCCTCTCATTGGAGATGCCGACTTTGGCGGCCATCTTGCGGGTGCTCCAATGAGTGGCATTGGCTGGCCGACTCTCAAGGGTCAGGCGAATCACCTGGGCGATCTTCTCGTCGCCAATCTGGCAGGGCGGGCCGCTGCGGGGAAGATCGGCCAAGCCCTCCAAACGGTCTTGGAGAAAACGGCGGCGCCATCTCCCAACAGTGTGCTGGCAAAGGCCCACACGCTCACTAATGGCCGTGTTGGACAGACCCTCAGCCAGAGCAAAACGACCCGCGCCCGACGAGCCTCGGCGTTGCTCGAAGTACTCCGCCGCACCAGCTTGCGGAGGGTTTCTTTTTCTTCTTCATGGAGAATCAACTCAGGTATCGGTCTTCCTCTTGTCATGAGTGAAAGCATGGACAAATCTCCAAAAAGTACAAGTCTTTTTTTGAATTAAATTAGCCTAACACCACACTAGATACATTGCTTGGCGGGATATGTTGATCAGAAGTCCATAAAAAGGAAAAGAAAAAACGATACACCAAAGAACAGATCATTGGCATCTTGCGCGACACTGGCATTGGCCAGTGCTTGCAAGAGGTCTACTGGACGCACAAAATAATCCCGCAGTGCTAACGGAGCAGTTTTTGGGCATTTTGATTAAAGTGCCGGTTTTATTCCAACGCTTATAGATTGAGACTTGCGCAACCCCAGCAAAATGGTCCAGGATGATCTTTACGGAGAAATCTAAAAAAGGAAGGGGGGAGCAAAGATGAAAATTAAGAAACGAGCGGCATTTACATTGGTTGAAATTATGTTCGTGGTAGCGATCATAGGATTGCTGGCGAGTATGGCCACGGGTAATTACATCAGGACGCGGGAAAAGGCACAAATTAATGTGCTGGTCAATGATCTTCGTGTATTTGCTTCCGCTTTTCGCCTCTACTCCATGGAACAAGGAGATTGGCCGAAGTCTCAAAAAAATAGGGATTCGTATCCGGAATCGATGGAGGATTACCTGGGCGATGCCTGGAGTAGGCCATCGACGGTCGGTGGAAAATACTCCTGGACGCATCGTCGGCCACGTAATCCGGTCAGGAAAGAAGCTTTTATTCAGATCCGGTCAGACGGTCGCAAAAATCGAATTTTTGCCAGTAAGGCCCAGTTAGTTGAGGTCGATAGTATACTTGATGATGGGGACCCCAAAAAAGGGGATATTCAAGTGCGGGGAAGCAATCGGTTCTACTACTATCTTAAGGTGAAAAATCAATGACTACAGTTATACGCGAAGTCCCTTCTGTCATATACTTAAACAAAAATTGCTTCAAGCCTTGATCGTAGTGATTCCGTAATCCCGGGAAAACAACGGGTCACTTACTTATAATTCTCCAAACTCCTCTAGGTAGGAACCAACAAAGCGGGTCAACCTCAGTCCGTCGTATTCGATTTCATCCTTTCCAATAAGCCGGACCAGATCGTGACTTTCGATCAGAATCGATTTTCCGTTCGATTCATTTACAAACCGGTAGGGAGCCTCCAGATCGAAATCCAACACCGTTTTCTGCCCCGAATCGCTTTCAAAAAAATCATAGATTCGAACCGCACCTGAATCAGAAAAAGAAAGGAGAACATCGCCCGGTTCCGTTCCAGAAATGAAGGCGCCGGTGTAATCTCGAGTCATTTCAGCGATAGTTTCCGCATCGGAAATTTCGGTAATCTCCAATTCGGGGAACGGGCTCACACTGTGGGTAACATAGAAGTGAATCCAAAACGCGGCCAAACCAACAAAAATGAGAGTAGCCGCTCCTCCGAAAATCATTTCTCTAATTACAGATCGTTTGATATCCGGCAGTTCGACTTCGTCTTCTTCCTCCTCTGTTTCCATGGTGTCCACTGGGAAATACATCGCCCGAATTTCCTCCCGACCGAGGAGGAGGCTCTGTTCGTTTATATCGTCCAGATTGCTAAGGACGAACTTATCGCCTTCAATGACGATGCGGTGAAAACCGAGCGGTGATTCAACCAATATCTCCGGTGTGACGTCCTCATCCGGGGGAATCGTAACAGACCGTAATTTCTCGAGGCTATCGAGAAGCTCGGCAATTTTGCAATCACCCAGGGCATTTGTGCCGTGTTCCCGGCCCGCAAGAGTGAATTCGTCGTCGATATATCGGCTGGATAGGGTTACTGTCATGACTTAATTTAGATTTCTTGGCAAGGTACACGATACTGGAACGGGTCATCGGAAACTAATACAAACCCAATAACAATTCTTACATCTGGTTCGAATTCTTGTAAATTTTCTAATTCAGTAACCAATATCCCATTCCCCCGAGTGAATTCGTCGTCAATATTAGGTTCTTTTTAGTTCAAGGTTTCCGTGAAATCAAGCTGATATCCCCTAGGCAATTCGAATGGCCGCAATTATTTCACACTTTTCAACGAAACAGGTTAACGATGTTTTAAAGTCTTATTCTGGATTGTCTTTCTTTAAAATTCCTGGAAGGCACATCAATCATTTAGATATGGAAGGAATTTAAGCGAATTCAAATTGCACACCAGCCAAATTAGACGAGCAACATGTTTCTCATTGCCTTCACCCCATTGTTTCAAAAATTCGAGAAGTGATGAAGGGCAAGGCGCAGTTTGCTACCGAATGAGACAACATCCTTCAGACCGGCGCGGGAACGTAGTACCCTACGAGACCGAGTGCTTTGCGGGACACAAGCCGCTATTCGCGCTTGTCGGAATTAAGCTTCTCAAGGCC
>JAJFLV010000260.1 GCA_021772535.1 Opitutales bacterium | reverse complement strand
AGCCCCTATAAAAGCCGCCTCAGCAGGATTGATTTACTGATTTTTACCTACCTAGAATGGATTACACAAACGCCTCCGTCAAAAACCGGACGTTCGGGCAGACCATGCGTTCGGACGCCTGGTGGGTCCAGCCTTTGTTGGTTTTTGCCGGACTTTCCACCTTCATCATTTACTCCACCTGGGCTGCTTTCCAGGGGAATCATTATACCTTCGGCCCCTACCTCTCCCCCTTTTACTCCCCGGAATTGTTCGGTTCGTCGGGACATAGCTGGTTCGGCCCAAAACCGCCAATATGGCCCTCCATCCTGCCTTGGTCGCCCGCCTTTCTCATTCTTTGGGCCCCCGCAGGGTTTCGGCTGACCTGCTATTATTACCGTGGAGCTTATTACAAGGCCTTCTGGGCCGATCCGCCCGCTTGTGCCGTGGGCGAGCCTAGGAAAAGCTTTTGGGGAGAAAATTCCTTTCCCCTCATCATGCAGAATATCCATCGTTACTTTCTTTACATTGCACTCATCTTTATAATCTTCCTTGCCCATGATGCGTGGAAAGCCCTCTGGTTCGAGGACCCTGCAACAGGAGAGGTTTCCTTTGGTCTTGGTGTGGGAACGCTCATTTTGGCCGTCAATGTCATCCTGCTTGGCGGCTACACTTTGGGCTGCCATTCGCTGCGGCATCTGGTCGGCGGAATGATGGATCAGATTTCCCGGTCACCGGCTCGCAAACATGCCTATACATGTGTTAGCTGCTTAAACAAAAGGCACATGATTTTCGCTTGGTTGAGCCTTTTTTGGGTTGGGTTTACGGATGCCTACGTGAGGCTTTGTTCAATGGGAGTTTGGACCGACTGGAGGATTTTTTAATGGTTGATTCGCAAGAATTTGAGTACGACGTGTTGGTCATTGGTGCCGGAGGTGCCGGTTTACGGGCGGCTATTGAAGCCTCTGCCGAGGGTTGCTCAGTCGGAATTATTTGCAAGTGCCTCTTGGGGAAAGCCCACACCGTAATGGCGGAAGGAGGCATCGCGGCCGCTCTCGGCAATGTGGACGATCGGGACAATTGGAAGGTTCATTTTTCCGACACCATGCGCGGAGGACAATATGTCAACAATTGGCGAATGGCCGAAATCCATGCCAAGGAAGCTCCCGAGCGCGTTCGCGAACTGGAAGCGTGGGGGGCCGTTTTCGACCGCACCAAGGATGGCCGCATTCTGCAGAGAAATTTTGGCGGGCATAAGTATCCGCGTCTGGTTCATGTGGGCGACCGCACAGGCCTCGAAATGCTGCGCACCCTTCAGGATTATGGCATTCATCAAGGCATCGAAGTGCACATGGAGCGCACTGTCGTTCGTCTCCTGAAAGACGGTGATGGTTCCCGTGTTTGCGGGGTTATCGTTTACGACCGGGAAAAAGGACGTTTCCAGGTATTTCGGGCCAAAGCCGTGATTTTGGCCACCGGGGGCATCGGTCAGGCCTACCAAATCACCAGCAACAGTTGGGATTGTACTGGCGATGGCCACTCCCTTGCTTATGAGGCGGGCGCTGAATTGATCGATATGGAGTTTATTCAATTTCACCCCACCGGCATGGTTTGGCCTCCCAGCGTGAGAGGCATTCTTGTTACCGAAGGAGTCCGTGGGGAAGGTGGCATTTTGTTGAACAGCGAAGGCCGTCGTTTCATGTTCGACGAGATCCCGGATAACTACAAACACCAGACGGCCGACAACCCGGAAGAAGGCTGGCGCTATACTCAGGGCGACAAAGAAGCCCGCCGCCCGCCGGAACTCCTCACCCGCGATCACACCGCTCGCTGCATCGTGCGGGAAATCAAGGAAGGCCGGGGCAGCCCCCACGGTGGCGTTTTTCTCGATATTGCCTGGATTAAAGAAAAAATTTCCCATTCCGAAGAGCACATTAAAAGAAAACTCCCCAGCATGTATCACCAGTTCAAACAACTGGCCGGTATCGACATTACCAGGGAGCCCATGGAAGTGGGGCCCACCACCCATTACATTATGGGTGGAATCCATGTCGACGCCGACACGCAAATGTCCACCGTGCCGGGACTTTTTGCATGTGGCGAGTGTGCGGCTGGCATCAACGGGGCAAACCGTTTGGGGGGCAATTCGCTGTCCGATCTTCTGGTCCTGGGAAAACGGGCCGGAGAATATGCTGCCGATTTCGCCCGGGAAAACAATCTCGGCAGCATCGGCGGAGAACAAGTGGAAGAGGCGGTCGAAATGGCTCTGGAACCGTTTGGACGGGATAATGACCCGCAAAACGGCGCTGAAAATCCTTATTCCATTCAAAATGATTTGCAGAAGTTGATGCAACATAATGTAGGAATCGTTAGAAAAGAAGAGGAGATACAGTGTGCCCTCGAAAAACTTGACCTTCTTAAGGAAAGAGCCAGCCGGGTGCATGTTCCTGGTAATCGGGAATTCAATCCAGGGTGGCACACAGCGCTCGACCTGAACCATTTGCTGACAATTTCAGAAGCTATCGCTCATTCCGCTCTGGAGCGTAAAGAGAGCCGGGGAGCTCATTTTCGAGAGGATTTCCCCGAAAAAAATCCAGACTTTGGTCAATGCAATTATGTCACTATTAAAGGTCCTGAGGGGAACATGCTTGTCCGTAGTGAACCGATTCCGGAAATGCCGGAGGAACTCAAAGCTGTCATCAAGGAAATGGAATGAGCGGGAAGGCAGCCTTCAAAATCTTAAGAGGAACCTCGCAAGGGGTTGAGTTCGAGCAATACGAAACCCCCATTTCGGAGGGTATGGTGGTTCTCGACGCGGTCCGTCAAATCCAGGCGGATCAAATTCCTGATTTGGCCTGCCGCTGGAATTGCAAAGCCGGGAAATGTGGTTCCTGTTCTGCTGAAATCAATGGAATCCCACGCCTCATGTGTATGACCCGACTGGCCGATCTTCCATTGGAAAAACCCGTTTCCGTCGAACCGATGAAAGCCTTTCCCCTGATTAAGGATCTGACAACCGATGTTTCCTGGAATTTTCATGTAAAAAAGAAAATCAAGCCATTCAAGCCCCGGCCGCCGGATGCATCCGACGGCACTTGGCGCATTTGGCAGGAGGACATCGACCGGGTGCAGGAGTTTCGCAAATGCATCGAATGCTTCCTTTGCCAGGATGTCTGCCATGTTTTGCGGGAACACCGCTTGCAAAGCGAATTTATCGGCCCCCGGTTCCTGGTACATGTGGCCGGTTTGGAGATGCACCCATTGGACATCGAAGACCGTCTGGAAGAATTAAAGACAGCCTACGGCGTTGGTTACTGCAATATCACCAAATGCTGCACCAAGGTTTGCCCGGAAGAAATCACTATAACTGACAATGCGATTATTCCCCTCAAGGAACGCGTCGTTGATCGATTTTATGATCCCCTGGCAAATTTGCTGCGAAAATTTAAGAAGTGAACGCGGGTCTTGCCAAAACGGGAATTATCCCCCATGCTTTAAGGGACCTCGGTTTTCACGATTAATCTAGAGGCCCCCTATGTTTGAATTAAAAGAAATTTCCAATGAAGCAATCCCGACGGCTCTCGAGCGGGCCATGCGTTACCGCTTGCTCAACGATTCGGCCACCGCCGAAAGCATTTGCGAAGATATTCTTCGGGCCGATTCTGATAACGAAAAAGCCCTCGTTCTTCTTATCTTGGCTATGGCGGATCAGTTTAATACGGATAACCCCGTCAGCATGACCCGAATCAAGGAAGTTCTCTCCCGTTTCGATAACGACTACAAGAAAAAGTACTACAGCGGAATTGTTTGTGAGCGACGGGCTAAATCCAAGCTGGAAAATGTATTTCCCGGTTCCAGGTTCGTAGCCTACGAACTATTCCATGATGCCATGGATTGGTATGAAAAAGCGGAAGCCATTCGCCCCGCCGGAAACGATGAGGCCATTCTGCATTGGAATTATTGTGCTCGCACCATCATGCGCCGGAATCTCGGCCCGAAGCCTGAAGATGATTTCGTGCCCATGCTTGAGTAGCACGGGAGGCGGCACTGACGCATCCTGTTGCTAAAACTGAGAAAAATGCGAAGTTGGCCCATTCAATCTCCACTCATCATTGCTGCCAGGCCCAAAACCCTTCCGGCTGCAGTGGTGCCCGTTTTGCTCGGCACAGCCCTGGCCTGGCAGGCCGGAACATTCAAATTCATACCGGCGCTACTTTGCCTGGCATTCGCATTGCTCATCCAAATCGGCGCCAATTACGCCAACGATTACTTTGATTTCGTCAAGGGCGCCGATACCCCGGATCGCATCGGGCCGCTCCGCGCCGTGGCGGGCGGCCTCATGGAACCCAGCCAAATGCTCCTGGCAATGGCTGCGGTTTATACCATCGCCTTTCTGGCCGGTTGCGGCCTCATTGTATATGGGGGCTGGTGGCTGCTGGCTGTCGGTATAGCCAGCATTTTATGCGGTATTGCCTATACCGGCGGACCTTATCCGCTCGGTTACAAAGGCTATGGCGATCTTCTCGTCTTCATCTTTTTCGGTTTTGTCGCCGTCATGTTCACCTTCTATGTTCAGGCCGGATATTTTTCACTCCATTCCTTCTGGGTAGCGGTAGCGGCCGGTGGGCTGGTTACCAATATCCTTATTGTCAACAATTACCGTGATGTCGAACAGGATGCCCGGGCCGGCAAGAACACCCTCGTGGTAAGATTCGGGAGGCCTTTTGCCCTCAAGCATTATCAATTCAATTTTCTCCTGGCACTGTTCGTGCCCTTTGTTTTATGGCGTCTAGACATGACCCCATGGGTCATTCTTCCACTGGTTTATTGGCCTGCCTGCTTTTTTTTAAGCAAAAATTTGCGTGATGCCCTCTATGGAAATGATTACAATAAACTCCTCGCCCAAACGGCGCAATTTCTTCTCCTTTACGGAATCCTTTTTTCCATCGGCATCGCCCTCGGGTAACTAGAACCTATCTCAAATTCGCGGATGAATGATATTTGTAGCGCCACGGTGGCAGATTCCAGGCGGCTTTGCGCCCGGATGGGCTGTAGGCCCCTCTGGCGCAAACCAACGCCGAAGGTGCTACCGTGCCGCACAAATCCTTTGGACAGAGGCAGTTATGTGTTTGAGCGGCGTTCCGTCGGGGAGGCAGGGCTTCCAGCCCGGTAAGCCCCGTCGCGCCTTGCTCCAAGCACATAATTGCTCTCTGCATCAACATCATCGATTTTGAGATAGGTTCTATTTAAAGATAGATTCTAGAAAAGGAATTTTCTATTCGATCAGGCGGTTATTCCTGTTTTTTCATATTAACTGTGGTTTGCCCGGATGAACTTGGATTTTGGCAAAGATTCTCTTTCATGGGTTATTCGACACCTGAGCGAATCCCAGTAATCTGTGCTTTAGAATAATTGAGCATTTTTGTTATATGAGCGGTGAAAAATCAATCCGGCTCCCATTGGGAAAGGTTTGTCGGGATCTGATTCCCCATTTTCGCCATGTGCATCTTGATCCTGAGTCTATTGACATTTTGGCTGATAATTTGGCCGGTGAGCAACTTCCGCTTCCTGCCTGGGATCATCCGGCTTTTCCGCCAACCGCAGGACCCATTCTCGATGGTGTCGTCTGGTTGGGCAACGCGCTCAATTTTTGCTACTGGGTTCCGGAAGGCGAAAAGATGTGGTCGATTCCCATCACCGGACAAAGAGTAGTGGATGCCTTTGCCCTATTTGGCCTGCTCAACTCAGCCTATCAAAACGGACATGACTTGAGCGATGCCTCTGTCCTTAAAAGTGATATTGTGGGATCATTATTTGCTTCCGGCCAAGGTTATCTGCCACTTGTCGAAGAGCGAATTCGCATCCTCCATAAAATCGGTCACATCATTGAAAAAAACTTTGCCGGACGACTGGAAAATGCCATCGCTGCCGCAGGAAACGACGCACTTTTACACGCCGGGTTTCTCGCTGCTACATTCCCCTCATTTAACGATTTTCGGACCTTGGATGGAACGGTTGTTCCTCTCTGCAAACGAGCCCAATTGGCTGCCGGCATGCTGCATGCCGCCCGGTTGGCCAGGGGCGCGGAAGGTTTAATCAATACGGATCAACTGACCGT
>JAJFLV010000259.1 GCA_021772535.1 Opitutales bacterium | reverse complement strand
GCCAGGTTTGCCTGGTAGCCGGTATTGTAGAGAGCCATAAAAAAACAGGGACCCAAAGCAACCCCGACGGTGATCATCAACCGCTTTTGATCCAGTCCGTCGCGAACGTGGGTATTGCCCTCAGTGACCTTGCCCGGAGAGAAGAGAAAGGTGTCCGCTGCTTCATAGAGCGGATATAATTTGGCGAACTTCCCTCCTTTCGCGAAATGGGGATGAATACCGTCCAGAAAATTTCTTAAGAGCTTCATTTACCGTTTCTTAACCCTCGATCTCGATGGTTGTCAGGTTGTCCCTCAAAATGGGTCCGAAGTCGTATTTGGCGGGACAGGCAAAAGTGCAAAGCGCCAGATCCTCCTCGTCCAGTTCGAGACAGCCAAGAGCTTGAGCCTGGTCGGTGTCTAGGATAATCAGGGCACGTAACAGAAAGGTGATGACCATATCCAGGGGCATCACTTTTTCATAGGTTCCGATCGGTACCATGGAGCGGTCACTTCCCTCATTAGACGTGGTGAAGGCAAACTTCTTCCCATGAAAGATTCTTGAAATGAAGGTTCTTTTCACTGAAAACCGGTCGAAGCCGGGCCGGTGCCATTCCAGAAACAGCCTTTCCGGGTTTTCCCTGATGGCGCTGACCTGCAGGTGGTATCGGCCCAGAAAAGCATGGGGTCCCTCGGCTTTTTGTCCGAATAAAACGGAACCCGATATCGTCCTGACGTCGCCTTCCTTCAATTCGGCGGCAGTGAGGTCTTTTATGCTAGCACCAAGACGGGTGCGCAGAAACCGCGGCCGCGATACCATGGGTCCGGCCAGGGAGATAACTCTTTCCACATCGAGTTTGCCAGTGGTGAAAAGTCTGCCGATGGCGAGGATATCCTGGTAATTGAGATGCCAGACGGTTTTATGAGCGCTGACCGGATCCAGAAAATGAATGTGCGTGCCTGCCAATCCCGCGGGGTGGGGTCCTTTGAATTCCGCGGCGGTGACAAAATCGAGATCGGATCCCGGCATGGATTCTCCTGCCCTGAAGCAGAGATAAAGCGCGCCGTTAGTGAGTTTGGAGACTACCCTTAATCCATCGATAAAATCATTTTCCCTTCTCTCGATGACAAATTTTGGATCGACCGCCAACGGACTGGTGTCCATCGCGTTGACAAAAAGAGAGTGAGGCTCAGTTTCCGGGGAGGGGATTTTACTGAATGGCCTCGTCCGCAAAGCCGTCCATAGACCAGAGGCGAGCAAATTGGTTTTCACCTCTTCAGGAGAAAGTTGAGCGAGTTGATTCTCCGAATATGAAGTAAAGGTTTCCTCTTCCTCTTTGCCATCTACTTTAATTTCAACCGATAAGAGAGCCCTTTTGTCACCCCTGTTGATGGCTATGATGGTGCCACCGGCAGGGGAAGTGTAGCCAACACGGGGATTTTTTTTATCGGTAAAGAGAAGCTGACCCCGCTTTACCCTGTCTTTCACCTGGACTGTCATAGTGGGTTTTAACCCGATAAAGTCCGTGCCAATGACTGCCACCTTGCTTACCTGGGTGGCATTCTCGAGATTTTTAGAAATTTCCGGTTTCCCCGTAATGGGCAAATCGAGTCCCTTTTTAATCTCAAAATACCTGCGACCGCCAAACCCACTTTTGGCAGGAAGTCGTGAACTCTGGGTACTGGTTAAGCTTTGGAGATTATTAGCTGACACAGTTGGGGTATCAATCGGTTTCCGGGTATTAGATGGTCAGTAAATAAGGGGAAATGAGTTCACAAAGGGCGAGAATTTATGTGATTTAATTTGGAAATCAAGAAAAATTGGTCCTGATGCCAAAAGGAGGCAAATCTCTGCTTCGGCAACTAATTTTAGAAGTAGATTTTCGTTTTGATCCTATCAAATTCAACTCAACACCAAAAAGAGGATTGTCTCAAAAGGCGGACTTCCCCAAATCATGACCATGACAAAAATCGGAATCGTCAACATATCGGACCGGGCCAGTGCGGGAGTTTATGAAGATATACCCGGAAAAGCCGCCGTTGCTTTGCTCAGAGAATACCTGAAAACACCTTGGGAGCCGGAATATGCCGTAATTCCAGATGAGCAGCCTTTGATTGAAAAAACCCTGGTCGATTTTGCCGAAAATCGTGGATGCTGCCTTATCGTGACTACCGGCGGCACCGGTCCGGCACCTCGCGATGTCACCCCGGAGGCAACGGAGGCGGTTTGTGAAAAAATGCTTCCTGGTTTCGGGGAACTCATGAGAACCACTTCCCTGCGCTATGTGCCAACGGCAATCCTTTCGCGGCAGACGGCCGGCACCCGTGGCCGATGCCTCATCCTCAACCTGCCGGGCAAACCCAAAGCAATCCGGGAATGCATGGATGCGGTTTTCCCGGCCATTCCCTATTGCATCGATTTGATCGGCGGCGATTACCTCGAAACCAACGAATCGGCAATCAAGGTATTCCGGCCCGGCCAGAGTCCGGCAATTGAGGGTAAAAAATAATAGATTTGAGGTTTTCTTCGAGCCGAAAGGAGTCTTGTTGAGCCTTTCAGCTTTTTGAACTGTCTAAATTGGGTTAAACTTTAATGGGCTTAACCTCGACTAAGGAGAATTGTCAGCCAATTCGGAACATGCAATGGGAGACTTGCCGGAACTAGAAATGCCCCATAGGTTTTGGTGAGGATACAGTTTTTTTAATTGTGAATATTATGATAAATGGAAATGTATTATTTCCAAATTCACAACCAAGCTTCAGGTCTTAAACCATGCCAAATTCAGATACCAAGATACCTAAAACTTTCGGCCAATACCTGCGCTCCATCGGGCCCGGCATTGTGATGGCGTTGACCTGGCTGGGTGCCGGGGATCTGGTCGATTCCGCCGTTGCCGGCGGCAATTATGGCTATGCGCTGATGTGGGCCATGGCTCTCGCTCTGTTCGTGCGGTTCATATTTGTTTCCATCATCGCCAAATACCAGCTTTGCAATCAGCACGGCGAAAGCGTCATGGCTGGCCTGAAACGGATTCATCCCTGGGTGCCAATTTTCGTTGGATTTGTCGGTCTCTTTTTCGGACATTTCTATGGTTCTTTTCTGGTAAAAGGAGTGGGCGAAACGACGACCAAGCTATTTGGATTCGGGGCTCCCTTGTTTTGGTCCGTATTTTGGGTAATCACTGCTGCGGTATTTGTTTTTCGGGGCCTTTTCAACCGTATCGAGAAGGTGTTTTACTTTTTTCTCGCCATCCTAAGTCTATCTCTTATCGGGGTGGCCCTGTGGAGCGGTCCCAGTCCAGTACAGGCGGTAAAGGGCATCTTTTTATTCGCTCTACCTGAACAGAAGGGTTCCTTCAGCGTCTTCCTTGTCATTACCGCGCTGATCGGCGCCGTCGGCGGTTCCATCGCCAACCTTTTATATCCCTATTTCATTCAACAAAAAGGCTGGATAGGACCGAAATTCCGGCGATTGCAACTTTACGATCTGGCCTTCGGCACTTTGGTCCTCGTCGTTCTCGATCTTTCAGTATGGACGGTCGGTGCGGAGCTGTTGAATCCGAAGGGGATCACTGTTGAAAGCCTCGATGATCTGGCCAGCTTGCTGACCATCACCCTGGGACAGTTGGGCGGCCCCATTTTTTATTTGGGTGTTTTCGCCGCCCTCTACAGCTCCGTCATCGGCAATGCCATGGGTTACGGTTACATGTTAAGCGACATCGTAAAGATCAGCCGTTCCGAAGAAGTGACCAAAGTAAGCCGGGAAGATGTCAGCCGCTCCAAAACCTATCGATTCGTTGCCTTATGGTGTCTTTTTTCACCATTGGTCTGGAGTTTACCGAATATGCCGGGATTCATCTCGCTTACACTTATTGCCAATGCGGCGGGCGTGATCGTCCTACCGGTCTTATCCGGGGGCCTCTGGTTCATAACGGCACGTTCCAAATACATCGGGTTGAATTATCGAAACAAATGGTGGGAGAATGTAATCCTTGCCGCCCTTTTCATCCTGGCGGTTTGGGGAGCCTATCAGTCGATTCTGGCCATTGCCCACGCCCTGAGCTGAATCAAACCTCGGACAGGGCTTCCTCAACTTCATCGAGGATTGATTTCATCGAAGTCATGTCGGCTTCAGAGGCTACCGGCCAGGGACGAACGGTTTGGCGGGAACACAATCCCATAATTTCCATGGCGCATTTGATCGAGGCGGGGGTGCTTGGCAAAAGGGAGGCCAATCGAGCCATTTTTTGAATTACATCCCGATCCAGGGCACGCACATCTTGGCGTTTTCCCTCCAAATGCAAGCGATATAGATTCACAAACGGCTGGGGAAAAAGGTTCGCGGAAGCTGGAACGAACCCATCAGCCCCGCTTTCCAGCAGAGGAGCTGAAAATTTGATATTTCCCGGGAGGTAATAAAAATTTTTCGGTCTTTTGGGGGAACCTGCGACAGCGCTCATGGATTCCAGGTCATCCGTGGTTTCCTTGAGACAAACCAGATTTGGAATTTCAAACAATTTTTCGATCACTGCCATGCTCATGCTTCGACCCGCCACTTTTGGCAAGTTGTAGGCAACCAGGGGAATGGGTGAGTTTCCGGCTATTTTGGAATAAAACTCAATGGCGTTATCCTCATTTCCCGACCAGCCGTAAAAGGGTAATGTGGCGACCCCGGCGGATACTCCCCGCATGGCCAGTCTTTCCAGCCTTTGCAGACATCTTGACACTGAATTATCACTCACCCCTCCGTATATCGGCAAACGGCCGTTGACAAATTCAACCGACCTTTTCGCTGTGAGATCGCACAATTCCTGGCTGAGCAAGGGGCCTTCTCCAGCCGAACCGAGGATGAATAGTCCGTTAATTCCCGCCTCGATCTGTTTGTCGACAAGTGACTGCAGAGCCGCTTCATCGAGATCTCCGTCCGTGGTAAGAGGTGTCACCAACGGTGTGACTACGCCCCTTATCTCTATCTTGTCTTTACCCATGATGTATAAATAATAGCAGGAACCGGAAAATTCTTTGTCAACTGTTCGGCACCATAATTAAGCATGATTCCCTAGGTTTTCGAAAAATTGGATTTACATTACAGCTACGGGCCAAAGTCTTATAAACCAACAAATTCTTTATCCATGAACTATCTTTTGCCTTTCTTTAATTGCAAGCGTGGGCTCGTTTTTTCTTTTACAGCTGTGTCGATGACCAGCCTTGCCCTTTCCACTTTTGCCGCCTCAGTCTGGAAAGAAGAATCATTCGAGGATTTTCGAAATGGCGCATTTCTCGACGCCGGGAGCAATATCTACGTTTCCGCCCGGGGGCGCATTCAAATGATCAATCGCTGGGACCTCAATGGCGACGGTCACCTCGATATCGTTTTGCCGGCCGGTCATGGCCACACCGAAAAGGAAAACACTTACATCTACCTGAACACCGGAAACGATATCGATGGGCGTTCCCGCATCGATTTGCCTGGTAACGGTTCCCGAGATGGATTGGTGGCCGATTTCAATAAAGACGGCCGGAACGATCTGGCTGTGGTCAACAATTCGGACAGCCACTACAGCAATGTCGATACCTGGATTTATTACGGCGCAGAGGGGGGATTTTCTTCAAAAAACCGGATCGGCCTGCCCGCTTTTCGAGGAACTTCAATTGCGGCCGGAGACTTTAATAGCGATGGGTGGCTGGATCTCGCCATCGCCTGCCAATGGCTTGAGGGAGGATCGGATAGCCCCCGGATGAGCTTGATTTACTGGAATTCTCCTGAAGGATTCGATACCGAAAATCGCTTGCCCCTGGTATTTGAGAATAAAGGCGCGCAAAATGTTTCCGCGGCGGACCTCGATCTGGACGGCAAGGATGATCTCGTTGCCCTGGCCAACGGGAAGACCTATATTTTCTACTCAACCCGCAATGCCTTTGTTGATACGAAAAAACGCCGGGAATTACCGCAGAAAGGGAACGCCCTGGCCATTGGTAATGTCAACGAGGACGAATTTCCGGATCTGGCAATCTGCATTTCGGGCGGAGTCAAGATTTTGTTCGGGAGCGCCACAGGTTTTGATTCGGCAAACTCTATCACGTTGCCGGTCGACACGCCCCGCGATGTAGTTCTAGCAGATTTTGATGGCGATGGTCTTGATGATGCGGCGGTGGCCAACTACGCCACACCCGGCGGGGCTACCTGGACCGATTCGCTTCTCTTTTATTCCGATGGGAAGGATTTTTCCACCCGTGAACCCTTGTCGCTGCCCACTTTGGGGGCGAATGGAATTAGCGCCGGTGATCTTAACGGCGATGGTCTGCCGGAATTGGTAGTCAGCAATCATAATGTCACCAACGAGTTAAGTTTGCTCTCTTATGTATTCTGGAACACTGGAGGCAGTTTTGCGTTTGGGCACCATTCCCAACTGGCCACTCAAGGCTCGATGGCCAACTCGATTGGAGACGTGAACAACGACGGACTTCCCGATGTTGTCTTTTTCAATGACGAAGGCGGATTTCGCGACGGTCCATCGACGACTCATATATATTGGGGTGACGGGACGCGCAACTTCACCCTCGAGCGCCGTACAAGTTTTCCAACTCATCATGTATTTGGTCAGGGCCACGCCGACCTGGATGATGACGGCCAGGTTGACCTGGTCCTTACGCAATCCCACCTCGTTTCCGGAGTAACCCACACGCAAGGAGGTTTGATTCTCTGCTGGGGCGATTCTTCCAAAGGGTTTTCGGGCCCCTCCAATCTTTCAATGGAAATGGCCTATGGAGGCGTGCGTATCGCCGATATCAATAAAGACGGCTGGCTCGATATGGTGGCCGGCGGTCTCAGCGTTGATCTGGGCGATCCCGAAAAACACGGCTTTCCCATTTTCTGGGGTTCGTCAAACGGTTTTCAACATAAATTCAGGTCGGTTATTCAATTCACTTCCAGTCGCTTTCGAGCGCCTCTGTTGATGGATTTGAACAAGGACGGTTGGCTTGACCTAGCGGGCCAACTTAAGGACGGGTATATCACAATCTGGTGGGGTGGAGAAGATGGATACGGCAATGAAAAATCCATCGAAATCGATCTTGGCCGTCCGGATCACCTTATGTATATCAAAGGGGCGGATTTGAACAAGGACGGTTGGCTCGATCTCCTGCTTCCCCAGCGAGGGCCTCCTGAAGGGACCGAAAAATCCTCCTTTATTTATTACGGTTCCCCGAGCGGATTTTCAAATGATCGGCGGGACGAGATTCGTTCCTATGTTCCCTATCAAAACAGTATTGTCGATTTCGACAGGGACGGCTGGCTCGATATATTTCTGACCAGTTATGGAGGCGAGTTCAGCGGGAATCGCCCTTCTCTCATTTACTGGGGCAGCAAAAAAGGATTCGACGAACGGCCCCGCGTCGAGTTGCCCACATATGGTTCCTCCGGTTCTGAAACGCTGGATTATGACGGTGATGGCTACCTGGACATTCTCATAGCCAATCACCGGCGCTCCGGATCAACCATGCGGCCCGAACCACACCGGCACACGACGGAATCGATGCTTTATTGGGGCGGACCGGAGGGATTCTCCCCCAAAAACCGTTGGGAGGTATCTGCAGGAGGCCCCAGCGGATTGAATTTACGCGATGCGGGCAACAGTTACAACCGCGGACTTTACGAAGATTATTTTTCTTCGCCTCATCATCTTTCCGGAGGCGAAAAACCCGTTTCCATTAGCTGGGAAGCAGAAACTCCCCATACTACCTCTGTAAAATTTCAATTGCGTGGGGCGGCGACCGAAGAAGATTTGTCAAACGCATCCTGGCGAGGAGCTGCCAACGAAGAAGATTGGTACACCCGAAGCGGTTCGCGATTAAAAGGCGTCAAGGGGCCATGGATACAGTACCGTGCCCGCCTTATTACTCCCAATGGAGGCCCAACTCCCTATCTCACGGCAGTAAGTATCGAACTCAAATAAAACAATATTCCGGACTTTGCCGTCGATTACTGAAATTCGAGGCCGAATAACTTCGCCCGGTCCATTTCGAACCGGATGACAACGCCGTCGCCCTCCTTATATGCGAGATCGGACTCTCCTTTCCAGGTAACGGTTTTCCAGAATTGATCCCCCTGTACGATATCGCATTCTGCAAAACTGCGGCCTTCGACGATTGAATCATCGATTTTGGCAACTTCCACCCGAATTCCCCCAGCCCGTTTGGTCAAAGCGTTTATCCGCAATGTGCGTCCCGGTGGAATAATGCCTATCGTGGCAAAACCGCCGATATCCTTTGCTTCCACCGCAACGATACGTCCCTTCGGCCAGACGGCGTAACCGGAAGAAAGGGTCATGGTTCCACGCGGATACTTGTGGGGCAGATTGTAACCCTTGTAGGGCAGGGCGAAATCCCCATTGGGAAGCTCGATGAGGTTGGGAAAGGAGAAAATGCAGCCGCCGTCCCATTTGCCGAATTCAGCGGTCTCCAGGATTGGCGGCCCCGGAATCCGGTTCCAAAGCTTTCCGTCGTGGCTGGTCCAAAGACCGAGACTCGATGTGTCGTCCCGCGTATCCCAAATGGTCGGAAACATCAAATGATGATCGGGCGCCCCGGGTATGGTCGTATGAATGCTGGTGTAGAAAACCTCGGAAGGCGAAGTCTCTCCCGGCACCGGCACGATAACCGGTTCGGAAACAGGAAATCCTCCGAAGTAGTCGCTCTCCATCCGTCCGATGACCCGTCGGCCCGAGCCATGTTTATCTCCCATCCAGGTCATTGTTTGCGGATCGCCCGACCAGTGCTCTGATCGGTTGCCGACCATCCAGGTGCGGGTATAAATGACATATTTTTTGAGGTGAATATCGTAATATCCGGTCTCCATGCCATCTGAGTGCTCCACCGTAAATAATTCGTCTAGGTGTTTCCAGTGGATCCCATCCGGTGAAACCGCACCGGCCAGCGCCCTGATTTTCTCCGGGTTTCCCCATGGACCTCGGACGGCCCGTGGTTCCCATTTGTCCGGGTAGCGATCGACAAAGGACTTGAATTCCTCGGGTTTGATCCGAGGGCCCCGAATACTCTTGTAGCGTTCTTCCGGAGGAGCATTGGGGTCGATAAAAACTGTCCCCTCCAGTCCAGGCTTCAAGAGATTATTCTCCGTGCTGCCGTTGAACTCTTTTTGTCCCAGGATCGGCCTCTCCCAATTCATGCCGTCGTCGGACACAAAATAACAACTGCTGCCTTTGAGACTTTTCCCCCAAGCCTTGTATTTGTCATCATCCTTGAGCACCGTTTTGAGGATGACATACCCTTCTTCCCAAGGGTATTCCGGCTTAATGATTGGACCCACGCGCTCAGCTCGTTGGGCAACAATCTCGATGCCGTAGGGCGAAGATGGGCGGTCCAGTTGCGCGTTCCAAGGGCCATAAATCGGGTTTTCAAGATTTTCTTCAACAGTGTTGATGTATTCACCCT
>JAJFLV010000258.1 GCA_021772535.1 Opitutales bacterium | reverse complement strand
GGCCATCCAGTATTTTTCCACGGTGGGGAAACGCCAGTGACGCAGGGTCTCCAGGAATTCGCTGTGTTTGGCGAAGGACCCTGGTTGGCACAGCCCCATTGCATAAAGGACAATTTCCAGTTTTCGGCTCGCTGCGATTTGACGATCGAGAAGTTTGACGGTTCCGGCGGCGAAATTCCGAGGATTGGCAAAAAGGGGCAGATCTTGTTCAGCCCGCTCTGCGTTGATCCTTCTAAATTCTTCCAGCGTCATGTAGATTTCTCCGCGAATCTCAATGATCCCGGGAACATTGGCTCCCTCCAAAGTGCGCGGAAAACCTGTGATCAACTCCACGTTTGGAGTGATGTCGTCCCCTTCCGTCCCATTGCCACGGGTGACTGCCCGGACGAATTGGCCCAATTCATACGTAAGGCTTACCGCGACGCCATCAATCTTCGGTTCAACCACATATTCGAACGGATTGTCGCCAAATATTTTTTTTAAACGTTTTTCGAAATCGAACAGTTCCTCTTTATTGTAGGTGTTGTCCAGACTGAGCATGGGTTGTCCATGGCGATAGGAGGCAAACCCTTCCAGCCGGTCGTCGCCTACTTTTCGGGAGGGTGAGGACTGCGCTGCCAGCGCCGGGTGCAGTGCCTCCAGTTCCACCAGATTTCTTTTCAGCCTGTCGTACTCGAAATCGGAAATCTCTGGCTCTGCCCGCCGAAAGTAGAGATCGTTATGCCTCTCAATCTCCTTTCGCAAACTTTCGATTTGTGTGATGGCTTCTTCTTCACTCATGGTTCCGATTTTGACGATTTTAGGAGATGCCAAAGACGAGTAAATTGAAATAATTCTTTTTCCAGGAATTTCCTGTAAATTACCCAATATCTATAGACTGTCACGGCAGTCAACGCGCCAAGGCAATCCGCTGCCAGGTCGCTTCCCTCGAAATAACGGAATTGTTGTGAAAATTGGTGCAGCTCATCGCTCAGGCCGAAGAGGGCAGTTGCCGTGATCGCATAAATCGCGTGGCTTCTCTTCTTGAAAGCATCGCTTGGATAGCGAAACAGGAGGGTTGCCAATAAACCGAAGACAAAAAAATGTGCTGCCTTGTCCAGATTAAGAGCCGAGGGAGTTTCCACCACCCGTTGCGAGGAGGCAAAAGTGATTACGGAACCGAGCAAAATCGGCCAAATCCAGCCGTAATCGCTGGTTTTTAAGAAAAGTGCCATTTTTGGCATAGATTTTCCCCTCATCCGTTTGACACTACATCCTAACCTGATTAGTATTCAATAAGGGAATACCGGAACATAGATACTGAAATATCCCGTTTGATGTATAGAAAGAAAATGGAGGTTATCTTATGATAGAACTGAAGAAAATTCTGTATCCAACCGATTTCTCGGATTATGCCAGCCATGCGCAAACCTATGTGGTCGAGCTGGCTAAAAAATTCGAGGCCGAGGTGTTGGTTATTCATGTTACCAGCGGAACCATTTACCCGGTTGCCTACTCCATCGGGGTGGATTCGGGTGACCTGGATATACAAATCCAGAAGGCCGCCAAGACTCACCTTAAAAAAATTGCGGATCGCATTTCAGCAACGGGGGTGCCGGTTAGGTCTGAATTGTGTGTGGGAGAACCATTTCCGGAAATCGTGGCTATGGCCCGCCGTGAGGTTTCCGATTTAATTATTTTGGCCACGCATGGGCATGGCGCCGTCAAACACATGTTTCTCGGCAGCACGGCGGAAAAAGTGGTCCGCAAAGCTCCCTGTCCGGTCCTCACCATTCGACATCCCGAGCACGAGTTCGTCCATCCCTGAGGGATTGTCTATCATGATCTGAGATTAGAATCTACCAGCCCGGAAATTTTTTAGAGAACCGCCTTTTAACAAAAACAGAAATTAGTTTCTGGAATTTTAAGGCTTGTTTTCTTCCGGGGAGGAAGATGCCGGGGCGACCTGTTCGGTGTCGCTCGGTTCAGCTTGAGTGGTAGCGGGAGCGAGTGTGGGTGATACTTTGTTGGGTATTTCCACCTGGGTTTGAGGTTTGGCCGGTGTTTCCGGCGGGTCGATGGCAGTGCGGATGTCTTCTTCGATTTCGTTGGTGGCCTTTTTAAACTCCTTGATCGATTTACCCATTCCGCGGGCCAGTTCGGGAAGTTTCTTTGCTCCAAAAAGCAACAGGACGACGAAAAAGATGATGAGGAGCTCGGTCGTTCCGATCCCTTGTAAAAAGCCGATTGTTGCGGCCGCTGTGAGGCAGGATGTCATTTTTTTAGGGTTTCCTTATTATCACTCAATATTCCTCAGCTATAGGGCAATTGTCAATTGGCAAGTTTCGCCCCAAGTTAATTGCGGCGCTGGGAAATTTCCAATTGGCGGTTGGCGTGGTCGGGTTCGAAGAAGCCATGCAATTGCCGGATGCGGGTGGGGTGGCGCATCTTGCGGAGTGCCTTGGCCTCGATCTGGCGAATGCGTTCGCGGGTGACATTAAATTGCCGCCCCACCTCTTCGAGGGTTCGGCTATAGCCGTCGACCAGGCCGAAGCGTAGAGAGAGAACCCGCCTCTCGCGCTCGGTCAGGCTGTCAAGCACGTCCATGATTTTTTCCCGGAGCAGGCTGTAGGCAGTCATGTCGTAGGGGTTCTCGGCCCCTTTGTCTTCGATAAAATCGCCGAAATTAGTGTCGTCGCTGTCGCCCACCGGACTTTGCAGGGAGATGGGCTGCTGGGCCATTTTCATAATTGCCTGGACACGGTCGACGGGCAACTGCATTTCCTCGGCCACCTCTTCGGCAGTCGGCTCGTGGCCCAGTTCCTGCAGAAGCTGTTTTTGCACTTGCATGACCTTGTTGAGGGTTTCGATCATGTGCACGGGAATGCGGATAGTGCGGGCCTGGTCTGCGATGGATCGAGTGATGGCCTGCCGAATCCACCAGGTGGCATAGGTGGAAAACTTGTAACCGCGACGATACTCGAATTTTTCCACCGCCTTCATCAAGCCCATGTTGCCCTCCTGAATGAGGTCAAGGAAAGAGAGCCCGCGGTTGGTGTATTTTTTAGCGATGCTGATGACCAGTCGCAGGTTAGCCTCGACCATCTCCGTTTTTGCTCTGTGGGCCTTGCGCATCCCTTTGCGCACCTCGCGAATGATTCGGAGAAACTCAGATGGTTCCAGGTGAAGCTGGTTTTCAATCTCGACTAATTTCTTCTGTATTTCTTCCGTATTGATGGCCTTATGCTTGCGGGTGCGGGCTTTCTCTGCCAGTTCGAGGTTTTCATAGAGAATTTCGACCTTTCTGACGAGTGGATTCAGGTTGTTGAGAAATTCCTCGAATACTTTCAGCTTGAAGCAGAATTTCCGAAAGATCGGCTTCAGTTGTGCCTGGTATTTTTTAAAACGGGTACGGGCGCGCTTGGCATTGGGAACGGAAGTGGCGTTGATCGAATCATTCCAGGCCTTGTCCATGCGCCGTTGCAGCTCTTCCACGGCTTCGGTGTGTTTGGGCAGGTTCTGGAAATATTTTTCCCGGCTGTCGATTTTTTTGTCCAGAACGATCCGGTCGAAGCGCTCTTCGCGATTGTACAATCTGCGTGCCAGATCGACCTGGTAAGGGGCCGTCATTCCGACCGAATAGAGTTCACTCTGCGCTTTTTGTTCGGCGTTTTCAATGCGCTTGGAAATGGCTACCTCTTGCTCGCGGGTGAGCAGAGGCACTTGCCCCATCTGCTTGAGGTACATGCGTACGGGGTCGTCCAGAATATCGAGTTGAGAGGTTCGCATCTCCGCCTCGGTAAATTTCTGGAGACGTTCCTTATACCTCTCGACATCCTCCGAGTCGATTATGTCAACTTCCAGATTCTCCAGAATTGAAATGACATTTTCGATCTCCTCGGGGCTATTAACGGTATCCGGGAGAGACTTGTTGATATCCTTGAAAGTCAGGTAGCCCTGCTCTTTGGAAAGCCTTATGAGACCCCGAATCTTTTCGTTAATAAGCTCTGCTTTTTGCTGCGATTTTTTTTCTTTACGAGGATTTTTATTATTGGCCTCAAGCTTTTTCGCAGGTGTTTTCTTTTTGGAGGCCGATTCGACTTTATTCTTAATCTTAGTCTTAGTCTTCGCCTTGGTTTTGGCTTTGGTTTTGGCTTTGGTTTTGGTTTTGGTGATGGGCATAATATTATTAATACAATTAAGGGCTTATTTATTTAAATTTGATCTTATGAAAAACTAAAACCCGGTGTTGCCAGGGCTGGATACGGTCAATTGGGGCGGATTGTTTTTTAATCGGCGGAGTAGAACAATTTTTTTCTGTAGTTGCGGAAATTCATCTGAAGGAGTTGGCAGGGCGGCGATTTGATCTTCAATTTTCCGGCTTTGCCTGCGGGCGTATTTTTCGGCTAGTGACTTTAAACAACGATTAGCTATGTCGACTGGATCCTCAAAACCGAGTTCCACCGGATCCAGTGCCATTAATGAATAAGCAGCGTTTTTCTCTTCCTCGGTTTCAAAAAGCAAATCAATCTTTTCAATCCCCTCCCAGAGGTCCTCCTTGTATTCTGCAAGTATGCGGCTGAGAAGTCTTCCGTAAATGGAATTTAAATCAATCCATTCACTATCAATAACTTCTGTAATATATTGTATAAGGTCCTGGTTATGGAAAGCCACCAAAAGTAACTCATATTCAGAAGTTGTCAACCTCCCGGAGTATTTTTCTTCTCCCTCAATTCTCCTCCCAATGGACGATTGAAAAGATCTTGTTCTCTTTTTTTGCCACTTGAATTGAAGAAATTTCTGGTAGGCTGCCCGATCGTCCACGTCCACCAGGTGAAGCAATGTTCCGGCTTCCATCAAGTAGGCTTGCTGGGCGGCCTCGGAATCGACCTGGACCACGATTTCAAATATCTTTTCCAGAGCGGCCGCTTTTTCCTGCGCGGAAGGATTTTCTTCGGGCAGCAACGCGGATACCGCAAATTGCATGGCCGATTGGGCGGACTCCATTTTTTGGGCAAAATAATCCGATTTGCCCCCGGCCAAAAGGGTGTCGGGGTCTTCTCCCGGTGCTAGGGTCAGAAAACGGGTTTCCAGTCCGGCCGCCATAGTCATCGGCAACAGGCGAATGGCTGCCTTTTGACCTGCTTCGTCTCCATCCAGGACACAGTCCATTCGATTAGCATAGCGTTTGAGGAGGCGCAGCTGTTCATTGGTTATGGAGGTGCCTTGGGGGGCCACCGTCGTTTTGTAGCCATGATGCCAGCAACGCACTGCATCAAGTTGCCCTTCGACCAGGACAAAAGCTTTTACTTCATCGATATGGTGCCGCGCCCGGTCCAGTCCGAAAACAATATTGCCCTTTGTAAATACGGGAGTTTGCGGCGAGTTGATGTATTTGGCTTTATGGCTTGGATCTTCCGTCGGGGTGAGCCCCGTTTGCCGTCCGCAAAAAGCTATGATCTGCCCTTGGTAATCTCGGATCGGCACGATCAGCCTGCCGCGGAAACGGAATCCGCATTTTTCCGGATTCATCTTGCCCGGGTTGAGGTAAAAGAGTCCGCATTTGTCCAGAGCATCCCTCGAATATCCTTTTTTAATTAAATTTTTGAGCAAGGAGGTTTGTGCTTTCGGCGCATATCCAATCTTGAAATCCGCCGCTATTTCCATGGTGAACTTTCGTAACTCGATCCAATATTGGCGAATTTGATTGGCTTCATCACTGTCGGCCTTGAATTCCCGATGGAAAAAATCCGCAGCCAGTTCGTGGATCTCCAGAATTTCCTTCCGCAGGGAGCGGGATTCCCGCTTTGCTGCAATCCCGCCCTCATACTCCAGAGTAAAATTGTAGCGGTTGGCGATCGCCTCCACTGCTTCGTTGAAGGTCAATTTTTCAGTCTGCTCGATAAAACGGAATTGGTCGCCAGCCAAACCACTGGAAAAGCACTTGAACAAGTTTTTATCTGGAAGGATGTAAAAGGAGGGCGTCTTTTCGGAGGTGAAGGGGCTGAGGCCGACAAAGTTTTTACCCGATCTTTTGAGGGAGACCACAGGCGAGACGACATCGTATATGTTTAACTGTCGCCGAATATCTTCGATACATTTACGGGAGATAAAAGGCATGCCGTGGAGGTTTTCCGGAAGCGGATTTGAAGGATTGGAAGTTCGGAAGACGTTTGTCGTCAGTTCGTTGGCAGGGAGGCCAGTTCCTCTTGCGCCTGAGAACTTTCGGGGTGATTGGGGGCTTGTTCGAGAAAGTTTCGATATAGGAATGCGGCTTCGCGGTAACTGTTTTTAATGATTTTGTAACCTCTGGCCAAAGCCAGGGTTATATCGGGGCTGTCAGGAATTTTATGATTTGCGTAAATAAGTTCTTCCATAAATTGATCGGGCTCTTTCGTTATTTGAGCCACTTTGAGGTAATGCATGGTATAAAGGGTGGACTTTGGTTCGCGGCGGATCGTTTCCAAGGCGGTGGCTTCTGCCAGGCCATTTTTGCCTTCTTTTAGCAATAGGTCGGAAAGTTCGTGCCATACTTCAGCCGGATTGTCATCGAGCTTGAGGGAGGCCCAGTAATTTTTAATCGCTTCCTCTGGATTGCCGGCGGCCAGACTGCTCCGTGCTTTTTGCAGAAAACCTGAAGCGCTTGGAGGGGGCGGTGCTTCCAATCTTACCGCCTCCATCTTTTTTTTGGCCTCTTCTTCCTCTTTTTCCCTGGCGGCGGTCAAAGCGGTGGCCTCCGCCTCCCTGTGTGCCGCTTTTTCCTGCAATTCTCTGGCGATTCGCTCCTGTTCCTGCAATTGCCTCTGTAGCTCGTCCTGGCGACTGCGCCACTGTTCCAACTCTTGCCGACGTTGGGCCAGGGGGGAGTTGTCCAGAAGGCCAGGGAAACCGGAATCGAGTTGCTGGATCAAGTCTTCCGCTCTTTCAAAATTTTCGTTGAGAATGGCTCCTGCCAACAACCCGAGCAAGGCTTCCCCTTGGGCACCGTCCGATGCTTCAAACGCCACCTGGAACCAATGATTCGCCTGGGCTTGGTTGTTCATACCCCTGAACAACTGCCCGATCCGAATGGCATTTTCTCCGGTTGGTTTCAACCGCTGGCTCTGTAGATAAGATTCAACTGCCTTGCCTGAATTATTTAATGTTTCCTGCAATTGACCCAGTTTTTTCCATTCCACCGGTGAATTGGCATGTTCGGCCAGGTATTTCTCATAACTCTCGACCGCTTGAGGGAGTTTACCGCTTTGCCGTAAAGCTTCCGCTGCATAGAGAAGAAAATGATTCCTGTTCGGCCCTGAATTGGCGGTTTCCTGAAAATAAAAGGCAGCCATCTCATGGCTCCCGCTTTGGGCATAGGCAAAAGCAAGGTTTTCCAGGATTGCGGAGTGTCCCGGGTTGCTTTTCAACAGATCTTCTAACAGAAGAATTGCTTGCTCTGTGTTGCCGGACGATAAATTCTCATTGGCTACACGGATGGACTCCTCCAGATTCGGTGGCGGCTGACCGCATCCAACCAGTAATAAGCAGATCCCCAAAAGGAATAAATTACAGTGTTTTCTATTTCTCAATGAAGATTAATTTCCAACCCCTTTTGAAGACTGTCAAGAACTGAACATGAAGTCATTCTTTCTTTTTATATTCGCTACTAATTTTATTCCGTTATTGGCATTCGGCGGCATTTGGGGATACGATGGGCAGCGCAACAACCATACTCGTTATGTGTGGGAGTACAAACTGGGCGAGTTTAGCCAGGAGAGGTATTCCAGTGGCATTGAGGCCCTCTTTCGCAGTTTCGAGAAAAAAACCGGCAAACGATTGACGCCGGGGGAAAAAAGGCGGGCCGGAATCAAGATTTACACCAATTCAGGCAGCGGTATTGCGACTCCTCCCGCACTCGTTAAAGCGGTCCTGAGCGCTTTAAAACGAAGAGGCTTTGCCAATGATGAGCTTTTCCTGCTCGATTTAAATGAATCGCTTTTGCGCTCCTCCGGGTTTCTTCCCCCTCTCAGTCGCCGAGCCAAGGGTAATTTTTTTGAAGACGTTCCTGTTTATATCCTCGATTCAAAGGATTTTTTCGACCCGATTTGGTATTATGACAGCTCTCTGCCCCGCTACCAGGGGAACCTGTTTTCGGAAGGCCTTGATCCCAACCTGGAATACCTGGGTAGAAATGATGAGAACCGAAAAAGTTTTCTCCCGAAAATTCTACTCACCGAGGTGGATTTCTGGATCAATATTCCTATGGCTCTGGACCACCCCGCGGTGGGCATAGCCGGCGGTATTGTCAATGCCAGTTTGTGGAACATGAGCAACCGCAATCGTTTTTTTTCCAGTCCGGCCAATGCCCCCATCGCCGCCTCCGAAGTAGCCGCCATCCCTGAACTGACTTCCAGTCTGGCGGTAACCATCTTGCCGATGGAGCGCTACCAATTTATTGGTGGTCCGGTTTTCAACTCGCTCTATACCCGCTCCGAAGATTTGCTCTGGATGAGCGTTAACCCGGTCGTCCTCGATGCGCTCATTTTGAGTCGTCTCAACAAGTACCGCCGGGAAGAAGGATTTCGGCCCATCGGTAATCGCTTGCCCATCCTGGTTTTTGCCGAAAAGCTCGGTTTGGGCTCGGCCGACACCAGCAAGATCAATTGGATTCGACTACGGTGAACCAGCCGCGATGATACGATTATGGACGGCTAATTGAATTTATTTTCAAAAGCGGCTTGAAATTACAGCAGTTGAGCTTTTGTTTTAACGGTATGACCCTAATTCAATACATGCCTTTGCTCGTTCAGTTATTATTGGCTGTCGGAATCGCCATCGCCATTATTGTTGTCAGCCATATTTTCGGCCAGCGGGCCAAGCCCAACAAGATTAAGGATTCTCCCTATGAGTGCGGGTTGATAGCCGTTGGCAAAAGCCATACCCGTTTCTCCGTCAAGTTTTATGTCACTGCCATGCTTTTCATCCTTTTCGATGTCGAGATTGTATTTTTGTTTCCATGGGCTATCGTTTACCGGGAATTTTTGGCGGCGGGCATTCCCATTCTCACCCCTGTTTTGTTCTTTCTTGCCGTACTCCTGATCGGGCTCGTTTACGAAATTAAAAAGGGAGCTCTGGTGTGGGAAAAATGAATTTTATAATAACCTCTGCTTTCGCCTTCGGGTGGATTGAAATCGTCTCTTATGCGGCTGGACCGTTACCTCGCTAAATCACGTATTATCGATATCCGAAGCAAGGATCTTAAAGGAGCCTTGCAGGAATTGCTTCACGTATCCACCGCCCGGTTGAGTGAAAAAATGGACCCCGGGAAACTGCTAAAAGCAGTGCTTGAGCGTGAAAGTTCCATGGCTACCTATCTGGGCAATGGGGTGGCCCTGCCCCATGTCAGGATCAAGATGAAACGGCCCTACCTTTTTGCCATCGGTCGCTGCCCCGAAGGCATTCAATACGACGGCATGTCCGAATACAAAAAGGTGCGTATCTTTATTTTGATGCTGGCTTCCGATAAAGAAAATAACTATCTTGAAGTTCTCGCCTCGGTGGCCCATCAGTTTCAGGAGAAAAGTGTTGTTGAGCACATCACCAATTCACCTGATCTGACCGTATTTCGCCAGAGAGTATTCCAGGGAATGGGTGGCCTTTTGGCCCGGCCAAAGCGAAGCCAGGCCCGCTTTAATACTCTCTTGCTGAAGGAGGCCGCGGCCATTGCCATGGCTGCAGATTGTTCAACCATGCTGCTTTTCGCGGATACCTTTGCCGGATCCATCAATCTTCCCAAGTCAATTAAGCGATTACAGACCATCGTCGTCACTCAAACCCCCTTGAGGACAAGGAGCGACCATTCGGCAGAAGACAAAAAAAAATCGCTGCCTTCAATCGAACTGCGTTCGGTATCCCAACAACGTCTTTCCCAGCTGCGCAGCGCTGTCCTCATTGGATTAACCAAAGGGCTGATCAAGTCCGAGGAAAAACTTTGCTGCGTGGGTGGAATACCCGGCAGCAACCTGCTCGATACGGTGGTGGTGGTCGATGTGGCCAAGGAATTCCAGTCGGTCCTGGCCACCGAGGAGGACCTGCTGCCGCCCTCAGTCAAGGTCGAGGTAATGGAACGGCTTCTCTCCATCGCCACTGAGCTGGCGGTGCAGGGGCGGGAGGGCAAACCCGTTGGCTGCCTTTTTGTAGTGGGGGATTCGGCTAAAGTCAGCACCATGGTCAAACCTTTGGTGCTCAATCCTTTTTATGGCTATGCCGAGGTTGACCGCAATGTCCTCAATCCATTCATGGATGAGACCATCAAGGAATTTTCCTCCATCGACGGGGCCTTCATCATCCGCGGTAACGGGGTTATCGAATCGGCCGGAACTCTGGTTCATTCTCCCGCTTATTATTACCGCGACTTGCCCAGTGGCTTGGGATCACGGCACTCCGCCGCTTCCGCCATCTCCATGGCAACCGATTGCATCGCCATTGTGATATCGGCCAGCACCGGAAAGGTTACCTTGTTCCGAAATGGCGTCATGCTGCCCCTCCTTCAGAAATCTTCCGATAACAGTCTGTAGTTTTCGATTTCAGTATCTTGCATCCTTTATCTTTTTCCACATAAATTCAATAAAGCGCGTTTTTTTGTTGTCACACCGTCCTTTGACGCTATTTTTCCGGCCCTTACTCAACCGATTCAAGTTATGGCAAGAGAACATATTATTTTGGAATGCACGGAGGCCCGCAAGGAGGGCAAAAGCCCTTCTCGCTATATGTCCACCAAAAATAAAAAACTTCATCCCGGCCGGATTGAGAAGAAAAAATACAATTCTTCCCTGCGTCGGCACACCCTGCACCGGGAGAAGAAGTAACCAATCAACCGGTCCGAGGTTCCCAAAGCCCGATTGAGGTCAGGCGTGGGCAAACCAACCGGTGGTCTTTTTGCAGAAACCGACCAGCATCAACATCACAGGCACCTCGATCAATACCCCCACCACGGTTGCCAGGGCCGCCCCGCTAGAGAGTCCGAAAAGCATGACTGAGGTGGCAATGGCGACCTCGAAATGGTTGGAGGCGCCGATCAATGAAGCGGGTGCAGCGTACTCATAGGACAGTTTCATCATACGAGCCGCCCCATAACCGAGGGCGAAAATCAGAATGGTCTGGATAAAAAGTGGTATTGCAATCCACAGAATCGTCAGTGGATTGGCCGCGATAACCTCCCCTTTGAAGGAGAACAGCAGCACAAGGGTTGTAAGTAGGGCAATGATGGTAATGGGAGTGAGAACATGGAGGAATTTTTCTTTGAACCAGGCTTCTCCTCTGGATGCGATTATCCAGCGGCGACTGATATATCCCGCCACCAGGGGCAGGGCCACATAGATGGCAATGGAAAGAAAAAGAGCCTGCCAGGGAACTGGTAAACGCCCGACACCTAGTAGAAAACCGCCCAGAATTCCATAAAGCAGGAGCATTGTGAGGGAATTGATAGCCACCATGACGAGGGTCAGGCCGTCGTTGCCACGAGCCAGAAAACCCCACACCAAAACCATCGCCGTGCAAGGGGCGATGCCCAACAATATGCATCCGGCCAGATAACTACGCCAGAGCGGGACCTCCAGCATTTTTATGCCATCTTGCAAGACTACGATGCCCGCCCCATGCTCGGCCCCCACCGGAAGATCCAACCCAAATGGCATTTTGACCAAATCCGTTGCCTCAGCACCGATGAATCCGCGGAAAAGAAAGCCCAGGAAGAGCGCTGCGATGGCATACATGGTAAAGGGCTTTATGGCCCAATTAAGAATTAGGGTCAGTAGCACCGGCTTCCCACTTTTTCCCGCTTTGATGACCGAGGCAAAATCTATTTTGACCATGATTGGATACATCATAAAAAAGAGGCAAATGGCGATCGGTATGGAAACAACCGGCGCGCCGTTTACGGAGATGGCCATACGGTCCAGTTTTCCAGCCAGATCCGGCGCCACTTTTCCCAGGAGAATTCCTCCCAAAATGCACAAGGCTACCCAAACCGTCAGGTAGCGCTCGAATATATTGGTCATCTTCCGGTCATTCGAAGGACATGTCTCACTGCTCATTATGATTGGGCTCCTTTTTCTGATATTTCGCGAAACAGGCCGGGCAGATTTTCCACCATGGCCCGAATTTCATCGCGCACTCTGCGGTAATGGCCCAACGCCTCTTCTTCCGATGAGGCTTTACGGGCCAGCCGGGGAGGATCGTCGAACTCAAAATGAAAGATTGGTGTTGCTGCTGGAAAAACCGGGCACGATTCGTGTGCGTTGCTGCAAACGGTTATAACGGAATCGAAAAGAACTCCCGTTAATTCATTAAGGACTTTTGACTGCTGCCCCGAAATATCGACACCAGCCTCAGCCATGACCCGAACCGTCAATGGATTCAAACCGTGCGCCACAATTCCCGCTGAATAGGGTTCGATAATACGATCCTTGAGGTGATGCGCCCAGCCCTCCGCCATCTGGCTGCGGCAGGAGTTTCCTGTGCAAAGGAATAAGACATTCAACTTTTTATTAGAACCTGCCATTGCTTGAATCGAACTATTTGATCAACGATTGAAGGGGGTTCTATCAGTTCAAAGAATCGCTCTGGCGAGGTCTTTCTCCAGTCGTCGATGGGAGTTTGCGTACGGTTCTTCGACTTTGTTTCCGGCATAATTCTTCCGCGTCCAGCTCCAGTATTTTTGCCCTGCGGCTCCTGTCCCTGAGAATGGTTGGATCATCCCGCAGGCTTTTCCCGATCCATTTTTGGGCGGAGAGGGAAATTTGCGGAACATTTCTTTTGGCCAGGCGATAAAAAATCCAGCGGCCGCATTTGCGCCCCTCCACCAGGCGGGCCTGTTTTAGAATTAACATGTGTTTGGAAACGGTCGAAGGAGCTAGCCCGACCAATTCCACCAACTGGCAGACACATAATTCACCCCCGGCCAGCGCCATGAGCAGACGGGCACGGCTCTCGTCGCTGAGAGCCTTGGTTACAGATAGGAATTCAATCATAGCACAAATTTATATTTCGCCATATAACGGAATAATAGCACGATTTTAACAGAGTCAAATTACTTTTACCCGGAGATAATTCTCTTTCTGGGTTCCTCCCGGGGTGGTTAGATCCTGATTAACCAGAATTAACTCTTCAGGCGTTGGGTGCGGCGGGTGATGCGCCAGGCATCACGGTGGTGCCGGATCCAGTCAAGCAAGGCGCGTTCGAAGCCGATGTCGTGTCCCACTTTTTCCGACTCCAGCCACTTGTGTTTGAGGATTTCCTCACGCTCGGCTAAAAACTCCTGGTAGAGACCTGAACGCTTAACGAAATCCCGGTTTTTTTTGTCGTTTAGTTTATCCTCTTTCATCGAGGCGGATGTTTGAAAAACCGTAATTGGTCTGAGATACATTAAAATTAGGAGGTTTCAAGTTAAATCGAAAAATACTGTTTCATCGTCCACTTCATTGGATACTTCAACCGAAAGTGGCGAGCAGTTTAAGGGCTATCGATCGGAAAACTTCGGTTGCCTTGCTCCGTGGGGAGCCGACAACGACGGGAATTCCGTTGTCCCCGCCTTCGCGAATTTCCTCGAATAACGGCACTTGTCCCAGCAATTTAGTTTTCAGGGCTTTGGCGGTTTTTTCACCTCCGCCGCGACCAAATAAATAAGTTCGCTTTCCGTTGGAGGGATCATCCAGATAGCTCATGTTTTCGGCCACGCCGAGAATGGGAACATTGACTTTTTCGAACATCATGGCGCCGCGCCGGGCCACGTTCCAGGCCGCTGCCTGTGGAGTGGTGACGATTACGGCGCCATCCAGGGCAATGGTTTGGGCCAGCGATAGTTGGGCGTCGCCCGTACCGGGCGGGAGGTCGATGACAATGATCTCCAGGTCTCCCCAGGCGACATTCTGGGCGAACTGGGATATGGTTTTGGCCACCATCGGCCCACGCCAGATAACCGGAGTTTCCGGATCTACGAGAAATCCCATCGACATGACCCGAATCCCAAAATTTTCCAGGGGAACAATCATTTCCCCCTCGACTTGCGGCTGCCCGTTGATCCCGATCATCAACGGAACGGTCGGCCCGTAAAGGTCGCAATCCATTATGCCTACGGCATTGCGCTGGCCGCGCTCCCGAAAAATCTGGTCAAGGGCACAGGCCAGGTTGACGGTGAAGGTCGATTTTCCCACTCCGCCTTTTCCGCTGGCAATGGCCACCGTGCGGCGCACTCCCGGGATTTTATTTTGGGTCGCCCCGCCTCCGGTCCCGGCCGCAGCGGCCTGCTGGGCTTTCGGCTGACTGACCGTAACCAGGGTTTCTACCTCAGAGATTCCCTGCACTGCCGCCACCGCTTTGTCAGCGGCATTTTTTAACTGACCGGGCACTTTTTGGTCGCTCGTGGAAATGGCCAGGACAACCCGCGCTTTCCCCCCCTCCACGGAGACCTCTCGAACCAGGCCAAAGGAAACGATATCCCGGTTGAAACCAGGATAGGAAACCTTCTTCAATGCTTCTATTACGTTTTCCTTATTCAATTAAATTACCATTCCCGCAAAAGTACAAAAATTCTTTCTGGCAAATTTGTAAGATGGAATCGAACCTATTCTCAGATTTTTTCCGTCGGACATTGTTCTCAAAGTCCGGTTTACCGTTGCCCCATGTTGGATTACACGTTTATGCATTTTGTTCCATGATTCGTTTTAGGTTAGTATTGCCTCTGGCAATAATTTTGATTCTTTGCGGCGAACCGGCGGTATTAGGCCAGCAGGCTCCTTCGCCGACGGGAGAAATAGACCTGGGGATCATCAGCCGCAAAAGTGGCAGTGATGTTATTTCGGTCCATGTTGCTTCGCCCGACGCTCGACTGCAGGGGTTGATGCGAAAGGCTTTTTCCGTGCATGGCGGTTATCTTTTGCAAACACCGGAAGGCGCCGATTTCACTTTTCGCTTCACGCCGACGAGCGACACTTCCGTGCGGCTCGATATCGAGAGCGGCCAACCGCCCAAGGTCCTGTTTCCCAGCGATGTGGAAGGAGCATCTTTGACCGAAGCAACGCTTCGAGCCGGAGATCTGGCTGTTCAAAAAACCCTCGGTATTCCCGGTTTCTTTGCCGGACGCCTGGCCTTTGTTGGCGTCCGCTCGGGCAGCAATGAAATATATACTTCCGATTTGTTTTTTACTTCCGTACGCAATCTCAGCTCTAACAGGGCCGATTGTCTGGGGCCGGCTTGGATGCCGGACGGGCGGGGCCTGTTTTACACCAGCTATTACCGCAATGGGTTTCCGGATATATTTCGAGTCGATGCAGCCAGCGGACGTCACACTCTTTTTGCGGGCTTCAAGGGTACCAATACGGGGGCGACGGTACGACCTGGCGGTCGTGAGGTTGCCATGGTTCTTTCCGGTTCCGGCAATTCCGAACTTTATTTGGGGAGCATTGCCGGTGGCGGTTTGCGCAGGTTGACCCGTAGCACCGATTCGGCAGAGGCCGATCCGGCTTGGTCGCCCGATGGAAGAAATATTATTTTTACTTCGGACCGGCTGGGCAGGCCCCAGCTTTTTAAATTATCAATTAGTGAGGGAGAATCTCGCAGGGTTCCCACCAATATCAGTAATTTCAATGCCGAGCCTGCCTGGAATCCTCGCAACGCCGATCTGGTTGCTTTTACAATTCGCCAGGGCTCGTATTTCAAGTTGGCCCTTTTCGATTTTTCCACCAAGGAAAGCCGTGTCCTGACTTCCTGGCCCGGAGACGCTCTTGAACCGGAGTGGACCAATGACGGTAGACACCTGATTTACACTTCCGGCATGGCGTCACCGAGAAAACTCATGTTGCTAGATACCAAAACAGGCAAGCGCACCCAGCTCCACGCCGATTCCCTCGGCGATGCCTTCGAAGCGGATTTTCTTTATATTCCAAGATAGAAGGAAATTCATCCTTCATATCGTTTCTTGTTTTCACACTCTGCCATAGAAATAGACGAAGATGGCCGAAACAAAAACGCAATTTCATTGTTTAATAATTGATGTAGTTGATAATTTTCAGACCCGTGCGATTTCGCTTTAAGAAAACTTTTCTGATGGTGAGTGGAGCTTGGATCTTTTCGGTAGCTTCCGCCTTCATGATTGGCCGGCAATTGGCTTCTAATGTTTCCGGGGACAGATCCAGCGATTCCCCCCGGAATTTTACAGAAAAAGTCTCGGCTACCTACATCGCGAAAAATGGCCGGAGTGAAGAAATTTTTACTGAATCCGACGGTTTAGTCCCATCTGAAGACGAGGTTGACTATGTGGACCCGCGCTCGGTTGTTCCGAGTTTACGAGCAGCCTTGAAAATTTCCGATCCCGTCAAGAGGCTTCGGCTCATTACCCTGGCTTTGGAAGGTCTGGATTCTTCCAATGTCCGGGAGGCACTGGCTGTTTTGGAAAACCAACCGGGCGGCGGTTTTGCCCGGGCCCGCGACCTGAACCTCCTCATGTATGCCTGGGGTTCCTTCGACGGATCGGCCGCCCTCGAATATGCTGAAAACGAACTTCGCGGACGAACTTCGCGGTTTGCCTCTTATACCGCCATGAGTGGTTGGGCGGCCAATGAGCCTCAAGCCGCGCTGGCGTATGTGGAAGTGAATTCTTCCGGTGATTCTCAGTTACTCGGCCTGGTTTCGGGATGGGCTTCCACTGATCTGGCTAGTGCGGCCGAATATGTAAAAGGACTTCCGGAGGGTTCGGATCGGGATCGTGCGATTGGAATTGTGGTCAATAATTTTCTTCAGGAGGGCGCGGAATATGCTGCTGCCTGGGCGGAATCGTTGCCGGAAGGCGATTACAAATTTGAGGTCGTAAAAAATCTTTCACGGCAATGGGCCAGTGTGGATGCGCCTTCGACTGCGCAATGGGTAACCGGATATGCCGAAACCGAGATGGGAGAAAGAGCCGTGGCGGTTGTGGCCTCGCAATGGGCTCGTGATGATCCCGAAGCGGCCGCACTCTGGGCAAGCTCTTTTCAGGAAGATGGGTCAAGGGAAAGTAGCTTGCAGGCAGTTTTCAACCGTTGGGGAGGAAACGATCCAAATGCGGCCGGTGAATGGCTCAACAGCTTACCCCCGCAATCCTCCCTTGATCCCGCCGTTGATGCCTTTGCGCGCCGCATTTCTGGAGACGATCCACAGGGTGCGCTCACTTGGGCAGAATCGATAATAGATTCGGAGATGCGTTTGAAAAGTGTCACAATTGTCGGGCAGGAATGGTATCGCCAGGATCCCGAAGCGGCTACTCAATGGGTCGAAACTAGTCAACTGCCGACCGAGGTGCAGACGGCCATCGTCAACCCTCCACAGGAGGAAAGCCAAAACGATCGACGCGGATTTTTCGGCAGGGGCCAGTAAACAGTTCTGTTCCCGGACCGATCTCAACAAGCCGCCCTTGGTTGCGGCCGTGGCCTCAGTGATTCCTCTACTTTGAGTCCAAAACTTCTCTCATTGGCGCAAGGCTCTCGATATAGCGCCGATGAGCCTCCAGATGAACGTCATGCATCAGGCGGTCCACCACCTCCGGTTCCATAAACCCGGCGCTGAAGCCCGGTATGACCGGATCGAATATCAGTCGGGCGGCCTGAATGAAATGTCCTATGAGTTCCGTGGGATTTTCGTCGCCGACGGCAATCCGAATGGTAGTAGGCGAAATCCCTGCCTCTTTTAACGCCTCCTCATCCAATTCCGAATGAGAGGTAAAGGCCGGGCAAAGAACCAGGGTATTGGACTGGCCCAGGCTCACCTGGTGTTGAAAGGCGGGCGAAAGGCAGTCAAAAAAACGGACGAAGGCGTCATGCGGGACATCTGCTTGCTCGAGATTGATGGTGAATAAAGGGGAGGGCAATCCAAACTTGAGGGTCTCTTCGCGCAAGGTATAATTCCTGTTATTTTTGAGCGCATGGGAACACACTTCGATGGCCGGATGAGAGTCCAGAAAGCGGGCCAGAACCACGGTATTGATGCACTTTTGCAGCATCCTCAGGGCCAGACTCTTGATTCCGCTAATAACCTCGAAGGCCTTGTCTGAATCGAGGAATGCGCCTTTTATAAAATAGACGCTCCAAAACAAGGTTTCATCCCAGGAAACACCCTTGAATTTCTCTCCTTTGGGAATAAACATGAGGTGATTTTCCGCGATGACCACACCTGCGGTAGCGTTACCCGTTCCTGTGAGATCCTTGGTGTAACTGTGGACCAGGTAGTCGGGCCGCTCCTCCCGTTCCGGCCGTTGCAGCGGCTTGTAGAGAAACGGCGTGGCAATGGTCGCATCCAGGATCACGGTGTGGCCGTGCTGGTGCGCGACACGGCTGATTCCCGGCACATCGAGGACATAGCCGTGCGGGTTGCAGGGTGATTCGATAAAGATGAGAATCTTTCTGCCAAGTTCCAGAGCCTGCTGATGCTTTCTTTGTGTCTCTTTCAAAAAAGGAACAAATTCTTCCGCCGTGTATCCGTCGAACCACTCCAGCTTTGCGCCGAATTTTTCTTCGCGGGCATAAAAATCGTGCAGCAATTGGTGAGTTCCACCATAAATATTGCGGGACGTTATAACAATGTCCTCTCGTCGCAATAAATGAGCCAATAGGTCATCGATAGCCGCCATGCCACTGTTGAAGTTCCAGGCCATATACTCCGAGGCAAACGGACCTGCTTCCAGATCGACGATGTAGTTGGCCAGCGAAATCGAAGTGGGATTCAGGAGGCGGGAATAGATTTCGTGCAGTAATTCCTTGCCGTGGAAAGCATCGTCAACCCACTCCGTGCAAGCGTAAATGTAAGTGGCGGTTCGAACAATAACCGGATTGGCCGAAAAAATCGCCGTTACGTTGTCGAAGATGGGGTAGGGCCCCTTGGCGTACAATGTGCTATCGGAAAATGAGAGGCTCTGGTAGGCTTTTCGAAAAGGATTTTGCAGCGTGTCGAGAACCTTTGCCAGTTGGAAACAAAGGAATTTCTTGGCATTGAAATAGGCTACCCGATCCCTTCGGTCCAAAGTCAATATCGTCTCCCGTGTTATCCTCCACATTTCGTTGACGTCTGCCTGTGCCCCATAGAGATGCAGAGCGGTACGGTATAGCGCCTGGCCGAAATCACTCTCAGCACGGATTCCAAAATGCTCGAGCTGCTCTATTGCCAGGGCTTCGAGAGAATCGGCTTTGGTCGTCTTGCGTCGCGGTGAGAGAATCTTCGATGCCGAGAGTCCGGCGGGAATGTCTGCCGGTCCCAGTTTTTTTGTCCGTAGCTCTGGTTTTTTCGTTTTAATTGCCATAACCATTCTCCTCTTCCCGGGATTTCCCTGTAATCCGTTCGGTTTGTTGAATTTACGATCTCTGTAGGGCTAAATATATGTTAGCACAAAAATGTCATCCGGCAAACGTTCCGTGGCCCAAAACATGCCGTTTGAGGGAAATTCCATTGACAGCCGGAAACCGTTGGAAGGAAAATGTTTCGGCTCGATGCCTTTTCCCGATTGGTTTGTGGCCGGGAACTTTTTTTCAATTTCAAGGAATACTGAATCATCTATGAGTACACTTCTAATTCAAAATGGAACTCTGGCCACACTGGGAGAGAACAACCGGATATTAACCGATCATTCCCTGCTGGTAGAAAATGAGTTGATAAAAAAAATCGCTCCAACTGAGGAGATGCGAGATCAGACAGCCGATACGGTCATCGATGCCAAAGGTCAACTTGTTCTTCCGGGGTTCATCAACGCCCATACTCATTTTTACAGCGCTTTTTCCCGTGGGCTGGGGAAAGTGCCTCCTTCCAAAAATTTTGTCGAGGTGCTGGAAAATCTCTGGTGGCGGCTGGACCGGCTGCTGACGCCCGAGGATTGCTATTACAGCGCATTGGTCAGTTGCATCGACGCGGTCAAACATGGAACAACCACCTTGATCGATCATCATGCCAGTGAAGGTCATGTGCGCGGCACTCTGGAATTAATTGAGAAAGCCGTCCTCGAAACCGGATTGCGCGGGTCCCTTTGTTTCGAACTGACCGACCGTGATGGCCCGCAGGTGGCGCAGGACGGGATCGACGAAAATGTAGAGTTTATCAGGGCCAAAAAGAGGGACCAATCCTCCCGTATCAAGGCTCTGTTTGGTCTCCATGCCGCCTTTACTATTAACAACGACACATTGGAGAAAGCGGTTGCCGCAGCCCGTGAGCTGGACGTCGGGTTTCATATTCATACTGCCGAGGATCAGGCGGATCAGGACCACAGCTTGAAAACCCATGGGATACGTGTGGTGGAAAGACTGCACAAATTCGGTGTGCTGGGTCCGCAGACCATTTGTGCGCATTGCATTCATGTGGATGAGGCGGAAATGGACTTGCTGGCCGAAACGGACACCATCGGTATGCATTTGCCGCAATCCAACCTGAATAACGCAGTGGGAGTGGCCGATGTGGTCAAATTGATCGACAAAGGTATTCTCTATGGCCTTGGAACGGACTCTATGACCAACAATTTACTGGAAGAGGCCCGGGTGGCTCTTTGGGCCCAGCATATCAGCAAATCCAATCCCAGCGTCGGATTCATGGAGGTTTGGAATGCTCTTTTGGTTAACAATAGCAAAATACTCAGTCGCTACTGGGATGAGAATATCGGAACGCTGGAGGAAGGAAGCCTGGCTGACATTGTCCTAATGGACTACTACCCCCCAACCCCCTTCGACGAAAATTCCTTTATTGGCCACATGTGCTTCGGTGTAGCCCATTCCTCGGCCCGAACGACCATTGCCAGCGGAAAGGTGCTAATGCGCGATCACCAACTAATTGGAATCGACGAGGAGCGTATCGCGGCCCGTGCCAGAGAGCTTTCGCAAGCTTTGTGGGATCGTTTTTAACCTGCCTCTTTCTATATTTTACCACTGGCTGTTTTTATGACCGGGATACTGCCTCCCCTGATATTACTTACGGCGGGCGAATCCCTGCGCATGGGTGAGCCCAAGGGATTGGTCAGGGTAGGCGAGCGGCCCTGGATAGAGATTCAAATGCGACGCTTTGCCGCCGCCGGAGGGAGTCATGCGGTGGTTGTGCTAGGTTACCACCGGGAGGAATACATGAAGGCGTTGCCCTGGTTGTCAGGAGAAGGAGATCGGGAAATGGCGGAGGGAATTCCGAAATCTTCGATTGTTGTCAATCCGGAGACAAAATGGGGACCGTTTTCTTCCCTCATGGCAGGGTGGAATTTTTTGCGCTCGGAAAAACCCGATTCTCCTGCCTTCGTCCTGCCGGTAGATGTTCCCTGTCCTACAAAGGAGGTGCTAAGATCACTTCAAATCGCGTTACTGCCTGGCATTGAAGCCTCTGTTCCGGTATATGAAGAGCGTGGCGGGCACCCGATTTTAGCCTCTGCTTCCCTTTTGGAGAAATTACGGTTTCTCTCGTTTAAAGACCCGGAGGCGCGTTTGGACCGGCAAATAAAGAAGCTTTCTCCAGAAAGCTTGCGTAAAGTTCCCGTGCGGGAAAAAATTGTCCTATTAAATATGAACAGAAAAGAGGATTTTCTGGCCGCATTGAAAATAATAGAGGAGCAATGACTTCGCCTCGCCCTGCGGCCAGTAGGTTCAGAAACTAGAGGACATCGATTATATGAAAATGGAAGATATTATTCGGCAGGCCCCCAAAGTTCAATTGCATGACCATTTGGATGGGGGGCTGCGGCCGCAAACGGTTATCGATTTGGCTAAGGACATCGATTACAAAGAACTGCCCACGAGCGATCCCGATGAGTTGGCGGAATGGTTCCACAAAGGGGCCAACAAAGGCAGCTTGGTGGAATACCTCGAGGGCTTTGTGCACACCTGCGTAGTTATGCAAACCAGGGACGCTCTTGAGAGAGTAGCCTACGAAATGATGGAGGATATGCACCAGGACGGGGTCTGCTATATTGAAACCCGCTTTTGTCCGGACCTGCTAACAGGGAGAGGACTTCATTTAGAGGAAGTTGTCCGCTCGGTTCTCGAAGGATTGGAAAAAGGAAAAAAGGATTTTGGCGTTTGTTACGGACTCATCATTTGCGGCATGAGGAACATGCGGCGGTCCCTCGAAATGGCCGAACTGGCGGTTAACTTCCGCAATTACGGAGTGGTCGGGTTTGATCTTGCGGGTGAAGAGGGAGGCTTTCCCCCAAAGGAACACCTGGATGCATTTCAGTTTATTAAAAGAGAGAACTTCAGCATCACCATCCACGCGGGGGAAGCTTTCGGCAAGCAATCCATCTGGCAGGCCATCCAGTATTGCGGCGCCCACCGTATCGGCCACGCCACTCGGCTGGTGGAGGATTTTGGCTACGACAAAGAAGGCAGGGTTGTCTCTCTGGGGCCATTGTCTCAATACATTCTGGATAAAAGGATTCCCCTTGAGATTTGTCTTTTAAGCAATGTCCACACCGGAGCAGTGGACAAGCTGGAAAACCATCCCTTTGGGGAGCTATTTCGAATTGGTTTCCGGGTCTTTCTTAACACCGATGATAAATTAATGAGCGATACGACATTGACCAATGAATACATGACCGCTTCGGAGGTTTTTGGCCTGGATTTGAAGGACATAGAAAAACTGACTCTCAACGCCATAAAATCCGCCTTTTGTTTTCACAAGGAGCGATTGAGAATTATTTACGAAGTGATAAAACCGGGATTCAAGCGGTTGCGTAAAAATATCTCCTCTGGGCAATAAATAAATTAATATTTGAGGGAAGTATCATGCGAAAAAATTGCTCCTTGTTCATTTTACTATTTTTTCTAACCTGCCTGGGTTGCGGTTCCGGTCTCTATGCCCAGTCTGAGACGCTCTTGAGCGAAGTTCATACCTTGTATGCGGTCGAGTCGGACAAATATGCGGACCTCGCCATTGATGGAGACGGACGGCTTTGGCTGGCGGCAGTCTCAACCATTGAAAAAAGGGACCGTATAATCGTCCGCCGGTTTATGGGAAAGGAATGGTCGCAACCTACAATTCTGGCTACCGGCGAGGGAGTGGAGTCGGTTCCTTCCTTGATTGCAGATTCAAATGGCAACCTCCTCATCGTATGGCATGCTCGCCGGGATGGAAACTGGAGACTCTACCAACGCCGCATGATCGATGGGAAAAATTGGCAGAAGGAGATGCGGATCAATAATTCATCGGGAGTTGAATTGCACCCCCAATTATGTCTCGACCGGAAGGGTCGCATTTGGCTCGTTTCAGAAAATATCAATGCTCCGAAAATGTCCCTCAATCTGCGTTTTTGGAAAGAAGATGAAGACAAAGCGGTCTGGAGCGCACCGGTAGTCGTTCATACTGAAGGTCAGGACCGGCGGCCGGTGTTGGCCCCAAAAGCCGGGGGAGGCGTCTGGATTGCCTGGGATAGCACCCGGACGGGCAATTACGATGTATTTTTAAGCTCGGCTGATATCAAGCAAACCGGCAATAAAGAGGCAGTCGCTCTTGGACCTCTGGAGCAGGTAACGGCCCATGCCGCTTTTGACGACACTCCCTCATTGGCTTCCGATCCGGAAACGGGAGACCTCTGGGTGTGCTGGAATTCCATGCGGGCCCATGCCGGGGATGCGGTGCGAACGGATCGCCACCTCGGCGATGCATTTGTCCGCCTTTACCGCAACGGCCATTGGCTCTCGCCCCCGGGAGTGGTTCCCGAAGCCCTGCCAGGCCAGGTCAGTTTTGGCGCTGTTAACAAATCGCCCCATGCCGCCGTGCCGCCCAAATGGTATTGGAAACAAACCCAAAGCTACCCGCGCCTGTTTCTGGATGGGCAGAAAAATCTCTGGATTATTTGGCGCACGGATGCCACCGGCGCCCATAACTTCGATCTTTTTGCCCGGATGTATCACAATTCCTCCTGGTCGCGGGAATTGAATTTAACCAAACCGTACTTGGGCAAAGACCAATGGCCGGCTTTTGCCCTGGATCAAGAGGAAACATTGTGGCTGGCCTGGGAAGGTCAGGCCAAACCTCTCGACCCGAACTCCCATCTGGGAAAAGGAGATGTGGATGTTTTCAACACCAAGGATCTGCCCAACAACATCTTTGTCGGAAAACTAAACAAGCCGTCCGCCGAGGATGATTGGAAATATGCCCCCTTGAGGACCGCGCTGGTGGAATTGTATGATCCTCAAACCGCCCAGGAGCATCCTCTACCGGGCCCGCCGCCGGGAGAGTCAAGGACTTTAGACGGTCGTTACGGCATATTTTTTGGCGATCCGCACAGCCACTCGGTTCTTTCCGATGCCAAGATCGGCTGGCCCGACCAACTGCTGACCCTGGCCAGGGATAGATTCGGGCTGGAATTCGCCGTAGTTACCGATCATTCCGAAATGGGCCGATTGCAGACCGGACAATACGGGGAACTGCAACTACTGGCGCGGGAATTTACCAATCCCGGCAAGTTTATCAGCTTTACTGGATTCGAATGGACCGACGGCACCCAGCGGTATGGCCACCGGGTGATTCTGTATAAGCAGGATGAGGCGCCTCATTACGGAACCAATGAACCGGGCGCCGACACCATTGAAAAGCTTTATGACCATGCGCGGGAGCACGACGGCCTTATGTCCACGCACCACCCGGGCCAGGCCCGATGGGGTCGTTGGAATCCGGATAATCACGACCCCATGGTGGAGCCGAATTTCGAGATTACTTCCTGGCATGGTCGGTTCGAGTACTACAGCAACCCTTGGCAGGGGCGGCGGCAGGTGCCGGGCCATCAATACCAGGATGCTTTGCGGCGCGGTTACCGAGTCGGCGCCATGGGGGCCAGCGACACCCACCACCTGATTCCCGGTCAGGGCGGATTGACAGCAGTTTTAGCCGAAAAACTGGATCGGAAATCGGTGTTCGAGGCCGTGCGCCATCGCCGAATCTATGCCACGACCGGCGAGAAGATTATACTCGAATTTTCCATCAACGGCCAACCAATGGGTTCTGAATTGGCCGGGATAAACCATTTGCAATTGAATGTCAGGGTTGAGGGCACCGATGCCATCGACCGAATTGAAATCGTTAAAGATTTGATCAATACTTTTGCCGCCGTTCGGGTTGAGCAGAATAAGGAAAACGGCGAGGGGCTGTATGTTCTTTATGATGCAGGAAAGCCAGCGGGCGGGGAACTCCTGAGATCGGCCGATACAAGTCGGTTAAACTTTGAAATGGAGGACGAGATAACCGATTCTGAAATCCACAGCTATTACCTACGAGTAACCCAGGACAACACTGGGCAGGCCTGGTCCAGCCCCATCTGGGTGACATCTCAGCCCGTCATGCCACCTCAAGTTAGAAGATTGGGCGACTAGTCGTCTTGATCGCCCGTGATCATATCCGGCGGCACGTTGGAAAGCCCTTCCATAATGGTGGAAATACCCTCTTTCGCCTTGAGCATACTGTCCTGATGAAGGGACTTCATGCCGTTGCGCATGGCAATGCGTTTCAATACCGCGGTTTCCACTTTCGTGTTGATACCCTTGGTCAATTCCTCACTGTTGGTCATCAGCTCGTGGATGCCGACACGACCTTTGTAGCCGAGGCCCCCGCACATGGGGCACCCGCTCTCCGGCGCGCGAAAGATTTCGCCGCACCAGCCGATGGCTTTTTCAATGATTTCCTTTTCACTGTCTACCGGCACATAGGTCTCCTTGCAGTTTTTGCAGACCCGGCGCATGAGGCGCTGAGCGCAAACCACCAGCAGGGAAGCTGAAATCATAAACGGTTCGATGCCCATGTCATCGAATCGGGCGATGGTGCTGGGGGCATCATTGGTATGCAAAGTACTCAGCATCAAGTGGCCAGTGAGGGCGGCTTCGATGGCGATTTCGGCGGTCTCCTGGTCGCGAATTTCCCCCACCAGAATAACGTCCGGATCCATTCGGAGATAACAGCGCAAGGCCGCCGCAAAGGTGAGTCCGATCTCTTTTTTCATTTGCATCTGATTGATGCCGGATAGAGTGTACTCGATCGGATCTTCTGCCGTTTGCACATTGATTCCCGGGTGGGCCACCTCGCCCAAGGCGGCGAACAGGGTCATCGATTTCCCGGAACCGGTTGGGCCGCAGTGCAGCAGCATGCCGTAGGGCAAAGTTATTTGCTTGCGGTAGCGGGACAGGTTTTCTTCCGAAAATCCCAATGCGGTGATGGGCAGGGTCGATTTGCTTTTGTCAAGAATACGCATGACAACCTTTTCTCCGAAATTCATCGGGCCGGTGGCTACGCGAAGGTCGATGTTGATATTCTTTTTGGTATATTTCTTAAATACGATGCGGCCATCCTGTGGCAGGCGTTTTTCCGCGATATCCAAATCGCTCATGATTTTCAGACGTGCTACCAGACCGCCACCCACCTGTTTGGGCAGTCTAAGCTTTTCCGCGCAAACGCCGTCCACTCGGTAGCGAATGAGCAAATCGTTTTCCTGCGGTTCTATGTGAATGTCACTGGCACCGGAAATGTAGGCATCCTCGATAATCCGGTTGGCCATTTGGATAATAGGCGCCGACTCTTCGTCATCCGCATCTTCAGCGCTGATTCCCCCGACTTCACCCCCGGTGTCATACTCAGCGCCCAGCACATCGACCAGTTCGGACATATCTCCATCGTCAGGGACGGGGGTGGAGGTATCCTCTTTGAAATACTTTTTAAGCAGAGTTTCCACCAGGGAGGCCGGCGCCACAGCAATTTCATCGACATGCAGCTCGGTGGCGGTGAAAAAACTTTCCTTCCTCTGGTAGTCCAGCGGATTAGGCATAAGGACGGCTACACTGGTCGGCGAGAGTCGTTTGTAGGGGAAAATGCCCTCGCGCCGGATAACCGCGTCGCCCACCACTTCGACCAGCTTTTCATCGACACCTATTTCTTCCTCACTTATAACCAAGTCATTGTTGGTGAACCTGGCCACATACTTGGCGGTTTCCACATCGCTGATTTCAAATTTGGGATCGAGCATTCGCTGCAGAAGAGGAGTGGAGTATTCGGCCACTTCTTCGACCACCGCCAGATCGTCCTGGTGAAATTCGTCATCAGGTGCATCGGGTTCCTTATTGAGCACCTGGATAGCCCCGATAATCTTTCCGTCCTTGGTTTTCAGGGGCACGGTGAGCATGGAAGTTACCTGGAAACCGGTATCCTTGGCCATTGAGAACATGGCGTCACCATCCTGGGAAAGACTGAAAAAGACGGCCTCTCCGTCCTCGATCACCTTGCCGACAACACCGCTGCCGAGGGGTATTTTTAATTCCAGCAGCTTTTCTCTTTTTGCTTCAAACTCATCCTCCTTATCCGGCTCGTTTTCCCAAAGTGATGGCGAATAATAGACATGCTTGAAAGCGATTTCTTTTCCTTCGATAAGGTAGAGGGTCATCGATTGGGCGTGCAAGGCTTCCACCACCCTGCTGGAAGTCAGCTCGATAACCGAGCTTACATCCTCCCTGCTGGGTTGCGGTTTTGAGATAATTTTGAGCAGAAGAGTCCTGCGCAGGGTTCCCGATATTCCTTGTGTTGCGATCATGGCTGGAATCCTCTATTGACGTTTAAAATATTGTCTTATCGCTCTTTCGTTTTAATCAAATTGATATCTTCCCTTCATTTATGAAGGGTTGCAAATAATATGTTGAAAAGATCATTTTAACAAATCTATCCAAATTTCAACAAAAAAACTATTCAATATCTCTTTATCGAACTTTTTACGATTCTGTAACTTGTTAGAATTCAGCATCATAAGTCTTTTTTCTGGTATTTTTAAGAAAAAATCCGACGATCTCGATACCCGCCGAAAAATCGGTTCTTTCGGAGAAGAGAGTGTTGTGCGGTATATCAAGGCAAAAAGGCATATGCGAGTAATTTGCCGTAATTGGAATGGTAGGCGGGGTGAGATCGACATTGTCGCCTGGGATGGGCCGGCGCTTGTTTTCATAGAAGTGCGCACCCGCCACAAATATGCCTTAGTATCCGGTTTTCATAGCGTGAGGAAAAAAAAGAAACGAGCCTTGCGCTTTGTTTGCAAGGAATATCTTGAATCTCTACGCTCTCCTCCTACTACGTTTCGGTTCGACATTGCCGAGGTTAGGTTTTGTCATAGGAAAGAATTTACGATTAACTATTATCCCAATATTCCTTTGTTTTTCCGCGGGTATCGGGCGGGCATGAAAACTGATGACTGAAGAAATGCGACATCCTTTTTTGGAGGGTCTGAGTCGCCACCGTGGGGCCCCTCCCACTATTATCGTCATTTTTGGCGCTTCCGGAGATTTGACCCGGCGAAAGCTTGTTCCCAGTTTTTACAATCTTGATTCCGATAACCTCCTGCCGACCGATTGCCTGCTTATAGGTTGCGGACGCAAGCCCCTCAGCGATAAGCAGTTCCGGCAATTCGCCCGCGAAGCCGTTGTGGAACACTCCCGGCGTTCCCCCAGTGAGGATGGCTGGAATCGTCTTGAGGGAAAAATCTTCTATCATACCGGTGGCTATGACGACCCGGACACCTATCAGGGCCTGAAATCCAAAATCGAGCAACTCGAGAGGCAGAATTCTACCCACTATCATATTTTGTTTTACATCTCCACTCCGCCCGCCGTTTTCAAACCGATCCTGGAGAATCTCGGGTCCAGCGGCCTTTCACGCACCATCGGTCCGCATGGGAACTATGCTAAAGTTATCGTGGAAAAACCTTTTGGCCACGATTTGGCCTCTGCCAGGGAGTTAAACCGCATAATCACCAAGGAGTTCGAGGAAAAACAAGTTTACCGCATCGATCATTATCTGGGCAAAGAAACCGTGCAGGATTTACTCGTACAGCGTTTTGCCAACTCTATCTTTGAGCCGGTCTGGAATCGCCGCTTCGTCGATTGCGTGCAGATAACCGTGGCAGAGGATTTAGGAGTAGGCTCGCGAGCCGGTTACTACGATCAGAGTGGAGCATTGCGGGACATGATTCAAAACCATACCATGCAGCTCCTTGCCCTCACCGCCATGGAGCCTCCGGTTTCTCTCGATGCTGAGGCAATTCGGGATGAAAAGGTTAAAGTGCTCAAAGCGATCCAGCCGCTCACGTTGAATGCGGAGGGCAGCGATGCTGTTCGGGGTCAATTCACCGAAGGGATTGTTGACGGGCGCAAAGTAACCAGTTACATGCAAGCGCCAGGGGTTCCCAATTCTTCCTTTACCGAGACTTATGCCGCCCTACGTCTTTTCATCAACAACTGGCGCTGGCAGGGAGTTCCCTTTTACCTGCGCTCAGGCAAGCGCATGGCGCGCAAGATGAGCGAGATTAGCGTTCACTTCAAGCGGCCCCCGGGAGTGCTTTTTACCGAGGCGGACAAATTCGATGTGGCAGCCAACACCATGGTTCTCCGTATTCAGCCCGATGAAGGAGTCATGCTATTACTCAACTCAAAAATACCCGGCCTGGAAACCCGCACCCAGCCGGTCAAAATGCATTTTCGCTATGCCACCACCTTTGGTTCAAATACGCCGGAGGCTTACGAGCGGCTGCTCCTCGACGCCATGACCGGCGACGCCACTCTGTTCATCCGCGGCGACGAAACCGAAACTTCCTGGAAGATCATGACCCCTATTCTGGAATACTGGAACGAATGCGGAAAGAGGGGACTGGAGACCTACTTCGCAGGTTCCTGGGGTCCGCTCGCTGCCGAGCGGCTTCTCTGGGATTATGGCCACCAATGGCGCAGAGCAGGGCCATGAGGAGCGTTGTGATGGAATTCAATAATTGCATAATTATCAACCTCGATGGCATTGATTGACACACTTCCCGGCATGAGGATGCCAGTCTCGGATGTCATCCCGACGCTTGCCCAAATGTGGAGACCGGGGGATCCTGCCGAGGCCGAGAATCCGACTGAATTTCATGCCTCCAAATTGAATTTAATTTTGCACTTCGGTCTGGAAACTACCGGCCAGGAAGCCTTGGAAATTTTTCAAACCGCTATCCAATTCAGTATCAACCATCCTTCCCGAATAATCGTTCTTTGTCCTGTGGAAACTCACCGGGGAGAAGAGATTCTGGAGGGCAAGTTGTTCAGTCAATGTTTTCTGGGTCCCGGAAAAAGAAATGTATCCTGTTGCGATGCTCTCATTCTGGGCTATCCGACTGCAGAATCCGGTTTTCTGGAAAACCAGGTTTCCATTTGGCTTGAGAGCGATTTACCCACCTACCATTGGTTCCACCGTGTTCCTGTGCGGGCCATTCGAGAATCTTATCTTTCCTTCGTAGAGAGTTTTCGCCGCGTAGTCTTCGACACCTCGATTGAAAAAGATAGCTATAAGCAGATAAATTGGCCGGCATTGGTTTGCCCGAGTGACCTGGCTTATGCGCGAACCCTTCCTTTCCGGCAATCGATCGGTCAATTTTTAAGCCGCTTTGAGCCCAAGCTTCTGGTTGACGGCCTGCAGATTGTGAAGGTCAGTTACACTCCTTCATTTGACGGCGAGGCGGCCGGATTGCTGTGTTGGCAGGACGCCTGTCTAAAATCCTGTGGTTTCCCGGAGGCAAATATGAGGGATCGCAAGGAAGAAAGTTTCCAAATGAAGCCAGTGGATGAAGAAAAGGAGGGTGCAATTCTGTTGCGGATCGATTGGAATTACCTCGATGGGGAAAAGTATTTTTCCTGGAAGATTCCGAAAAGCGAAAATACAGCCAGTATTGAGGCCGATTTTGGCCTTGGCAGGCACTCAATCCATTCTCCCTTGAATCTTCTGGATCCAGAAAAGGCACTGGCCGAGGCGCTGTTTTTTTAAACGACCAAAAGTTCACATGATTGAGTTGCCCAACGAATATGGAATTATCCTGATAGGGAAGAGGGAGGAGCTGTTTATGCGCGCCTGGGAACTTATTGTTCAAACCCGCGAAGATTCTGGTAAAGGAGCCGTGGTTGGTCTTTCCGGTGGTTCTACTCCCCGTGCATTTTTTGAGTGGGCAGTAGCCCAAAAAACCCGGATGCAGAATCTATGCCGGGAATGTAGATGGACAGTCAGCGATGAACGCTGTGTGCCTCTGGATTCCGAGGAGAGCAATTTTGGTACGGCCAACCGGCATTTTCTTCTGCCGCTCAATGTTCCCGAAACCAATAAAATGCCATGGCCGGTAGATCTGTCACCTGCACTGGCAGCAAAAAAATTCCGAAAAAATTGGTCGAATCAGGTGGAACCGCAAAAAGGCCTGGATCTCTGTTTTTTGGGTCTTGGTGAGGACTGCCATACGGCTTCCCTTTTTCCCGACAGTCCGCTTGTTGGACCCCACGAGAACGAATCCTTTGCCGCCGTAGATGTTCCGACAAAGGGTTGGCGGCTTACCATCACCGAAACCGGTCTGGACCGCTGTCGCTCGATCGTCGTGATGGTTACCGGAAGCAGTAAAGCGAAGGCCCTTGCTCGGGTTTTCAGGGAACCGTCTGATCCCTCCCAGAGACCGGCTCAGGTATTGGGTCGGGTTTCTGCACCGGTTATTTGGTTGGTCGATTCGGAAGCGGCATCGGTCATTCAGTAACCTTGATTTTTCCGTTTCTTGCAAAGAGAGCCTAAACTTGTTTTGGGCCTGGCCGACTTCTTTTCTAACCCCCTTATCCGACAGGGTTTATTTAATCTTTTAGAGTCGAAAAATGAATGAGTTTTCCACTATCGCATTAAATTTCAGTACCACCGAAGCCAAAGAATTGATTCCTTTGGTGGAGACTTTGCTTAAAAATAACACCAGTGGGGGCGATGATTTTCACGGCGAAGAATTGATTACCCGCTGTCTGTGGGAAAATGATCCGGAAACCTACCCGGAGCGAAAGCAGGAATATCTCACCTTATACGGTAGGGTCACCTTTGCCGAGGCTGAACGCGAATACCGCTATCTATCATTCATGGCCAAGGTTTACTGGAAACTTCTCATCGCTTCCCGCTGCGATGATTGAATAGCGATGCGAGGGCAAAGCCCCCAAATGTTGGCTGCTGATCAGAAAATCAGGCTTTGGTGATCTTCCCAGCCTTGATGGCCTTGACGCAGACCCACATGCGCTTTACCTGTCCGCTGGCCAGACGAACCCGGACACGCTGCACATTGGGCTTGAAGGTGCGCTTGACCACTTTGGTCACATGCATGCCGATTCCGCCCCTTTTCTTGGCCTGGCCCTTGCGATGGATACGACTCCCCCGATGGGGGCGTTTACCTGTGATTGCGCATACTCTGGCCATAATTTTATCCTGATTTCGGTTGGGAAAGGGCTGGAATTTAATTTCTCCGGTCCTCTTGGCAAGCTTTTTATACTCCTGCTAGTTTTAATTGCAGGACTCCTCTTTCCTACCATGCAAAACCTGAAAAGCCCGCCCCATCTGGTTGGGATGCAGGATTTCCCTCAGGGCATTGCGGGAATGATCGAACTGGCCAGGATTTTTCGATACGATTTTAGCCAACTCCTCTTCTGCCCAATGCATGAAAAAAGATTCCTGCCTTTCCAAATGGATCCGGGACAAACCGGTCACTCGTAATACAGAAACCAGGCGATCCCAGCAAAGGTGGCAGGTGAGATCCTGTTCCCCCGGACGCTCCAGCAGGTTGTCACTTTGCCGGTGCCGAAAGTAAGCCCGTGCGGTTCCCTTCGGAAACAATGTCGTCAGTTCTTCCCAGGATTTTCCATAATCGAAAGTTAGAAAGATGCCTTTCCAGTTGCTGTTTCTCTTGAATAGATCCCACAGGCGAGTCTCCGCTTCCAGAGACAAGTCCAGGGAATAACCCTCGGTAGTGTTGGTGGGAAGATCGGCAATTAGCTTCTGTGATTCCGATCCTGGTTCCTTTAAAAATGTCTCGCTCAGAGAGTCGCCCTCCACTTGCACACCGATCTCTCTCCATTGTCCCTTGCTAAACTTCAAACGTACAAAGGGCTGCGCATCGAGCCATTCATTGGAAAAAACAACCGCCTTTTCCGGCAATTGTATCGAATCGCCGAGGCGGAATACCCGGCAATCCGCAAAGGGGTGGTCAATTCCATTCAACAAGGCATTTTTCGGCTCCGCACCGATTTCCACGAAGATATATTCATTGGGTGGCTCCGGATGTAAAAGCTTAACCGTCGAAGCCACAATCAGTTTAGCAAATACCGGTCCCACCGATGTTGATGTGTAAAAATCGGTTCCCCGCTCTCGTCCAACCCGCAAAGCTTCCTTTTTCCGGTAATAGCCGATCTCCGGGGCATAAAGGGCATG
>JAJFLV010000257.1 GCA_021772535.1 Opitutales bacterium | reverse complement strand
TGCCTGCACCGGTCCCCAGGGAAAAGCCGATGCCCGCAAAATGGCAGAACTGGCCGCCGAGCCCTTCGGCCTTCCACCTGAATCCATGTTTGTTTGCTCGACCGGACACATCGGGGAATTTCTGCCCATGGACCGGATTGCCGGTGGTATCGAGGAAGCAGCCGCCAAATTGTCCGACAAACCGGAAAGCGGTCAAAGGGCTGCCCGGGCAATCCAAACCAGCGACACAATCACTAAAACCGTTACCGCACAGTTTCAGTGGGAGAGCCGGACGGTAACTTTGGCCGGAATGGCCAAGGGGGCCGGTATGATCCAGCCCAACATGGCCACTATGCTCGCTTTCATCGGCACGGATGCCCGGATCGACCCCGCTCTTTTGCGAAAAACCCTCAAGGAAGGGGTTAGGGAGTCTTTCAACCGCATCACGGTGGACGGCGACATGAGCACCAACGACACGGTTCTCATCCTCGCCAATGGCGCCTCCGGAATCAAGGTTTCCAACAAAAACAAGGACCTCATCGAGCTTTTTCAAAAATCATTGAGCGCAATCTGCCTGGAACTGGCCTTGATGATCGTCGGCGATGGTGAGAAGATTTCCAAAGTTGTGGAAATCTGCATCGACGGCGCGCACTCCCACCGCAAAGCGGAAAAAGTCGCTCGCGCCGTGGGCAACTCCCTTCTGGTGAAAAGCTCCTGGGCTGGAAACGATCCCAACTGGGGCCGCATTATGGATGCCGCTGGTTATGCTAACGCTGGATTGGAAGAAGAAAAGATTGACCTCTCCTATGGCAAATTCAGGGATCGCCTGGAAGATCCGGTTGTTGTCCTGAAAAAAGGGACTCCCATACCGGCCAACAAGGAATTGTGGCAACAGCAAGTAAGCCAGCCCCGTTTTCAGATCGATATCAACCTCAACCAGGGAAAAGGCCGCTGCCGTCTTTTTTCCACCGACATCACGGATAAATATGTCAACTTCAACAAAACCGAATAACGGGCTGGATATCGATGTAGTGACCAAGGTCAGGGTTCTTCTCGAGGCCCTGCCCTATATCCAGCAATTCAAGGGTTCCATCTTTGTCGTTAAATACGGCGGAAAATTTATGGATGACCCGGATCTCGCCCTGCGAACCCGGGTAATAACCGATATCGTCCTCCTCGCCGCGGTGGGCATTCAAGTGGTAGTCGTTCACGGCGGCGGAATGGCCATCAGCCGGGCCATGAAGAAAAACGGCCTCCAGGCAAAATTTGTCCAGGGCCTCCGGGTGACCGATAAGGAAGCCATCGAGGTAGTTGCAAAAACCCTCAATCAGGAAATAAATCCGGAAGTTTGCCGGCTTATCAGGGAAAATGGCGGCAAACCGATGGGCCTTCCCGGCAATACGGTGTTCCAATGCATAAAACGGCGGCAAACCGACTCCGACGGCCAATCGGTTGATCTCGGCTTCGTCGGCGACATTCAATCCGTCCATGCCGAGTTGGTCGAGTGTGCCCTGGCCGGTGGCTATATTCCAGTCCTCTCTCCGGTCGCTCTCGATGACAAGGGTAACCCTTATAACACCAACGCCGACAGCGCCGCTTCCCATCTCGCCTCCGCTTTGGGCGCCCGGCGCCTGGTTTTCCTCTGCGATGTGCCCGGCCTGCTGCGCCAACGCAATGATGAAAACTCCATTATCTCAACCCTTCGCATCGGTGAAATGGAGGAACTGAAGAGATCGGGTGTCATCTCCGAAGGTATGCTCCCCAAGGTGGAAAGCGCCGTTAGCGCCATCCGAAAGGGAGTCCACCGGGTGCACTTTGTCGAGGGAGGCATGCCCCATAGCCTGCTCCTGGAAATCTTTACCGACAAAGGCATCGGGACGGAAATCGTGCACGATTGAATAACCAAAAAAAATTTCTCACCCATAAAAACAAATGAAAACTGTAGAATCAGACACCAAAGACCTTTATCAAAAACATGTCCTCGGAAACTACCCGGTGGCGCCCCTTACCCTGGTCAAGGGCGAGGGCTCCCGGCTTTGGGACGAGGAGGGCAAGGAATACCTGGATTTTTCCTCCGGCATCGCCGTCAACACTCTGGGGCATGCGCATCCCGTCTGGGTGCAGCGGGTGAGTGCGCAAGCCTCGCAATTGGTCCACTCCAGCAACCTTTACCGCAACCCCAACCAGGGCCTCCTGGCCGCCAAGCTGACTTCCCTCGCGGGACAGGGAAAAGTCTTTTTTTGCAATAGCGGAGCCGAGGCAAACGAGTTCCTCATCAAACTGGCGCGCCTCTTTGGCCGGGACACAACGGGAGTCGAGGGTAAACGCTATCAGGTCCTGACCGCCAGGGATTCCTTCCACGGGCGAACCTTCGGTGGCATGGCGGCCACCCCGCAAGCGAAAATCCAAAAAGGGTTTGGCCCCATGCTGGACGGTTTCGACCATGGTGAAATCAACAACCTGGAAAGCTTCGAGGCTCTCGTGACCGAGAAAACTGCCGCCATCCTCCTCGAACCCATTCTGGGAGAAGGCGGCATATTGCCCTGCACGCCTGAGTTCCTCCGCGGTATTCGCGAACTCTGCAACCGGCGCGGCATCCTCTTGCTACTTGACGAGGTGCAATGCGGCTGCGGGCGCACCGGCCGCTTTTTCGCCTTCGAGCACTCCGGCATTCGGCCCGACGCCATCGGCATGGCCAAGGGGCTGGGCGGCGGTTTTCCCATGGGAGCCGTTTGGGTCGACCGCAAATATTCCACCCTCTTCACACCGGGGTCACACGGAACCACTTTTGGCGGTTCTCCCCTGGGTTGCGCTGCCGCCCTCGCTACCCTGCAGGTGATGGAAGAAGAAAATTTG
>JAJFLV010000256.1 GCA_021772535.1 Opitutales bacterium | reverse complement strand
TCTACTTGTTGAACCAATATATCCTGCCCATCAAATGGGAAATCACCGATGAAGATTGCCTCAATCACTGAATGTTGCAAAATACCGTTCACATTTATGGAGACTAACATGGCAAACGAATGCAATCGCAGGAAATTTCTTAAAACGGGACTCGGGTTTGCTACAGGGGTTAGCTTTATGCCGTTTTTGCGTGGGAATAATAATTCCGAACAGAATGGCAATTCCGATCCACTATTCAAAATTTCCTTGGCCCAATGGTCGCTTCACAGATCGATGTTTAGTGTCAGACCTTCAGTTATGGGTTGGTCCAAATTCAATGAGACTCTCCACAGCGATAATTATCGATCGCTCGTTGAAGGCGAAATCGATCCGCTGGATTTTGCCAAGGTTGCCCGGCGGGAGTTCGGCATCGAGGCGATTGAATACGTCAACACCTTCTATTTTGATCGCGCGAAGGACAGGCAGTACCTCACGGAGATGAAAAAGGTGGCTAACGGTGAAGGGGTCCGCAGTCTTTTAATCATGTGCGACCGGGAAGGCGATCTTGGAAATCCGGACCGGGATGCTCGCAGCGGGGCGGTGGAGAATCATTTTAAATGGGTAGAAGCTGCAAAATTTCTAGGCTGCCACTCAATCCGTGTTAATGCCCGTAGTGACGCCGGTTTGCATGCGGATGAACAGATGAAACTGGCCGCCGCCGGCCTGCGCCGTCTCTGTGAATTCAGCGATCAGCACAAGATCGATGTCCTTGTCGAGAACCACGGCGGGCTTTCCAGCAACGGTGCATGGTTGGTTGGTGTGATGAAAATGGTAGACCACCCGCGGGTTGGAACTTTACCCGATTTTGGCAATTTCAGGATTGCCGGTGACCAGCCCGGAGTTCCTGAAACCTGGTACGATCGCTACACCGGAGTAAGAGAAATGATGCCTTATGCCAAAGCCGTTAGTGCAAAATCTCACAAATTCGATAACGAAGGCAACGAGGTTAACACAGACTTTAAACAGATGATGAAAATCGTGCTCGATGCCGGTTACCGGGGTTATGTAGGCATCGAATACGAAGGAGACGAAGCCAGCGAAAAGGAGGGTATCAAAGCTACCAAGAACCTCCTGGAGCGCGTGCGCAAGCAACTTGCGAGTGAATATGCCTAGAGCAATAGGTTGGCTAATGGCCTCTACTCAAATCTTTGAGGGCGTCTAAAAAGTCGAAATGAAGATGGCAGAGATGATTTGTGCCATTCAGCAAGGCGCATCAATCGATGTTTGGGCTGGAAGCCTTGACTCGTTTGATGCAACGCCGCTCATGCCTCAAAACACTCTGTCCCTAATGGGATGCGGGCGGGCATCGAAGGTCGCGGCGTTGGTTTCGCGCTCACGGGCTTGCAGCCCGCTACACGCTAAACGGCCTTGCGCTGCTTCGATTCCGCAGCGCACCATCGCACATTTCCACTTATTAGACGCCCTCTTAGGTTCCAGTAACGGTCCTGCGCCTTAAGCTCCGGAAAATGGGGTCCGGTCATTGGATTTAAGGATTTTCTATTCGCTACTCGCCTGTAATGCCAAAGGCAGTGGAGGTCCGCAATCAGGCGCTACCTTACTAAAGTCCAATCCGAACAACGCGGCTATTGTCGATGCGATGTCTTTTTGATATACTGTAGCAGTTTTTGATAATTCACCTTTATTTGGAGTATCGGGGCCAATAACGGCTATCCATATAAAATCTGAGCCCTCAATATTTTTCCTGTGACTCGCCCATTCATCCGCCTCACCGCTGCCACGTCCATGATCGCTGGTAATAACAAAGGTGGTTTTGTTTCGGTACTGTGTATCCGCCTGGGCAAAGTGCCACAATTCCATCAAGTATTTGTCTGTTCGATGGGCGGCTTCCAGAACGTGGTCGTATCTTCTGTCATGGGCAGCATCATCAGTTTCACCGAAACTAAAATAAAAAATTCGAGGCTTATGCTTTTTGAGGTATTCCATCCCCTGATAATAGGTAAACGCATCATAGCGCACCGTCTTCCACATTCGCGGCATCTCACTCTGCAGGATGTTTAATATTTGCTGGGTTTCGTTCAATGGTTCATCATAAACCGGTTGAAACCCGGCGTTGCAGAAAATTGCCCCCGGTTCTTTGCTTACAATGTATTGGATAACATCCCATGAAGCGAAAGCGGCGATTTTGTCTTCTTCCAATACCAATTCGTTCTTTAGAAATTCTAATATGGTGGTAGATGGATTTTGTATCCCTTTATTACTTGTGATCTCATTTTGTGAAAAACCAGTTAGAATCTCGGCATAACCGGGATAAGATATAAGTATATCATTCGTAACTTTCACATCGCTTTCGAGATGCCTGTTTCCGTAAACAATTCCGTGTTTGACGAGTTCCCGCCAGAAGAATGGCATTAAGGCTTCCCGCCGTTCTTGAGGCGATTCTCTCCAAAATTTCGCTTCGACATCCTGTGCGTCTTTTACCCAATTTTTTTCTTCATCTATCAAGCGTTTCTCAGCACCCGTGAACAGTTCCTGCCATCGAAGTCCATCTATCGTAATTAGAAAAACATTTTCGGTTTTTTGCTGCCCATACAGAATACCTGACAAAAATATTACTACTATTTGAATTAAAATTACCGTTTTTTTCATGATAGCTCTTTCTTTACATTAAAATTATTTCATTAACCATTAGTATTGTGAAAAAGTTAATTCGCTCCCCGCGCATTCCACATAAACATTTGAAGGCAAGCGCATGCAAAGGTAATCGCCATTAAAAAATAAAATACCGCCTCCCAACCCCAAACAGTGGAAATCCACCCCACCAATACTCCGCTCAAAGCCGCACCGATCGACCCGAGTCCATTGATAAAGCCTGCCGCCGTCGATGAACCTCTTTGTGATCCGAAATCCATGGCAG
>JAJFLV010000255.1 GCA_021772535.1 Opitutales bacterium | reverse complement strand
AGCTTCGCTACTGGAACGAAAGGTGGGCAGCGGAATGCGCAGTTCACCTTCCTCGGCGGCAATGATTTCATGGTAGGAGGCGCCCAAAAACAATTTCCTGAAGAATCGCATGGCCAGCCCCGGCGGGTCCTCCGTTTGAGGCTTTTCAACCCCGTATAGTTTATAGGTCAAACCGTTGTAAGTGGGATACATGGAATTGGTCGGAATTTTAAACGGCTGGATGAAATAAGTGCGGATTCCAATAGCCAGAATGGCAGCAACGAGGAACATTTCCACATTCTCAACCCAATGGCTGTGTGGGTAATAGCTGCCACCGCACTTGCGTAAAACCTTTTCCAAGTGGGTTATCGATTTGCTGATCGCCTCGTCCTCATCCTTTTGCATCGCCTCATCGAGATCGAAAAGGCCTTGGCACAGATTTTCCAGGTCTCCGGCAGGCAAGATATCGCTGCGATAGGCCTTAACCTTATGGCCCAGGCGGAGCCAGTGTCCGGCTTCTTTGCGCAGTTTTTTTCGGGATGCTTTGGATTTGTTGAAAAAGGCCATTTTTATTTTTCGGAATGCCAGAAAGACAGCGATATTAATGAGTCCGGTTCCAAATATAATCAGGTAGTTTTAAGAATGTTGATAAAGGCTTCTTGCGGGATGCTGATCTTGCCGATTTGTTTCATCCGCTTTTTACCCTCTTTCTGTCTTTCGAGGAGCTTCTTTTTTCGCGTGATGTCTCCCCCGTAGCACTTGGCGGTTACATCTTTGCGCAAGGAGCCAATCGTTTCCCGGGCGATAACGGTACCTCCCACGGCGGCCTGGATGGCTACCTTGTAGAGCTGCCGGGGCAGGATTTCCTTGAGCTTTTGACAGAGAATACGCCCTTTGCCGACCGATTTCTGCCGGTTGGTTATGGAGGAGAAGGCATCGACATTTTCTCCATTGACCAAAATATCGAGTCGCACCAAGTCCGCTACTCGGTAATCGGCGAAATCGTAATCCATCGAACCGTAACCGCGTGTTATACTTTTGAGGCGGTCGTTAAAATCTACCAGGATTTCATTCAAAGGCAAAAAGCACTGCAAAATGAGACGAGTTTCGTCCACGCTTTCGGTGTGTTCGCAAGTGCCCCGCTTGTCCAGAACGAGTCCAAGGATGTCCCCCACGCTGGATGTGGGAATATGGAGGTTGGCTTTAATGAAGGGTTCCTCGATCGATTCGATTTCAGTAATTTCCGGCAGATGGGCCGGGTTGTCGATCTCGACCCGCCCTCCATCGGTCAGGTTTACCTTGTAAACCACGCTGGGGTAGGTGGAAATAATGTCCAGATCGTACTCTCGCCGGATGCGCTCCATGATGATTTCCATGTGGAGCAGGCCGAGAAAGCCGCACCGAAATCCGAAACCGAGGGCGGCCGAGGTTTCCGGCTGGTAAACGAAAGCGGAATCATTGAGCCGCAATTTGGCAACGCTCGCTTTCAGCTTTTCGTAGGAAGTGGTATCAAGCGGATAGATGCCGCTAAAGACCATCGGACGCGCCTCGTGGTAGCCGGGGAGCATCTCCGAGGCGGGTTCCTGAGCCTGTGTAATGGTGTCGCCTAATTTGATATCAGAAATGTTTTTCAGGCTGGTCACGACATACCCCACACTCCCGTTTTGCAGTGAATCGGTTACCTGCATCTTGGGGGTAAACAATCCGACTTCCTTGACTTCCGCCCGGACATTATCGCTCATCAAGAGCACATGGTCGCCCCGTTTGAGAGAGCCGGAAAATATGCGCACATAACAGATGACCCCCCTGAATGTATCGTAAACGCAATCGAAAATGAGTCCGCGGGTCTCTTTGTAATCCGCCCATCGGGGTTGCGGAACGCGCTGTACCACACATTCAAGAATCTCTTCGATTCCGATCCCGTTTTTTGCGCTGGCCAATAAGGTTTCTTCAGCCGGTATGGCCAGGATTTCTTCTAGTTGATGTCGTGTGCTTTCGATATCGGCACCGGGCAAATCGATTTTGTTGATCACCGGGATAACCACGAGGCGCTGCTCAACGGCCAGATGAGCATTGGCCACTGTTTGCGCCTCGATTCCCTGGGCGGCGTCTACCAGCAGCAAGGCGCCTTCACATGCGGTAAGGCTGCGCGACACTTCGTAGGAGAAATCAACATGGCCCGGAGTGTCGATCAGGTTCAGGATATAAACATCCCCCTTGGAGTCGCAGTAGGAAAGAGTGACCGGATGGCTTTTGATGGTGATGCCCCGCTCGCGCTCAAGATCCATGGAGTCCAGTAGCTGGTCCTTCATTACCCTTTTTTCCACCCTATGGGTAAGCTCAATGAGCCGGTCAGACAAGGTCGTCTTACCGTGGTCGATATGGGCAATGATGCAAAAATTCCGGATGTTGGTGACCGAAGACATGAAGCTTATGGGAGAAAGAGTTCAAAGGGTATGATTGCAATCTTTAAAAATGGATAATTGGTGTCATCCCAAAAATTTAACCTTTCTTTTTATTCGGAGAGTGATGCAAGATATTTGAAGCAAATTTCGAGAAGAGAGATCGATTGCCGAGTCCTTACACCGCACCTGGATTCTGGAATCCTGAATTATCTTAGAGGGTGTCTAAAAAGTCGAAATGACGATGGCAGAGATGATTTGTGACATTCAGCAAGGCGCATCAATCGAAGTTTGGGCTGGAAGCCCTGACTCGGTTGATGCAACGCCGCTGATGCCTCAAAACACTCTGTCCCAATGGGATGCG
>JAJFLV010000254.1 GCA_021772535.1 Opitutales bacterium | reverse complement strand
CGCATCCCATTGGGACAGAGTGTTTTGAGGCATCAGCGGCGTTGCATCAACCGAGTCAGGGCTTCCAGCCCAAACATCGATTGATGCGCCTTGCTGACTGTCACAAATCATCTCTGCCATCGTCATTTCGACTTTTTAGACACCCTCTTAGGCTTCTTAAGGGCATATTGCATCCTCACATTCGGTGGCGACCAGATTTGACCGGTTCTGCATCATAACTCTTTTATTAGAACCCATCTCAAATTCGCGGATGAATGATGTTTGTAGCGCCACGGCGGCAAATGCCAGGCGGCTTTGCGCCCGGATGGGCTGGACGCCCTTCGGGCACAAACCAACGCCGCAGGTGCTGCCGTGCCGCACAAATCCTTTGGCCATAGGCAGTTATGTGTTTGAGCAGCGTTCCGACTGGGAAGCAGGGCTCTTAGCCCGGCAAGCCCCGTCGCGCCTTGCTCAAAATGCATAATTGCTCTCTGCATCATCATCATCGAATTTGAGATAGGTTCTATTAAATGTTGTTCACCCGCCATTAAGAAGCCATTTGAAACATTGGGGTTTACTTCACTCTACCTTCGTCCACCTCGATCATATCGGCAAAATTCGCCAGGTCATCCCGTCCGCCAATATCCATAATTTCTTTTACCTCCATCAGTTTCGCTCGGCCCATCGGGCTCATACCCATGTGGGTCACTTTGTGGTTCCAGACCGGCGCGCGAAGGTCTTCGGGGAAAAGTTTGATCAGGCGCTCGTTAAGCTCTTCCTTGTTTTCGCTTTGACGGACTGCCTCGATGACATCTTTGGGATCGATGCCGAGGTGTAGACAAAGAAAACCGTCGAATCCTCGTGTGAAATTTCGCTGGTAGGACTTGGGTAGCTCCCCCGCCAGGTGTTTGCGGATTTTAGCGATGAACCGTGGTAGATGCAGCAGACCGCAAGGGTGCGCTTGGTAGGGAGAAGGCAGATCGTATAAGATCGCCCCGGTTGGTCCCAATTCTTCGTCGCTCATAAGAATAAATCAGAGAAGTCATAATTGGTTGCGTCGCTGACCCCTGCCAAGCTAAATCTCTATCCGTGAAATACTTCTTGGCCATTTTGTGTTCTCTCCCATTACTGCCAACGACTGCCCAAATAGAAAAGGAATCTCGAAGTATCGCGCTTCCGCCGACTGAAGTTGTCGAACAATTCCATGCCGCCCTTCAATCCGGCGATGAGAAAATTATTTTGGAATTACTGGCGGAAGACGTCCTGATATACGAAAGCGGAGGAGCCGAGCGGTCCCGTGAAGAGTATGCCGGCCATCACTTGCACATGGATATTAAATTCATGAAAAATATGATCCGGGAGGTGATTTCACAAAAGGTTGAGGAAACGGCAATGACTACCCTGGTTTTCACCGAAAGCCGGACTCATGGCACATTCAAAAACAAAGATTACAATCTCCTTGGAAAGGAAACCGTCGTTTTAAAACAAATAGAAGACGGTTGGAAAATCACCCACCTGCATTGGTCCTCCATGCCGGAAGGAAAATAGATCCGGCAAGTTTCCGCAAAGCTGACTGAACTTCCGCTACCGGTAGGCTATCAGGGGAAGCCAGGTGACCAATGATGGGAAAAGAAAGACAAAAAGCAGAGCGATCAATTGCAAAATGACAAAAGGAATCACTCCACGGTAAATATGGCTGATTTGCACTTCGGGGGGACAAACGCCTTTGACAAAGAATAAGGCAAAGCCCACAGGCGGGGTCAGAAAAGAGGTTTGCAGGGTAACCGCGTAGAGGATTGAAAACCAGACCAGGCCGGCTTTTTCGAGAGGTGAATCCGATACCGCTCCCAGGTCGAGACCCGCCAGCACCGGGGCTACCAGGGGAAGGATAATCAGAGTGATTTCAATCCAGTCGAGAAAGAACCCAAGGCAAAAAATAACGAGGAGGATAAGCAATACGAGATTGCCGGGAGAGACATCGAGACCGAGAAGGAGTCCTTCGATCAGTTCATCGCCCCCCAAAAACCGAAGCACAAGTGAAAAACAGGTCGCTCCGATCAGAATGGCGAAAAGAAAGCCTGTTGTTTTAAGGGTTTCGCCCATGGCTTCCTTGAGCACGCTGAGGTGCAGTTTACGATTGGTCGCCGCCAGGATGGTTGCCCCAAGCGCCCCCATGCCGCTCGATTCGGTGGGTGTGGCAATGCCGAAAAAGATGGAACCAAGGACCAGCAGTATCAGAAACAATGCCGGGACTATGGCTAACGCCAGTTCCCCGAGAGCCTTTGCCGTAAGTTTCGGCCTGTCCTTGGGAACAGGTGCGATGGATGGGTTGAGCTTGCTAGAAATTAAGATGTAAAGCACGTAAAGGGAAGCCAGCAGCAACCCCGGCATGACCGCTCCCATAAAGAGATTTCCGACCGGCAACTGCAATTGGTCGGCCATAATGATGAGCATTATGCTGGGCGGTATCAGTATCCCCAGGGTGCCGGCTCCGCACACGGTTCCAACGGCCAGCTCTTTTTTATAGCCTTGGGCAAGCATGACCGGCAGGGAAAGAATGCCCAGCAGGACAATGGAGGCCCCGATAATGCCCGTCGCCGCCGCCAGCAAGACACCGATCACGGTTACACTTACCGCCAGGCCGCCATGAATTCCCCCCATCAAGTTTTGCATGGCATGCATCAGTTTTTCCGCCACCCCCGATCGGTCGAGCATGTGACCCATGAAGATAAACATGGGCAGGGCCACCAGAACCCAGTTTTCCATCAGGGCGAAGATGCGGTTGATGACAAGTGAAAAGGTCTGCCAGTCCAATCCGATGAAGGTCCCCGCATAGGTGTCGCAAAGCATGGCGATTCCCACAAATACCACTGAAAGTCCGCCCAGGGAATAAGCTACCGGCACACCCATCAATAGCAGCCCGACAAAGGTTCCAAAAAGGGCAATGATCAGTATGGTGGTGATTTCCATGAGCCAGGAATCAGTGCGGAATCAATCGGCGATGACGCTCTCCTCCTCCACTTTGACGCTGCCGGTCAGCAGCCGAAAGGATCTGGCTACTGAATTAAGCAGCAGAAAAGCCGCCCCGATGGGAATGAACGCTTTGATCGCCCAGCGCCAGGGCAGTCCGCCCGGCGAAGGCGATTTTTCACCGATCCGCCAGGATGCTGCCGTAAACTCGCAGCCATACCAGAACACAATGACGAACAAAGGGATGAAAAAGACCACAATCCCGATAATTTCGATGATCCTCTTTGCCTTGGGAGAAAAATGACGATGGAAAAGATCAACCCTCACATGGGCATTCTCCTTTTGTGCATAGGCCAGGCTGATCATTACCATGACAGCATAAAAATGCCATTGCATTTCTCCCAGCGAAACCATGTCGGAGGAGAAAACATAACGCAAAACAACCTGCACGATGATGTTGATCATCAGAAGCAGCGCGGCCCAGGAAAAGACTCTGCCGGTGTGGTAAACGAATGTCTCAATCCGTTCCGCCAGGGTATCGAGTTTTTTCAGCATCAGGCGATAAAAAACGGGTTAAGCTGACCCTTACTTCTCACTCCCGGATCGGGGTAAATAGGCCTTGCTGCCCCAAATGGCGTATTGCCGGCGAAACTCTGAAAAATCTTCGTAAACTTTTTTGAAAAACGGATCGGCGGCGGATTGCTCGGCGGCCACTTCCTCCCATTTTTCCCTCAGCAAATCGAGCATTTCGGGAGGCCAAGTCATGTTGGTGACCCCACGCTCCCGCTCGTTGCGGATCATGACCTCGGCCTGTGTGGCCTCAGCGTTGGCAATGGAGAGCACGATGGTTTCGCGGCTGGCCATTTCAACGATGGCCTGTTGGCTCGGTGAAAGCCGGTTCCAGGCATCCTTGTTAATAGTCAACTCAAAGGCCGAAGCCTGCTGATGCCAGCCGGGGAAGTAGTTGTACTTGGCTATCTTGTAAAAACCCTTGTCCTCGTCTATGCTCGGCATGGCGTATTCAGTGGCGTCGATTACTCCCTTTTCCAAAGCCGGAAAAATCTCTCCCGGCGGGAGAACGTTAACGGACACCCCGAGTTTTCTCATGACCACTCCGCCGAGCCCGAAAAAACGCATTTTCATCCCCTTGAGGTCCACCGCAGTGTTGATTTCTTTGGCGAACCAACCGGAGGTTTCCGGTGGTATCATGGCGCAAACGAGCACTTTTACGTTGAAACCGTAAGTGTCATACATCTCCTGATAGAGTTTGCTTCCGTTTCCCTCGAAAAACCACGAGAGGTACTCGCTCGAATCGGGACCGAAGGGCACGGCTGAAAACAGTGGAGCCGCTGGGATCTTACCCATCCAGAAACCGGCCGTGGCATACCCTGCGTCCACTTTTCCGCTGGAAACGGCGTCAAGCACTTCCATCGAGGCGACCAGCTTACCGGGATCGAAAACCTTGATATTAACGGTCCCGCCGCTGGCTTCGGCCACCCGCTCGGTCAGCCTTATGATATTATCGCCCAAAATGGGCGCGTTGGTGTTGTAGAGAGATACCAGTTTGAGATTGACCGGTTTCGACTCGACCACACCCGCCCCGGTTTCAGTGGAAGACTGCTTCCCGCAACCGCCAAGCAGGACCGTCCAGATGATAAACAGGCAGCAAGTTCTGAGGATAAAACGCAATTTCATAAAAAAGGCTGGTTGTGCGAATAGTGGTTAAAAGGCGCTTCAGGGCAAGCTAAAGTTAGCTCTCCATGAACTAACCGCTTCTGATTATTGATATCATTTCAACCTTGAAATTAGGCGGGGGAAATGGTAATAACTCCACCCGAAAATAAAGGCGCACTAACTATTCAGTGCAATCAGAATAAAAAATCGATCTTATGAAAACTATTATCTCATTTCTACTGCTTTTACTGATTCCTGCCATTCTTAACGCGGCCATTTGGAAGGTTGACAACAATCCCAGCCACATTGCCGATTTTACCAGTTTGCAGGCTGCCATGGACGAGACTGGCGCTAAGGCAGTAGTAGCTGGCGACATAATTTACGTCTCGGGATCCGGCATCAGCTATGGGGCGGCTACCATCGACCGGCAGGTGTTCATTTACGGGCCGGGTTACTTTTTAGCCGAGAACACAGGCCTGACGGCGGAGATAAGTCCAGCCACGTTTACCACCATTATTGTCGGCGATGGTTCATTCGGCGTGGAAACCGCCCAAGGGACTCTTATTTCCGGTCTGACCATCACAACCCTCAACGTCTACGATTCTTCCGTGATTGTAAAAAGAAACTTTGTTACCTCGCAGATTATTCTCGGAAACGCGGGACTCTCAGAGACGGTATCCGACGTTATTATCGCCCAAAACTTCATAAGCGGTAATTTGAATTTGATTAACCTGCCCGTGATTAATTTTTCACTTCCAACGGTCTCCAACATAACGATTAAGAACAATTTTATCTCCAACAGCAATAGCTTCGGGCAAACCGTCAACATGAAGAACGGCAATTCCGCCACAATAACCAACAACATATTCAACGACGGACTAACAACCCTCAATGGCGCCATATTCACGTTTAATATCATTCGATCCGTAGATGGATTAGCCCGATCGGGCAGCAGCGCTGCGTTTAACATTGCCGAGACCAACGCAGCCGCGCTTTCCGAGGCATCCAATACTATCGGTGTTGCCGATGGGGATATTTTCGATCTTGTCGGTGTCTCTACCTCGGACAGTTTATTTGCCCTGAAAACAGCCAGCGCGGCTGAGAATGTTGATGGCGCAGGCGGAGACGCCGGGATGTTCGGCGGGGCCGAACCTTACGTCCTCTCCGGTGTGCCCGCGCTGCCCACCATCGCGGAGATCGACGCCCCATCTTTCGCCTCCCCCACCTCCGGTCTGACTATTACGATACAGGCTAAAGCGCGAAACTAACTGGTAATTTGTCCCGTCCGCTAATCGTGACAATCTACCGCATAGGATACATTAAGTGCGTTTGCCTTCTGCTTCTGGCAACATTGCCGCTATTGGCAATTGGCCAGGATGTGGACCGGTTGGAGTATTTCTTCGATACCGATCCGGGATTCGGAAACGGTATTTCTGTAACCATTACCGAAGGAGGCACCGTCGATGCGACATTCGCGCCGGATATATCAGGTCTGTCGCCAGGCTTTCATCTTCTTTACCTGCGTGCGAAGGATACCAGCGGTGACTGGAGCTACACTTCCTCCACACCCGTTTTTCTTGAACCTGGAGTCGATGCGGGGGTTGACGTATCCAACAATGTTCAGGCTCTTGAATATTTTTTCGATACCGATCCAGGAAATGGAACGGGCGATCCGATCATTGTGACTACTCCGGCTAACCAAGTTACCCTATCGGAAGAAATCGATCTCTCCGCGCTGGCAGACGGTTTTCATACCTTAAACCTCCGCGCCCAAAGTGACAGCGGCACATGGGGGCCGGTCATCACGCATCCGTTTTTCCAGCAAACCTCGGCCGCCGCAAACGGTGACCCGAACCTCGCCGCGATCGAGTATTTTTTCGATGACGACCCCGGTTTTGGTTTGGCAACAGGGGTCGCTTTACCGGTTACCCCGGCATCCTCGATTGACAAGACTTTCTCACCCGACATTTCCACCCTGGATAAGGGGTTCCATAATTTCTATCTGCGAACCCAAAATGCCGATGCAGACTGGAGCCCGACCGTCTCCCATTCTTTTTTTATCGAACCTGGATTGGCTACTTCAGCCACCCATACAATCAACGTAATCGAATATTTTTTCGACGACGACCCGGGACCTGGAATTGGCCAACCTTTTACCGTATTTACCGCTGCCGAGGGGGTGGATGCCACGCAAAATTTGGACTTTTCAGGAGTTGACCTCGGATTCCATATACTGAACCTGAGAGCAAAAAACGCGGAGAATTTCTGGGGTCCGGCTGCCCAGGTTCCCGTTTTCGTGCAGCCGAATGTGCAAACCGCGCCTCTACCAGATATTGTCGCGATTCAGTATGAACTCTTCGAGGACGGTACTTTTATTGGTCAAGGGTCGGTAACCGGGTTTTCGCCTGCCAGTGTTGTCGATTTAACTTTCACTGCGGACACCAGCGGATTGAGCGACGGGGCCGAGTTCCAAATATTGTTTAGCGCATTGGATACAAATTCCGCGATAAGCCTCGCCATCGCCTCATCAGGATTGATCGAGGCTTCTTACGCGGATTGGCTTAATGTGTTCTTCAATGCCGAAGAGCAGATGGACAGCGCCATTTCAGGATTTACGGCCGATCCCGATAACGACGGCGTTCCCAATGGCATAGAATTTGCCCTCCGGTCGCACCCACGACAGGAATCGTCCAACCTGCTGCCGGTCACACAGCGGACTGGGGATTTTCTCGAAATCGTTTACCGGCAGAGGCGGGGAGGCGCCGGCATTGTCGGTGTCGATTACATGGCCGATGGTGTGCAATATACGGTTGAAGTGTCGGACGATCTCAGTCCGGCGGGATGGTCTTCCGGAAGCGGGCTTGTTCAACTCGTCGGGACTCCCATCAATAACGGGGATGGAACCGAAACCGTGACCGTTCAACTGTCGGCCTCCGTCATTAGCCAGGTTCAGAAATTTCTACGCCTCAAGGTGACCTTGCTTTAGCCGATAAAAAGATCGCCTTATTCGGGTCTTGCCCGCGGCAGATAGGCTTTGCTGCCCCAGATGGCATAGTTTTCGCGGAACTGGCTGTAATCATCGTAAACCTTCTTGAAGAATGGATCGGCGGCGGTTTCTTCCTCCACCACCTCCAGCCATTTCTCGCGAAAAAGTTCCAGCATTTCGGGCGGCCAAAGAGTGTTTTTTACGTTTCTTTCGGCTTCATTCCGCCGCATAACGTCCGTTTGAGTGGATTCCGCCCGGGCGATTGAATAAACGATGGTGTCTCGGCTGGCCATTTCGATGATCGCCTGCCGACGCGGGGAGAGACTTTCCCAAACGTCCTTGTTAATGAAAAACTCGAAAGCGGTGGCCTGCTGGTGCCAGCCGGGAAAATAATTGTATTTCACGATTTTGTAGAAACCCATGTCTTCGTCGATGCTGGGTAGGGCAAACTCGGTGGCGTCGATGACTCCTTTTTCCAGGGCGGGAAAAATCTCGCCTCCGGGGAGCAAGTTGACGGCCACCCCGAGCTTTTGCATGATATTGCCCCCAAGTCCGAAAAACCGCATCTTCAAGCCTTTCAGGTCATCGCGTGAAAGGATTTCATGGGCGAACCATCCAGAGGTTTCGGGCGGAAAAATGGCGCAGACGAACACCTTAACGTTGAACCCGTAACGATCGTACATCTCCTGATACAGTTTCATGCCGTTGCCGGCGAAAAACCAGGCCATATATTCGCTCCCGTCTGGCCCAAAGGGAACCGCCGCAAAGAGCGGGGCAGCCGGTATTTTCCCCATCCAGTAGCCCGGAGTGGAATAACCGGCATCGACCTTTCCGGCCGATACCGCATCGAGCACTTCGAGCGCTGCCACCAGTTTGCCCGGATCGTAAACCTTGATTTTTATCTCACCTCCGCTGGCGGTTTCGACCCGCTCCGCCAGGTGCATGATGGTTTCGCCATGCAGAACCGCAGCGGACTGAAAAGAGGAAGCCAGCTTCAATTGAATGGGCCTTTCAACCGGACCGGAAGTCCCGGTGCTTTGAATTTTACCTTTGCATCCCGTCAGTAAAACCAAAATGGAAACAGAAACGGTGACCGCTAATCGGAAGAAGCTATTAATGTATATCATTTAATCCGGGAAGTTTAAACCATTGTCAGGTCTAATGAAACTGAAAAAGTTTCATCCCGGTCGTTTTTTGTATACATGAGAAGCGAGAGCCATCCTTGATAGTGCCATTGTCCTTTGTTCCAATATTTTATCTCCTGAAAATTAGGAAAAAGTTAAATTGAGCTGCTCGACTCCTGTTTCCGGCTCGTCATCCCGGAAGCGAACCCCCACCCCGATGAGGCGGACTCCCTCGCTGCTGCGTTGAAAGGCCTCTTCCAGTAATTTCAGGTAAACCTCGAAGTCGGGTTCAGGGCAGAGGCATTCCCGCGTAGTCTGCTTGAAATCAGCAAACTTCAGTTTGATAAACGCTTTGTTGATCACCAATTGGGATTTTTTTTTAGCCAGGTCTTTGCCTAGTTCTTCATACAACGGCTTCAGTTGCTGGACGCATTCCTCCAAATGATGAAGATTTCTCTCGAAGGTGCGCTCGGTGCTCATTGATTTGCGGATTCGCGCCGGTTCAACCGGGCGGTCGTCTATCCCGCGGCAAAGATCGTAGAGTTCGGATCCAAAACCTCCAAATAAACTGAACAGCTCCGTCCGCGAAAGGTTTTGCAATTGGCCGCAAGTATGGATGCTCCGCTTTTCCAGTCTTTGAGCGCTCTTGGGTCCAACGCCCCAGATCTTCCTCACCGGCAGGTCCCTCATAAAGGACTCCACTTGTTCAGGGGTGACGGCGAACTGACCGTCCGGTTTGCGCCAATCGCTTGCAATCTTGGCCAGCATTTTATTGGGAGCGATACCGGCTGAGGCTGTTATTTTGGTCGTTTCAAAAATATTTTGCCGAATTTCTTTGGCTAAATTCCATCCATACTCCTCCCGTGCGGTAACATCCAGATAAGCTTCGTCCAGAGAAAGTGGTTCCACCAATGGAGTGTAGTTAAGCAGGATCTCACGAACGGATTGAGAAACGGAGCGATAGAGCTCGAACCGGGGTGGCAGCAAAACCAATTTGGGGCACAGTTGAAGGGCTCGGTAAGTCGGCATGGCGGAGCGGCAGCCGAATTTTCGCGCCTCGTAGTTGCAGGTGGTGAGGACTCCCCGGTTGCTCTGCCCTCCCACCGCCACCGGCTTACCGGCCAGAAGAGGATTCTCACGTACCTCAATGGCGGCATAAAAGCAGTCCATATCGATGTGGATTATTTTTCGCACAATGCTGCTCCTATAAACAATACAGGACCTGGCGAATGCTTTTTGGAATCTTTTATTGGCAGGTCGAGGAAAATTATCTACAGTTTGTCAGAAAAATTTTACCCAGACTCTCAAGAACTGTTAACAGAGACGGGCTTTTTAAAATACAATTAACCAATGGAGACCACGATGAAAAACAAAATTCTATCCACAAAATATTCTTTACTCGGCTTGATCCTGCTGGCCTTCACTTTTGGCCAGGCTGGACTCCAGGCACAGGAGAAGCCAAGAAAAAGTCCCAATGCCACTGTCACCCAGCGGGTTGGCCTGACGGACATCACGGTTACTTATGGCCGGCCCGGCGTAAAGGGGCGAAATATCTGGGGCGAGCTGGTTCCCTTCGGCATGCACCCCGGAATCGAATATACCAAAGGAAGAGAATTTCCCTGGCGGGCCGGTGCCAATGATAATACGACCATCAAATTTTCCCAGGATGTTCAAGTAGAAGGCCAAAACCTGCCTGCGGGCGTCTATGGGGTTCACATGATCCCCGGCAAAGACCAGTGGGAAGTCATCTTCAGCAAAAACTCCACCTCCTGGGGAAGCTATTCCTACAATGCTGAAGAGGACGCTCTTCGCGTAACGGTGACACCCCAAAAAGCGGCGCACAACGAATGGTTATCCTACTATTTCACCGATCTGACGGATAATTCCGCCATCCTCAACCTCCACTGGGAAAAACTCAAAGTTCCCGTTAAAGTGGAAGTGGTCAGCGTGGCCTCGGAGTAACCGGCCACCTCGCCGAGTCGCCCTTTGGGAGAGAAGGAAATAAATTTTCCTCCTACCTAAAGCAGAGGACGGGTACCTTGCAGTGGCGCAGTGTTGCCGTGGTTGTGCTGCCGATGAGGAGGTATCGTATGCGGGTGTGGCCATAAGCGCCCATCACAAGAAGGTCGATGCCTTCTTTTTCGACGTAGTCGGAGAGGCTCTCCTCGACGTGGCCGCGCAGCATTTGGCAAACCGGCGTGTAACCGGCTGCCTGGGAGATCGTTTCCGCTTCTGCTAAATTTTTTTGGGCAAACGTTTCGTCCCCGTTCTCGACTACCGTAACGATGTGAAAATCAATATCACTCATCGCTTCACGGCCCGCCACGGTGAGATATTGGAGGGCTTTGCGACAACTTTGGCCACCGTCGTAGGCCAGAATAACTTTCCCTATTTCCTTGAATTTGCGGGAGGTGACGAGACAAGGCTTCTTACTTGCCCGCAGGACGCGCTCCATGGTCGAGCCGAGGTGTTCGCTGGCGAAGTTGGCGTTTTCTCCGCGCTTGCCGAGCATGACGAGGTCCGCATCATCCTCAAAATCTCCCAGGCAATCGACGAGCAGGCCCGTACGGTGGTGAAAGTTGACGCCTTCCTGCAGACCGCCCGAGGCCAGAACTTTACGGCTCGATTCCTCGATCATGAGGGCTTTTTTTCGCTCCAGTTCCTGCAACTGGCTCATGATATCCTGGTAGGGCTGAATTCCCAGGCTACCGCTCAAATCGGCGATGAAGGGCACCTCGAACTGCCGAATATCGGTCAGGTAGAGCAAGTCGATTTCGGCGCCCGTCCTCCCCGCCAGCCAGGCGGCATACTGGCAACACTCCTGAGCGTAATCGGAACCGTCCGTACAAACGAGAATCTTCTTCAATTGGAATACCTTTTTTCTAGTGCTAATTGAAACATTTTGATGTCTTCTGCCTTTTGGATGCGGTAGTTTTTATTTTATATAATCGTATTGTCCGGGATAATGGCATCCTTGCCCACAATGAGGATGTTGTCTCGCACCACTACATCGCCTTTTTCAAAAAGGTCCGGTTTGCCCTCGGGGGAGAGCTGCACATTGTTCCCGATGCGGGCGTTTTTGTCAATTATGGCGTTTTCGATCCGGCAGTTTGTACCGATACCGAGGTTGGGTACATCGTAATCGCTGTTACGCTGTTTATCTTCCTCCGTTTCGATATTGTCCTGTCCAAAAAGAATTACGTTTTCCAATGTGGTACCCTCGCAAACAATGGAGCGCACACCCACCACACAGCGTTTCAATTTCACCGCCGTGAGGGAACAGCCGTCGGCCACGATAGCCTGGTCGATGTGGCAGCGATTTAACTTGGAGGCGGGTAAGTAGCGTGCGCGGGAATAGATCGGGTGGTCGGAATCGAAAAAATCAAAGGGCGGGTTGGCTTCGGTCAGGTTGAGGTTGGTTTCGAAAAATGCCCTGACGGTGCCGATGTCTTCCCAATAGTCGTCAAAAATAAAACTGTAAAGGCCCACCTTCCCAAGCAGACCCGGGATAACTTCCTTGCCGAAATCGTCGGCATGGACGTTATCAAGGGCGTCAAAAAGAACCCGCTGATTGAAAACATAGATGCCCATGGAGGCCAGGCAATACTTTCCACCTGAGGGTTCTTTCATCGTTGCCATCAGTTTTTCACTCAGGGCAAGGGAATCGATAATTTTCCGGTCGGTCGGTTTTTCCACAAATTCGGCAATGGAGAGATCGTCCTCCACCCGCATGATACCAAATTGATCAACCTCGGCGGCTGGGACCGGTTTGGCCGATATGGTGACATCCGCCTCCGTCCTGCGGTGCTGATCGATGATCCCTCGGAAATCCATCCGGTAAAGTTGGTCCCCCGAAAGAATCAGAAAGAGGTCATCCTCCCCGGCGCTGAAATGATGACGGTTTTGCCGCACCGCATCGGAGGTGCCCTGGTACCAGTGTTCATCGGTTTGGGTCTGCTCCGCTGACAAGATATCGACAAACCCCCCTCCAAAGGGATCGAACTTGTAGGATTCCTGAATGTGCCGATGCAAAGAGGCGGTGTTGAACTGGCTCAGCAAATAGATTTGATTGAGTCCGGAATTGAGGCAATTGCTGATGGGAATGTCAACCAGCCGGTATTTCCCGGCCAGCGGCACGGCGGGCTTGCAGCGCTGCAGGGTCAGAGGATATAAACGCGAACCTCTGCCCCCTCCCATGATGACGCAGATAACTTTTGATTTCATCGAATACTACCATTATGCTTGTCTCAGTTAGCATTTCAAACAGCATTTACGTTTTAATCGAATTTTTCTGATGTGCGGAATATTTGCATATGTTGGCCGGCAAAAGGCCGGCAGTATCCTCTTGGAGGGCCTCAAACGCCTCGAATACCGCGGCTATGATTCAGCCGGCCTGGCCGTGGCCGAGAAGGACAAGCTGCGGATTATCAAAAAGAAAGGCCGGGTCGAGGTGGTCGCGGCAAAAGCCCGCAAGGCGCGTCTGCAAGCCTGCATGGGCATCAGCCATACCCGATGGGCCACTCACGGCGATGTCAACGACGTCAACGCTCACCCCCACTGCAGCGGCGACTCGAAAATCGCCCTGGCCCATAATGGGGTTATTGAGAATTACGCCTCGATCAAAAAGTTTCTCCTCAAACAGGGCCATGAATTCCAATCCGAAACCGATACCGAGGTGCTGGCCAACCTGATTGCCTACCATTACGCCAAAGAGCCTCAGGAAAACGGAAAGAATCGTTTCCTGAAAAGTGTACGCAAAAGCCTTCACCATGTGGAGGGCGCTTATGGCATCGCCGTGATTTGCGCCGACTGTCCCGATGAAATTGTCGGAGCGCGCAAGGGATCCCCACTCGTTCTCGGCGTTGGCAATGGCGAAAACATGATTTCGAGCGATGTCTCCGCTTTCGCCGGACGCACGCAAAATGTTGTCTATCTGGATGATGGGCAGGTGGTCTTGATTTCCAGGGACGACTTTTCCGTCACCACCATGATGGATGAAAGTGTGCAGCCAATCATCAACCGGGTGGATTGGGAAATCGAGGAATCCGTCCTCGGCACTTTTACCCATTACATGGAAAAGGAGATATTCGAGCAGCCCACATCACTCGAGAACACCATGCGCGGGCGATTCTCCGACGACGGTTCAACGGCGAAATTCGGCGGTTTGAACATCGAAGCGCGGGATTTAAGGCAAATCGACCGCATCCTCTTCTGCGCCTGTGGGACTGCCTGGCACGCCTGCCTTGTGGCTGAATACCTGATCGAACGCTACGCCCGCCTGCCGGTGGAAGTTGATTATGCTTCGGAGTTTCGCTACCGCAATGCCCCTCTGGATAAAAACACCCTCGTAATCGTCATCAGCCAAAGCGGGGAAACGATCGATACCCTGGAGGCTCTGCGGGAGTCTAAACGCAAGGGATTTCGCACCCTCGCTTTCACCAATGTGGTCGGCTCAACTATCGCCCGGGAAACGGATGGAGGCATCTACCAGCACGCCGGGCCGGAAATTGGAGTCGCCTCCACCAAGGCTTTCACTTCGCAAATCCTGCTCGCCGCGATGATGGCCCTTTATCTCGGGCGGCTGCGCGATCTCAGTTTCAACGATGGGGCGGAAATCGTCAACGCCCTCAAAAAAGTGCCCGGCCTGGTTAGTCAGGTTCTCGATCAGGCGGAAAAAATCAAAGCCATCGCGGAAAAATATGCCGATCATCCGGACTTCCTCTTTCTGGGGCGGCAATTGATGTTTCCGCTGGCCCTTGAAGGCGCTCTCAAACTGAAGGAAATCTCTTACATCCATGCCGAAGGCTATCCGGCGGCCGAAATGAAGCACGGCCCCATCGCCCTTATCGGCCCTCAGTGCCCAACCGTGTTTATTGCTCCCAAAGGTGAAATATTTAAGAAAAACCTGGCCAACATTCAGGAAATAAAAGCCCGCAAAGGCCCCATCATCGCAATCACATCGACCGGAAGTGAATTTCCGGAAGACCTGGCCGACGATATCATATTCATTCCCCAAGGCCACGAATGTGTAACCCCCATTTTGGCCGCCATACCCTTGCAATTGCTGGCCTATTACATCGCCCGGCACCGAAACTGCGATGTGGACAAACCCCGCAACCTCGCCAAATCCGTCACCGTAGAATAA
>JAJFLV010000253.1 GCA_021772535.1 Opitutales bacterium | reverse complement strand
CGCATCCCATTGGGACAGAGTGTTTTGAGGCATCAGCGGCGTTGCATCAACCGAGTCAGGGCTTCCAGCCCAAACTTCGATTGATGCGCCTTGCTGAATGTCACAAATCATCTCTGCCATCGTCATTTCGACTTTTTAGACGCCCTCTGAGGCAATGAGTTGAAAACTATGGAGAAAAAATTATTATGGCTCTCGAAATGAAAAGAACTTGTGAAAGGTGTGAAGCCTCACTGGATTTTGGTTCCCACGCTTTTATTTGCAGCTATGAATGCACTTTTTGTCCCGATTGCAGGAATGATCTGGAGGGCAGGTGTCCCAACTGCGGCGGTGAATTGAAAGAGCGGCCAAGGCGAGCATCAGGCGGCGAAAACTGAATCTTTAAATTAAAATAACCATGACCCGAAAAATCATTAATCGTAAGTTCCTTTTGTTCTTGTCTTTGATTATGGCACTTGCCGGGTTTGCCCAAGAGCCCGTAAGCGACGACTCCGAGCCGACGGTTGAAGAAGAAAAGGAGGATGCCGTTCGAGAGGAGTTGGTGGACGAGAATTTTGAAAAAATCCGCGACCTGAAATTCGATTACGGAAAAATGGGAAACGTCTTCACTGCGGTTGCTTCCCTCGACCTGAAAGAGGAATTCAAGGAGCCGGATTATGAAATATTAAACGGAATCGATTTCAAAGACCTGGATGGGAAAAAGGCCGGCGCCCTGGACTTGGTGGTTTGGGATAATAAAAAGAAGGAGGCGGCAAAAGTTTTTCTGGTTAAAGCCAGCGCAAACTTTCCACGGGCATTGAAGATCGGTGAAAAACAGGTGAATCTATTCAAGACCATGCTGGAAGATCGCGATATTGGTGACATGGATTCGAGGAATTACCCTTTTCGCGTCTTTCGAGTCTATGAATTTCGAAATATCGATCACTTTGGAATAATCGGTTTAAAAGGCGCGGTCGAGAAGGGTTGGGAGCGTGAAGTCGATTTGACCAGAGACGAGGCCATGGCCTTGCAGCGATTGATCGTTCACGGCAAGGATGAGGACGAAGAAGCGGATCCTGAATCCTGATTTTTCAAGTCGGAAGGATTTTAAGGCGCTGGTGGCGGGACGCTTGCCTAAACCGTTTTTTTGTCCTAAAAACGATGAATGAAATCCATTAGGTTCTCCTTTCTCCTATCGATTTTCTGCCTTGGTTTCGTTGGGCTTTCCGGACAAGGATTGCCAGCGGCCACGCCGGAAGAGGTCGGGCTTTCTGCACAACGACTGGAGCGGCTGCCCGCATTGATGCAAGGTTATGTGGATGACGAAACCTTGCCGGGCGCGGTTGTTTTAATATCCCGCAAAGGCCGGACAGCCTATTTTGAATCGTTCGGAAAGGCTAGTCTGGAGTCCGGCCAGGCGATGCAAAAGGATTCCCTTTTTCGCATCATGTCCATGACAAAACCGGTAACCAGCGTTGCCGTTATGATGCTGTACGAGGAGGGCCACTTTTTACTCGATGAAAAGATTTCCAAATACATTCCCGAGTTTGAAAACCCACAGGTGATCGTGCAGGATGACGATGGCGATCCATTCACCTACGATACCGTTCCCGCCAATCGGGAAATTACCATCCGTCATTTGCTGACCCATACATCGGGGCTCAGTTATCAATTTTTTGGGGAAGAACCCATTACCACCCTTTATTCGGAGTCCGGCGTGGACGACGGGACCGAGCTTATTGAGGGCACTGTCGGTGATAAAATGCGAATTCTGGGGAAATTACCCTTGAAATCTCATCCTGGTGAAGCCTGGCAATATGGTCTCAGCACCGATGTGCTGGGTTACCTAGTTGAGGTAGTTTCGGGGATGTCGCTGGATCAATTTTTTCGCCAGCGAATTTTCCAACCCTTGGGCATGAAGGATACCTATTTTTATCTGCCGAAAGAAAAAAGAAGCCGTCTGGCTTCCCTTTATACCCCAAAAGAAGGTGGCGGATTTAAAGATATGAAACTTAAAGAGGCTTTTGCGGGGGAAGGGACCTATTTTTCCGGAGGCGGGGGATTGATTTCGAGCGCTTCGGATTATCTTAGATTTTCACAAATGCTGCTCAACGGCGGCGAACTTGAGGGCAAACGTTTACTCGGCCGTAAAACAATCGAGTTAATGGTAATCAACCATATTGGCGATTTAAGCCTGCCATGGGACTTTTTAAAAGGGTATCGATGGGGGCTCGGCTTTGCTCTTCACCAGGGTCCGAAGTATTCCGGCACAATCGGTTCCGCCGGTGAATACCGCTGGGCCGGTTATTACCACACTTTTTACTGGATAGACCCTGAAGAAGAACTCATCGGCATTATGATGTCGCAAGTCTGGCCCAATATGCACCTCGATGTTTATCCGAAACTCAGGGTCATGGTTTATCAGTCCATCATCGATTAATTCATTTTGTCCAACCAAGTTGAATCGAGAATCAAAGGTCCATCCCTCGGAAAATGAGATTGCCCAAACAGCGACAGAGTTGACCCACTGTCGTTGAGAAACAACCCACAATTATTGAACGAGGGACTACTCCAATGGCATTATGGTGCGCCTTTCCGCCCGATGGACTCGATCAAACTTTAAATATTGTCGAACGGCGAAAATACCCATAACACTGCCATTGATACCTTAATTCGGCCAAATTTCCCTACCCCGGAACTCTCAATCTATTCAATCTCCATTATAATGAAATTTCCCATTGTTACTTTCGAATTACCTGCCTGGGTAAATGGAATCTTTTCCGGCAGGAACACCTATTTCCTCACGCCGGAGCAAAAAATGAGTTTGGTCATTCACCTTGCCCAGCAGAATTCACAAAGGGGGGGAGGGCCATTTGGAGCCGCCATTTTCGATATGGACACCGGGCAATTACTGGCCCCCGGGGTGAATCTTGTGGTGCCCACCGCTTGCTCGGTGGCCCATGCCGAAATGATAGCTATCATGGTGGCCCAGAAAATTCTGGGAACTTACGACTTAACCTCCGCCGGTTCGGGGCGTTATGAACTGGTTACCAGTTCCGAGCCCTGTGCCCAATGCTTTGGGGCCATACCGTGGGCGGGATTGAGTCGATTGACCTGCGGAGCGCCGGCCAGCGCAGCCGAGGATATCGGTTTCGATGAGGGACCCAAGCCGCACAATTGGGTGGAAGAACTCGAGAACCGGAAAATTGAAGTTGTGCAAGATGTCCTTCTGGACGAAGCCCGGGCGATTCTTAACGACTACAAGGCCAACAGCCGGACCATGTATTAGAATCAGTCTCAAATTCGATGAAGGCGCCACAAGCATCCTTCGTCCGCGAATTTGAGATAGGTTCTAATTAGACGCCCTATTAGAGGGTGTCTTCAACTTAAAGAATCTCGAGCACTTGCCAAACTGCGATGATCGGATTAAATTATGCTCTATAGCAGGCAAGTAACCAATTGGCCGGTGTTGTCTGTTGATGCAATATAATGGCAAAGTTAGAGCATTTGGTCGGCGGTTTTCCCACCTTCGAAAAGGGCAGCACGGTTCCTTTATACTAGCCAGTGGTGAAACGGCGCTTTCTGGATGCTTTTCTGGAATTATAATATGATATGAACGAAAAGCACTCGTTACCGAAATCCGGACGGTTGTTTGAAATCCGTTTTGAATCAATTAAAGGTCTCGGCGCGCAATCGGCCAGCCAGATTCTGGCTACTGCTGCCGTCCGGCGCCTGAACATGAACTGTGTTCACTTTTCCTCCAGCACCTCGGAGGAGAATGGTTCCGTGGTTCGCTCATTCGTTCGTCTTTCCGACGTCGAAAAACCGATCAAGGATGGCACTCCGATAGAACCACCGGACCTTATCGTGGTTTTTCATAGATCGCTTTTCGATCATCCCGCCACTATTGCCGGAATGAGGGCCGGAGGCACACTTATCTACAATTCCCCGGATATCGAACCTCACCCCGCGCTTTCCCTTCTTCCCCACGACGCGAGGATTATACGCATCGATGCGACCGGGATTGCGAGGGTGGAAGAATCGAAACCCGAGGCGGTGATGTTGGGCGTTCTCTCTGCGGTATTTCCTTTCCTGAATGGCAACTCTTTGCTGATGTCCTTAATCGACGAGTTCGGTCCGGAAAACCGGAAAACTGCTGCTGCCTGTGATGGGGCCTACTGGCGAGGAGCAGAAGAGTTCAAGGTTTTGGAAGACGTAGCCCAGGGAATCGATGATCTGCCTCTCTTACGTTTTGGCGCGGTGTGGGGATTTGATATGGCCATGGTTTATGGATCTCTTCCCAAGCCCGGAGACGCCGCATTGAGCAACAATTTTTCTTCCCAAACAGGTTCGATGCCGGTGTTGAAAAAGGAAATATGCCTCCACTGCGGTCTTTGCGATTTGATTTGTCCGAATCTTTGCCTGGTATGGTCTTCCAATATCAATGGTTCGGTCATTCTGAATGGAATCGACTACCGCTTTTGCCAAGGATGCCTCCGCTGTGTCGAAACTTGTCCGACTGGCGCGATGTCCGGAGTAACCATCGACGATTGTAAGGCCTCAGTGGCCCATTCCGCCAATTAATCCTCATCCAATTTTCAATAGAGCAATTCGATCCAGCGTTCGCCAGCCTCCATCTCGGCCTTTCGCCGCATCCACTTCTCGGCAGAACCCGCTATTTTGGCAAACACCACATCCAGCTCGTCGCGGATGACTTCCAGACCGGCCAGGTAAACATAGGTTTGGGAATCCGACAGCATACCCCATAACTCTTTGCCCCGCGATTCCATAACGCTGCCCCAATCGATTGCGTTCGACCAGTGTGGCCTATTGCTCAGAGCGGAAATGGCTTCAAAGGTATCCTCGTCGTAATATTGGGCGAAGTCGTTTCTTTTGTCGTTCATGTACAAAAGGTCGAGGCCGGTTCTGCCGCCATGGAAAAGCCGCACGCGACCTTTGAATGGGGGAGTTTTTCGGTAGAGATGCTTGATAAAAGCGCGAAAAGGCGCGATTCCGGTGCCAGCCCCAATCAATATCAAGGAGGCATCGGATTCTTCCGGCGGCTCGAAAGCCAGGCCGTAAGGACCGGTCAGGGTCAAAGTGTCATCGACTCGCAAATCGCAAAGATAGTTCGAGGCTACGCCCCGGTACTCTTCGCCACTAAACTCGTCTATGTAGCTGCAGCGGCGTACACAAATATGAAGCCGGGTGCTGCCTTGGCTGGTTTTCGCCGGCAGATCGGCCACGCTATAGAGCCTGAAGTGCCACCTCTGGCCAAACTCCATTCGTCCCGGCGACAGCACACCGATGTTTTGACCTACTTCAACCGAAAAATCGCCGCTTTCGACTTCGATGATTAAATCACGCACCTCATCCGGCGATTCAACCGGTGTGATGCGTTCAGTGGCAATCACCTTGGCTTTGAACTGATTTCTGGTATCGTAATCCTGCAAACGCATATTGCTATCCTCCTGATCCTTCTTGTTTGTTAAAGGTTGAAATTTCGTTCAAACAGTCCTCCGTCTTGCATCTGGACTGGCCCGAACAGCCATGGCAGCCCAGTCGGCCGGCCAGAACGTCCTCATCGGCTGGTGTTTCAGGAAACACCCGACGCCAGGCCGTTTGCACCAGCAACCATCCGCAAAGGATGGCGGTGATGCCAGTGACCGCTTTTATCATTTCTTCCATCATTGTTGATTATTTCATTAATTAGATAGTCCGGCAAAGCCCATGAAGCAGATGGACAACAGCCCTGCCAGCATCAGGGTGATGGCTGTTCCCTTGACGATATCGGGAGTTTTGGCCAGCTCCAGTTTTTCGCGTAACCCGGCCATCAGGACGAGAGCCAGAGTAAAGCCGAGGCCAGCGCCCAGAGCATAGGCAATCGATTGCATAAAGCCGTAGCCTTTGTTGGTTTGAAATAGGGCCAGACCCAGGATCGCGCAATTGGTGGTGATAAGTGGAAGAAATATACCGAGAGCGCGGAACAGAACCGGACTTACCTTCTTGATGAACATCTCGACCAGTTGCACCGTCGAGGCAATAACGGCAATGAAGGAAATCAATTTGAGATAAGGGGCATCGATCTGCACCAGCAGCACCTGAATTCCATAGGCGCACATGGAGCTGACCAGCATGACAAAAGTGACGGCCCCACCCATACGGGTGGCTGTGCCAAGCTTGCCCGACACTCCCAAAAAGGGACAGATGCCCAAGAAGTAGGCCAACACGAAGTTGTTGATGAGGCACGCGTTAATGAAGATCGACCAGAGGGAATCGTCGTTCATGCCACTGCCTCCTTTAAAGTTTTCCGGCGAGCCCGCGCCGTTTCGTACCAGTTGAAAAGCAGGAGCCAGCCCGCCAAGGTGAAAAATCCTCCCGCCGGCAGCACCATGACCACCCATTTTTGGTAGTGCTGGCCAAATAACTCCAGGCCAAACAGGCTGCCGTAGCCGAAGATTTCACGCACCGCGCCCAGGCAGAGGAGCGCTATGGTGAATCCCACCCCCATTCCGAGGCCGTCCAGAATTGAGCGTAATACACCATTTTTTGAGGCGAAAGCCTCCGCCCGGCCCAGAATCAAGCAATTGACCACTATTAACGAAATGAAGGCTCCCAAGGCCTTGTGCAGTTCCAGGCTGATTGCCTGAATCAGGTAATCGACGATGGTGACGAAAGTGGCGATGACCAGGATGAAGGTAACGATACGGACCTGTTTGGGAACGAAACCTCGGATGGATGAAACGACAATATTCGACATCAGGAGCACAAATGATGTCGCCAATCCCATGGCAAGGGCGTTTTCCGCAGTATTGCTGACGGCCAGGACCGGACACATCCCGAGCACCTGGACGAAGACCGGGTTTTGCTTCCAGAAACCCTTGAGGAATTCGTCGGTGCCGGAGGGCAGAGCATGCTTGTTGTTAGGGACCATATTATTCCTCTCCATTCGGTTCCTCAAAATCCTCCCTTTGCGCGCGAACGCGGGGAATCCACCAGACTGTGCTGGCGCGCAGCATATTGGCCGTGGCGCGGGAAGTTATGGTGGCTCCGGAAATGCCATCAATCTGCCAGGGATCGGTTTTCTTGCCCGGTTTGACAAACTCGATGGGGTGGGCCACTTCGTTACCGCTGGGCGAAAGGCTCACATCAAGAATCCCGAAATTGCCCAGGAAATCCTCATCCGTCTCGATGCGGTCGCCCAGGCCAGGAGTTTCCCGGCTTTCCAATACGCTGATGCCGAGGATGGTTTCCGTTTCAAAGGAGTAGCCGTATAGAATTCGGACAACATCCTGGTAGCCCATACCCTGGGTCTCGATGGCAAGTCCCACCAGGCGGGAATCGTCATCAAAACCGGCAAAAACGAGATCCGAGCCCTCGCTGTCAGAAGAAGTCGGCTCAAATCGGTCGTCCCCGGTCAGGCGGAAGGCGGCGCTGGTCATGGCCCCTGGCAGCACCTCGAAAATAGCCTTCTGCCGAAGTTCGATCTTATTCTGCTGGATGACGGGCCCGGTCAGCTCGAAAACGGACACAATGGCCAGGCCGCAGGCGACCCCAACACCCACCACCGCCCGGTACATGGGCCAGGCTTTGATCTTGGGAGGGATCTTTGGAGAATTGGCGGTGGCGTTCTTGTCGTTCAAGGTGTCTGCCCCCGTTTTTTTGTGCCGTAAACCCGTGGCTGAATCCAGTTGTCGATATGTGGTGAGACCGCATTGCTCAGTAGGATGGCATACATGACGCCTTCCGGCATTCCTCCCCAGACGCGAATCACTACCACCAGCAATCCGATCAGGATGCCATAGAGCACACTACCAAGATGTGTCATGGGCGAAGCCACCATATCCGTTGCCATGAATACCGCTCCCAGCATGAGACCTCCCGAAAACAACATGAAAAGCGGTCCTGCATATTTTGTGGGATCGTTTAATTGAAGAAGGCCGCTGCAAATTGCCACCGTCAGCAAAATGGCGGTTGGGATTCGCCAACTCATCATCTTCCGCATGGCCAGGTAGACTCCGCCCAGCAATATGAGCAGGGCGCAGGTCTCACCGGTGGAACCGGAGACGTAACCCATGAGCAGATCGGCCGGTTCGGTCATAACGCGGTCGAACTTCCAGCCCGCCAGAGGGGTTGCTCCCGAAATGCTGTCGTAGACCGGTTCGGTGAAGGGCCAGGCCAGGGTTGAGGACGGCACTTGGGTAAATTTGTCCACCGGCATGGCGGGCCAAGTGGTCATTGCCACGGGAAAGGCTGCCTGCAGCATCGCCCGGCCCACCAGGGCAGGGTTGAATGGGTTATAGCCCAGTCCTCCAAAAAGGAACTTCCCCAATCCCACGGCCATAATCCCGCCCACCACAACCATCCAAATTGCCAGTCCGGGTGGAAGGGTGAGGCCATAGAGCAGACCGGTTACCACCACCGACCAATCGCCCACGCTAGAGTTCCGGCCGGTCAGGCGGCACAAGACGTGCTCCGTTACCAGACAGGACACCACTGCGGCAGTGAGAGTGATGAGGGCGGCCAGGCCGAACGCATAAATTGCAAAACCAGTCACCGGCAACAGCGCCAGGACCACGTTGAGCATGATGTCGTCCACGCTTTTGCCGCTGGCAATATGCGGGGAACTGCGGATTTCCAGAGTTTTGGCCCACTGCCTCATATTATACAGGCGCTTTCATTCTGCGCACCGCCGCTTTGGCGATGCGGAATTGCTGAACCAATGGGATATGTGAGGGGCAAACGAAAGTGCAGCAACCGCACTCGAAGCAGTCCATCAAATGAAAATCATCGACCATACGTTCGTGCTGGTCCTGTTCCGCCAGGAGGCCTAGCTGTGAAGGATTGAGGAATATGGGGCAGGCCTCCAGGCAATAACCGCAGCGAATGCAGGGATATTGCTTGTGGCCGTCCAGGAATCCGGTTTCCCGAGCACTGAAAGCGATTACTCCGGTAGTGCCTTTGGTAATCGGAATGTCCATGCTCGATACGGCCTGGCCCATCATCGGACCGCCCAGAAAGACACGGGTGATGTCTTCTTCCACCCCCACAGTTTCGAGAACGAACCGTAACGGAGTGCCGATCTGGATGCGGTAGTTGCCTTTGTTTTTAACGGCGGGTCCCCCGATGGTTATGACCCGCTCCTGAATTCCTTTTCCGTGCGGCAGAAGCTGCCCGATCTCGGCCGTTGTGCCCACATTGACACAGAGTGTATGGACATCAAGGGGCAGGCCGCCGGATGGAATTTCCCGGCCAAGCAAGGCTGAAATGAGTAATTTCTCAGCGCCCTGTGGGTATTTTACCGGCAAAACCTCCACTTCAATTTCCAAATCCTGGGGAATCGCGGCACGTAAAGTTTCAGCTGCGTCGGGCTTATTCGCCTCCACTGCAATAATCGTTTTCGAGGCGCCGGTGGCCTTCATCAAATAGGGGATGCCTGCCATAACGTCTTCCGCGTGTTCCAGCATTACCCGGTGATCAGTGGTGAGAAAAGGTTCACATTCGGCTCCGTTGATCACCAGGATGTCGACAAATTTTCCCTCCGGTATCTGGAGCTTGGCATGAGTGGGAAAACCGGCCCCGCCCAGGCCCACTACTCCTGATTGCTGTACCGCGGCGACAATCTCCTGGGTGTCGGCGGTTGAGGCGTCACAAGCGGTCCCCTCAAGGATTTCCTGGGTGGAGGCGGGAAACGGCTCAATGAAGATGCCTGGAACCATTTTGCCGGTAATGCTGGGGGTCAGCCCGATGCGGCGAACCGTTCCGGAGGCCGGCGCATGCATGGCCACGGAAATGAATCCATCCGGTTTAGCAATACACTGCCCGCGAGTTACTTCCTGGCCTTCCCGAACCACCGCTATGGCCGGTTTGCCAATATGCTGGGAGAGGGGCACGACCAATGACGGAGCAAAGGGAAACTGCCGGATGGGCAGCCCGCTGGTGTCATCCTTCGACTCCGGCGGGTGGATGCCGTGGGCGAAAGTTTTGGTCCCGAAGAGATTCATTGTGTGCGGCGCATTCGGTTCAATTGTATTTTTCTGCCCGGGCAATCAATTTATCGATACCCTTCTCACCGCGATTACTGGGTAGACCCGGATGAATAACCTGCGCTGTGCAGAGCTCGGCCGCCTTCACCAGATCCTTGTAGGTTCCCCCGGTGCCGTCTTTGATGTAGGCCTTCTTGTTTTCGTTATACTCGAATATGGCCGGGTTGATTTTGATGCATTCGTCGCATGTGGTGCATTGCTCGGTGTCAATCCACGGAGCCATGTAGTCGCCGTTGCCGCCGGCCGGTTGAGCGCCCGGAGGTTCCTGTCCGGCCACTACTTTGGTTAAGGCCGTTGCTCCGCCGCCAACCAATTGCAGGAGTCCCGACGCGATGCGCCCGGTCAATTCCTGTTTCACCTGTGCCTCGATGTCCGCGCGGGTTGGTTGTTTTTCGCCCACACGCGCAATGGCCCGGAGCATGGTCCAGAAGTCGCGACGCTCCTCGCAGGATTGCACGATAGGTTTGGCCACCAGGAGGCGTGTAAGCTCCTTTTTCCGGTTTACACTCCAAACGAAGGGGAAGAGACCTTCCCGGTCGTCCTCGGATAATTCCAGAAACTCGGCCAGTGGCATCATATCCTCATTCCAGGTGTCCGGTGGTGCCAGCCGAAAATGCTTGCGGAACCTGATCTCCGTGATGGCGAAATCCGCGAAGGTCATGGGTATTTCCATCGATTTTTCGCGTCCGCCTTCGAGATAATTGAGGGTATAAACCGGCCAATCCTGATCGACAGCCGGGTTGCCCTCTAGTTCGAAGCAATCCTCCGGGCGGTTTCCCTCGTCCGGATTATAGCGGAAGAGCGGGTAGGCGCGGGACTCCACCGCGAGCTTGGCCTGGTTGGCGCTCATATCGTCGCCGATGCCATGTTCCGGCTGGCAGGAGGCGTAGAGGTTGAAGAGGGCGGGCCGCCGGGCTTTCAACCCCTCGATGAAACCTTCGATCATGTGGTTGGCATGGGCGATCGTGCCTTGCAAGACATAGGTGGTGCGATGCGCCATGCCGATAAGTCCGATTTCCTTGCGGATCTCTTCCTTGCCCTTGATGGCCTTACCGTACTGGGCCATATCGGAGATCTGGCCGAAGAAACCGGACGAACATGCCTGGCCTCCGGTATTAGAGTAAACCTGAGTGTCCAGGACCAGCACTTTGATCGGCTTGCCCGAGGTGAGGGCGCGGGAAAGATTCTGGAACCCGATGTCGTACATGGCTCCATCGCCGCCTACTGCAACCACCGGGGGGCACAATTCCCACTCCTCGTCACTGAATTGCTTCCAGTCAAAATAGGTCATAAACTCGTCATGGACGCCTGGATCGTAGTTTCCGGAGAGTTCCAGCTCAGCCATGCGGACCGCCTTGAATCCCTCCGCCATCTTGGCCATGTGGCCTTCAAAGACCCCCATGGCCACAGAGGCAGGGTCCTGAAAAAGGTGATTGGCCCAAGGGAAGGGATATGGATTGAAAGGAAATGTGCTTCCCCAAACCGAGGTGCAGCCCGTGGCGTTGAGCATACCCATACTGGCCCGGCCGCGGCCGGTTGTTCCCTCGGTGTATTTCCACTTCAGGCTTTTCAGTTTGGCCACCAGGCGGGTGATCCGGCGCAGCCAATCCTGGTCAATCGGCTCCCCACCGGTTATTTGCTCAATGCGTTCGGCGATATTGGCCAAAGTAACGTCTCCGCTCCCCATTTCATCGACTACGGTGGCAATAGTGGCCGGGTCGCTAACGTTTATTCCTTTGACCAGTTGAAGCTGGATATGCTTTTCCAGTTTTTCAATCAACTCCGTCACATGGGCCAGGTGGCGCTCAATGCGTGGCTGCATGAGAGCTTCCACGGTGGCCACAAAGAGATGGATGACGGTTTTTTCGCCGCAGCCGAGGCAGGCGCCGTCTCCGCTGGTGAAGGAGAGATAGTTTCTCTTGTCCAGCAAGATCGATTGCAGGGCGCCGATGCCTTCTTCGATGTTGTCAACCCGGATGAATTTCTTCGGCGTGTTGGGTAAATCGAGCCAAAAATCCCAGTTTCGGCGCAGTTTAGCGACGGAATCCTTGGACTGTGTAATGGGCCGTAAAGCATCGTCATCGCAAACCGCCACACACTCCATGCAGCCCTTGCAAGTATAGGGATTGACCGTGATGCTGAGCAGGCCGCCGGCGCCTTTGGCCTTATTTTCGGGAACGGTGAAATATGGCCGGGAGAGCGCGAACTGGAAGTCGGAGATTCCCTCCCGGAAAAGATCGAACTCTTTCTTCAAATCACCATTTGCTCCCGCCCCATTCTCAGCTTTTCCATTTTTGAGGGTCTTTTTGATGGCCTCATTCATCATCAAGCTGACGTTGTCGGTTTCTTTGGCTTCCGCAAAAATAGTGCGCAGGTGGCGTTCCATTTCCCGTACCGCTTTGGGCAGGTGTTTTATTTCTTTACCTTCCTTGCGCAAACGGGCGACCACCGTGTCGAAGACCTGTGTCACTTCATTGACCAAACCGGGAATGGCAGTGTCCGGGCATATGGTGTAGCAATCGCCGCAGGCGGTGCAATTTTCCGCGATCCACTCGGGGTGCTGGAAGCGAATCCCGGTCATGTCGCGAAAGAGGGCGGTAACCGCAGGCATGATTCCGAGCCCGATAAAGGGGTCCGTGATGCTGTCGGAGCCCATCCCGCGGGCATAGAAGCTGCCGGTTTGTTCCCAAAACCGATGGATATCCGAAATGGCAGCCTTGCTTTGCGGCTGACGCTTGAGCATGACCGGCAAAGCCGGTTCGGCGGTGGCGGCTATCTCCTTTGTTTTCGTTTCTGTGATCGACCCATAGGCCACTTCCTGCACTTCGTCAAAACCCCTTTTGACCACCGTCATGTTCTCCTTGACGATGCGCGCTCCCTTGGCCCCGAACTTGTGCAGAATCTGGCTGTGGATGGCCTCGAGCAATTTTTCCTCGGAGAGGCCAGCCTGTTTCGCGACGGGGGAGGCAGCGAAAAATGCGCCTTGAAAGGCGATGCCCTGCATGCGCAACTGAAGATCGGGATCGGTAGCCACATCGCGCGCGATCTGGAAAGCGTCGAGGTAGTAAAATTTAATTTTCTTTTCCACCATAATTTTACGGTAGTAGGGCGAAATGCTGGTCCAAACCGCTTCGGGAGAAGGCTCGTCGCTCTGGATAATAAAGACTCCTCCCTCCTTCAGACCGGCCAGGGCGTTGGTGTGGCCGAATACATTGGGATCGGGCGAAAGCACCACATCTACGTAGAAATATTCGCAGTTTATCCGGATCGGTTCCGGAGCTGCCGAGAGGTAGTAGGTGGTCGGCTGGCCCTTTTTCTCCGAGCCGTACTTGGGGTTGGCCTTGATGTGGAAACCGAGCAAATCGTAAAGGGTCATGGCGAGGTTTTTGCCGGTTGTGATGGCGCCCCATCCACCCACAGAGTGGAAACGCACCGTAATGCTGTCTTCGGGCATGAGGTTGGGATTCTCGGAACCATGGACGGCCAGATCCCGAACGTTGGGGTAACCGGATTCGATATTTTCCTGGTGTATCTGCTGTTTTGGACTGGTGGGATTTTCGCGCAGGAAATCGATTGACAGATAGAAGAACTTCTTACGCGCACCGTCCGGCAGCATGTTCTCGATGGCCCCGATAATCCCTTCCGGCTGCAAATCGCGACTGCCCATGCCGAAGGAACCCGAGTAGAGGGCCGGAACCTCGGAGGCGGATTTGTAGATTTCGAGTTCGGGGAACGGCCTTTGCTTAGGATCACGCCCGTTTTCGAGGCAGCGGCTCATGGTGGCGCGGACCTCCCGCATGACCGGTAGGTCAACTGCCAACGGCTGGTCGAGGCGCTCCAGAATGGCGACCCCTTTTTTGCCCTTCAAAACTTTGCTCAGCAGGTCTGCCGGGAAGGGGCGGAACATGAGCAGATCGACCACTCCGATCTTCAGTCCCCTGGTTTCGCGCAGATAATCGGCAACCACTTGGGCTGACGGAATCAGGCTGCCTTGACCAAGGATCAGATAATCGGCGTCGTCGGCCCGGTAAGACATGACGCGGTCATAGCGGCGGCCGGTCAATTCGTAAAACTCGTCGAAAGCTCGTTCGGAAAGCTCTTCGATATGATCGAAAAAGAAGGGGCGCTGGGCGGCCACGCTTTGCATGTAGGAATCCTGGTTTTGCACCAAACCAGCCATAACCGGGTTGTCGACATCCCAAAGTTCGGGAATGCGGCGCCGGGTGTCGCCGTAAATAATTCGCTGGGCCGGAGTGGGCGTGTCGATGATGTCTTCGGGGTGTCCCAGGTAGTCTTCGATCAGCTCCCTCTCGGGGATCATGATCGACTCGATCAGGTGGGTGGTGAGGAAGCCATCCTGGGCGATTGCGCCGGGAGTCAGGGCCATCTCTGCGATGCGGTGTGAAATAATGTTAAGATCGGCCGCCGACTGGGCGTCCTTGGCAAATAACTGGAAGAAGCCGGTGTCGTCGATACAATGGTAGTCGTCGTGGCCGGCGTGGACATTGAGGTTGGCCTTGGTCATCGCTCGCGCGCCGATGTTGAGGACATAAGGGAGCCGCTTGCCGACGGCCGCATAAAGCGACTCGTGCATGTAGGCAATGCCCTGGCCGGAGGAGAAGTTGATGGCCCGGAGTCCGGTCATGGAGAGTCCTGCGGTAACGGCGGCAGCGGCATGTTCGCCTTCCGGTTCAATGAAAATCAAGGGGCGCCCGGAAACGTTTATGTGGCCCTGTGCGGCTGCTTCCGCCCAATACTCCCCCATTTGGGTGGAAGGGGTGATGGGATAGGCACCGGCAGCATCGCTCGATTCGCGCTCACACATGATGACGGCCGTATTGCCGTCCACGGCGGCTCGGGAACCTTCGTATTTGAACTTCTTGGCTTTATTTTTCATCGCGGTTGCTTTCTTTCAATTCGATAAGAGAACGATAAATTTTTCTAAAAATGGAGCTGGAATCAGGTTGGCGCCTCCTTCATTGATCCCTGGCGGATTATTTTTCGAGCGGCGCGTCCTTTAAGGGCGCCTTTTTTGGCATCGAGCCAGACGATAGCTCCGGTCGGGCATCGTTGGGTTGCCTCCGCCGATAGGAAGCGGTTTTTAGTATAATCGATTACCGGCAGGTTGCCCCGCATCTCGATCTCACCGGGAGCATCCATAGCGCATCGCGCACAGGCCGTGCAAGCCACCTGGCAGTCTTCCAGGATTTCATCGCCTTCTTCCTGGGAGCGGCAGGCTACCCAGAGCCGATGACTTTGCGCCTGGAGGGAAAACAAGTCTTTGGGGCATGCGGTCACACAATCGCCACAGGCAGTGCAGAGGTCTTCATCTACAACCGGCAGATGATGGCGGTTCATAGTGATGGCGTCGAAGGTGCAAGCTACCTCGCAGTCGTCCAGCCCTAGGCAGCCCCAGAAGCAGCCTTTGCCTCCGCCCGCAACCAAAGCTGCCGCCGCGCAGGACTCAAGACCCACATAACGGGCGTGGTTCCGAGATACATTGGAACCGCCGGCACAAGCCAGGCGTGCAATCCGCTTCTCCTCCGCCCCGACATCAACCCCCAGATAGGCGGCAATCCGGGTATGTTCCTCCGGCGGGCTGACGGTACATTTGCCGGGCAGCACAGCGCCGGACACCAAAGCCTCGGCAAAAGGACGGCATCCGGGGAAGCCGCAGCTTCCGCAATTGGTATGCGGGAGCATATCCTCGACGGCATCGATACGCGGATCTTCCTCCACATGCAACCAGTGATTGGCCACAACAAGGAGCGAGGCCAGGGTCAGGGTAAGTCCCCCAATGGTGACAACGGCGGTTAAAACAAGTATAGAGCTCACGGAAACTGGCGCCAACAATGGTCGTTTGGAAGCAAGGCGAAAGTTTGTCTGCCAAACGGGAATGAGGAGGAAATTCCCACCCCAATCAGGTGGGGGAGTATTTCCATCGGGACCACTAATTGTAAAAACAACATTGCTGGTAATCTACACTTACACTGCTTTATCAGGTTCGATCAGCGCTCGACTCTTTTACTTGTTTAAAGAATAGAAGGATGAAGCCAGGTTGAAGAAATATATTTGCTTTGGTGAGAGGCAGGATCAAATGCGAACCCCGACTAGGAACGGGAAGACCAAAAGAAAAGGTTCCTTACGGTATTGGATCGTACCTCTCATACCTAAAAGAAAGTTGGAGAGCAACGTTTGTCAAGGCAGGTAGGCATAAAGTGCGATAGGAAAAGAGCCCTTTGAAGGAATAAAAGAGGAGAGAAAATGCCCTTAATTGAGCAGATACGTCTATATTCACGAAAAATAACACCCAAACGCTTTTTGGCGGAAACGATTCATAAATATTTTCTGGAAAGGGATAAATATCAGCTCTTTGGCAGCGCTGAATTATCTAAAGAAGCTCTTTAAAAAACCGACTTGGAAAAGACATGTTCGAATTTTAATTTCTGAGATAATTTGTAATTTATTGATATCAAATAACTTAGGAAGTGTTGAATCTCAAAAAAAAATATTTTTTCCAGTCGGCAACCGGAAAAAATTGGACAACAGAGTCCATCTTTCTGGGGAAAATTAACTTGCACACTCTTTGAATAATCAAAAGCATGGTTTTTTTCAAAATTTTATGAGAACAGCAGATTTTGCAATTGGCATCGGCGGAGCCGCCGGCCAGGGAATTGCCACACCAGGCAATATTTTGGCGCATATATTCGCCCGGCGTGGACTTCACATCAATGCCTACAACGCTTACCAGTCCTTGATACGTGGTGGCCATACTTTCCTGACCATAAGGGCGAGCGATGGCCCGGTTTACAGCATGGGGGACAGGCTCGACCTGTTGATTCCTCTCAATCAGGACACAATGGACCGCCATCTGAAGCTTCTTGGACCGGGCGCCTCTGTCCTCTACGACGGAGAGTCGATCGAAGTCGGCGATGCGGAAAAAGGCGTGCAAGTTGCTTCCCTGCCCATGAAAGAGCTTTCCCAGGGCAACAAGCTGGCGGCCAATACCGTAGCTATCGCTGCGGCGGTTTACAAACTGGGAATTGAGTTCGAAGCGCTTGAGAATGCCCTGGCCCAAATCTTTGCCCGCAAGGGAGATGAGGTGGTGGCCAAAAACGTGGAAATTGCCAGCAACGGTTACCAATACGCTGCTGAAAACTTCAAGCCCTTTTCTTTTAAAGCGCCCCGAGGTGAAAAACCCCTGGCAGTCTGGACCGGCAACGAGGCCACTGCCATGGGCGGGATCGCCGCCGGGGTGAAATTTTATGCCGCTTATCCCATGAGCCCCGCGACCGGAGTTCTCATGTATATGGCCAAGCATGCCCGCGAATTGGGGATTATGGTCCGCCAGGTGGAAGATGAAATCGGGGTAATGAATATGATCATCGGGGCTGCTCATACCGGTGTTCGGGCTATGACGGCCACATCCGGGGGAGGCCTAGCCCTGATGACTGAGGCGATTGGAATGTCAGGGATGTTCGAAACGCCGATCGTTTGCGTGAATGTGCAAAGGGGAGGCCCTGCCACCGGCCTGCCGACCAAAACCGAACAAGGCGACTTGTGGATGATGCTGGGTGCCGGACAGGGTGATTTCCCCCGGTTAATCGTAGCTCCAAGTGATCATATTGATATGTTCAGGACGATGCCTGAACTATTTAATTTGACTGATAAATACCAATGTCCCGGCCTCGTTCTCTCTGAATTGATCATTGGCGAGGGAACCGTCAGTGTAGATCCGGCGGAAATCGATTTTGATGTAGATATCGAGCGGGGTGAAACGATTTTCCCCAACGGAGACAGTGAAAATCCCTACGGCGGCTATGGCGACTCCACCTATTTGCGCTACCGAAACACCTCCAGCGGCATTTCTCCCCGGGCTGTGCCGGGAGTCCCCGGGCATCTTTTTGTCGCCTCCACGGACGAGCATGACGAAGATGGCACCTTGATCAGCGATGTGGACACCGATCCGAAAAAACGCCGTATGATGGTGGAAAAACGTGCCCGTAAAATGATGAACGTGTTGGCGGATATAGCAGCTCCCACTTTGGAAGGTCCTGAAGATGCGGAAGTTACGCTGGTCGGGTGGGGATCGACCCGGGGAGTTATTCTCGAAGCCATGGAGCAATTGGCCGAGGGGGGTATTACCGCCAATCAGCTGCACATCAAATGGCTTGTTCCCTTTCATGCAGAGGCGGTGACAGAAATCCTCGAGGGAAGCAAAAAAGTGATAATTGTGGAACTGAACTATTCCGGGCAATTCGCCCGCTATCTGCGCTCCGAAACAGGCTTTACAGCCGACGGCTTTGTCCGTAAATATGACGGTGAACCTTTCATGCCCCACCATATAGCCGAAGCTGTCAAAGAGCAGCTCACCGGGAAAGAATCCCTCTCGGTGCCGGTACATGAAATCTCTGTATAACGATTGATACCTGACCTGAAATCTACCCTAGTAACTATGACAACTGGCACACTTACTCTCCCCGTTTCCGAGACAAAACCCGAGAAAAGTTCCTATAAAGGCAAAGTCCACCCCGACTGGTGTCCGGGTTGTGGAGATTTTTCCGTTTTGGCCGCTTTGCAGAAAGCCTTGTTTGAGTTGGAACTGCAACCCCATCAGGTATTGACCGTCAGCGGAATCGGCTGTTCATCCAACCTGCCTGGTTTCATCAACACCTATGGGATGCACACTTTACATGGGCGTTCCCTGGCGGTAGCGAGCGGGGCGGCCCTGGCCAATCACGAATTGAAAGTTGTGGTGACTGGAGGAGATGGGGATGGTTTTGGCATTGGGGGCAACCATTTCATGCATACCATGAGGCGCAATCTCGATTTGACCTACCTGGTGATGGATAACCAAATTTACGGCCTCACCACAGGGCAAACTTCTCCTACCAGTCCGGTTGGGATGAAAACGAAAAGCACCCCCCACGGAAATGTGGAGAACCCGATCAATCCGATTCCCTTGGCTTTGGTAGGAGGGGCAACCTATGTGGCCCGCGGCTACAGCGGAAAACAGAAACACCTGGTGGAAATGATCAAAGGCGCTATTAACCACAAAGGATTCGCTTTTGTCGATATTTTCAGCCCCTGTGTTACCTATAACAAAAACAACACTTACAAGTGGTTTGCCCCCCGGATTAAAATTCTTGAGGAAGAGGACCACGATACGACGGATTTTTATGGAGCGATGGAAAAAGGGTATCAATGGGGGGAGGAAATTCCCATTGGGCTTTTTTGGAAAAACGACAAGCTGGCCTCGCTCGATCAATTGGAACCTGTATTGGAAGAGGGTGGGCCTTTGGCTTATCGTGATCCCCGGGTCAGCAAGGAACAATCTGATAAATTAATAAGCGAGTTACTTTAAATTACAAATAATGATCCTTTCACAAATCTTTTGGCACATCTGCATACTCCGGTTAAGCGGATACGGGAAGAAGTGGTCAGGAGATAAAATACAAAAACAGTTTTCAAAATCAAAAATTCCGTCTTTTGAATCATTTTTCATAAGAGACGCGAAAGAACCCTTTAGTAGAGGTTGTTAATCCTCTGAACAAATTTCAGCTTCCAGTTGTTTTACCCCATCAGCCTCCGGAATTTTCCGGAGGCATTTTTTTGGCCAAGAACATAAATATTTAAAAACCCTTTCAGTAAGGTTGAAGAGAAGAGCAGGCGATCGAATTTACCGTCTAACCAGACTGCTTGTCTTTAACCAGGCGTGGGAACCTGCGGATCCCGCTCCCTCTCCTCAGTCCCCTGTATATTTTAATTCCGGCTATTGCTAGCACGACCATACAGATTCCAATGCCGATATGAAAAGGTTCTGTCAGGTAATGCCAAGGGGTGCTGGAACTTCCATCATTTCCATGTCCTGGATGGGCTTCCAGGTCGATCGGATATCCCGTTAGTATCAATGAAGCGGAAAGCACGTAGAATTTCTTAATCATTATTGTGTCCTGTATCACTTGTATTCAATTCTGCCTCTTTATTCTCGTTGTCTGATGTCACTTCTTTCGGCAAAATAAACTCATATGCAAATAATTCAAGCCCACCGTGAATTTATAGGTTTTATTCCATGCCTGCTATTAATGGGCTTATATCGTTGATCTCGTGTTTGCCATTTTGGAAGAAACTCCTTATCCTACAGAAGACCAAAAAAATTCAGGGATGAAAATAACTGCCATCGACGTAATTCCACTCGGGTATGAGAAAGATTTTCCTCCCCTCAACCGAGCTTTTTGTGTCGTGAGAATCAGAACCGATGCCGGGCACACTGGTTTCGGGGAAGCCTGCACCACTTACGGGCATTTTTATCCGACCGTGGTCAAAACGATAGTGGATGATATCCTCTCGCCTGTTTTAATCGAAAAGGACCCGCTTTCCATCCGCGACCGCGTTCGTGAAATGGGGCGTTATTTGCATCCGTGGATGGGTTGGGACGGGATCACCTCACAAGTCATTGCGGCAATCGAAATCGCCCTCTGGGACATTAAAGGAAAGGAGTTGAAAAAACCGATACATGACCTCTTGGGAGGCAAAGCAGTCGACTCGATACCCTTATACATAGAGGCTGTCCCAAAAATATAAAGGATTTATAGTCAAACGGATGACGTTGATAAAAAGAGCCGGAAAGAGCAATTTTTTGCTCGATCCGGCCAAAAAAGGGTTCTATAGTTGCGTTAGCAATAACAAAACTAACCCTTTC
>JAJFLV010000252.1 GCA_021772535.1 Opitutales bacterium | reverse complement strand
ACGACATGTGTGGCCAGCCAGAAATTGGAGTCGAGCACAGCCCGCATCATTTCCATGGTGTCGCCGCTGCGAGACAGGTTATGGGCAATGATGAGAGTGGCGAACCCGATCATCCCGGCCACGGCCGAGCCAATGCCGTTTTTATGAATGCGCTCCAGGATGAGGCTTAAAAGGACAGCAACAAGCCCAACGAAAACGGCCGAGGAGTATAGATTGGTGACCGGTGGCCGGCCTTGAATGAGCATACGGGCGAGCAACCCGAAGGTCTGCACGGAGAAGGCCAGGATCAGCAGGTGATAAGCGGTTTGGGTGAGAGTCTTGGGCCAGCAAAGCCAGGAAACAGCGGCCACCATGAAGACGATCATATAAAGAATGCTGCTCAGATAAAAAGGCTCGAACTGATTTAAAAAGTATTCAAATTTTCCGTAGGAATAGTGATCCCCTGAGCGTCTTTCGAGTTCATCTTTAAGGGTTGGAAGAACGGTGTTGAAGGCTTCGGTATCGCCTGACTGATAGGCGTCCACCAGGCGGGCGTAATTAATGATTACCGGATCAATTTCTGGACCTTTGATTACGCGCACCAGGCTCTCGCCGGTGTTTTCCCAACCGGGGGGACCTTCCTCCGGATCGACCGGAGGTATGATTTTAAGGGATGCGGTTTCCGACAGGGAACGATAGCGGCTGACAAAAAACAGAAATCGGTCGAGGGCAGATTTGTCGTGTTCCTGTCCAGCTTGCTGTTTAACCAGCTCACCGGCGCCTTCTTTGACCGCTCTTTCGTATTCGTGGTATTCGTGCTCCAGGCGGGTGGTCGCATCGGGAGAAAAGATACTGTGGGCCAAACGATAATAAGTGTTTAACCCGTTCAACAGGCTGATGATGGCCCTTTCATAGGCGCTCCTCAGTTGTGCCTCCTCATTGACCAGTCGGCCCTGTCGCTGTATCTCATCGAGGTAAATCCGCAGGTCGTCGAACGAAAAAAGGAAGCGTCTTTCTTCCGCCTCTTTTATCCCCATGCCGATGAGTCCCAATACTTCCGAGTTGGCGATATAGAAGACTTTCCTCTTGTCGGCTTCCCGGGGATTCATGGTCAGTTCCATGAGCCATTCAATGGCCGAAATCTTCTTACTCGCCGAATTACGAAAAGTCTGCTTTCTGCTCAACATGAGTAGTGAGCTGCGAGCAGTGCTGTCGATCGGCTTCAGGCGTCCTCCTTCCAGGGTGGGAAGGGTGGCGAACTCCTTTACGTTAAAATCTCCCGTATAGCGATTGGGCCTCAAGCCACCCAGGACGATGATTACGCCAAGCGCCAGGAGGAGAACAGAAACTGCTTTTTTCATGATTTTTGCCTCCTTGCAAAGCGTATCAGATGATAACCAAATTGAAAAAGAAGGCCCAGTGAGACCAGAGTGCAGGAAATATAGGGAACGAGCCAACCCGGATTACGCACTACCTGAAGCATCGATGCCTTGTCGTCCGGGGTGAAGGAAGCCTGAAAAAATGTCAGGCCGGCATAGCGAAGGGGATGGTTCATGTAAATCAGCACTTGCCGGTCTTCACCCGTATCCGGGTTTCGAAGGCGCACCTTGCTGGAGAAGTTTTTTGGGATTTCAGTACCAGGATAGCGATCGTGTGTAAAGTCAATCAGTTCAATCGTATAGGGCAGGTATTCCCGTTTCAGGCGCAGGTCTATTTCAAAAACCTTGCCTGCATGTTGAAAGGTTTGAGCGGGAAAATCCTCACCCAGCCAGGCCGAAACCAACCAGGTGCCCAGTGAACCTTCCGTGCCTCTCAACTCCACCAGGGCAGTGGGAACGTCCTTTTCATTTTGTTTGGTAGTTTTTGGCCGTTCCTCGGGGGTTAATCTCATTTCAACTCCCAATCCCTTGTTGGCCAATGTCGGGGTGGAGGAGGCCTCCCCTACATCTTTATTTTGCATTAACACCGAGTTCGGGTAAAACCGGTCAACGCGAATGCGGAAAGGCAGTTTTGGGTGCTGATAAGAATCCTTCCGGGCAAAAAGTTTAGTAGGAATGCTGACCACACCGTCCGTATCTGGATTACTCCTGTCGATGATGACCAGTTCGGTTTCATAATAGCTTTCCATGTAATTGGAGGAACCCCCCTCCTCGATCCAGAGAGTGCTCTCCTCCTGAAAGATATTGGTCACCAACTGGCTGATCAGGAGAAGAACTACTCCGGCATGAATCAAGACGATGCCGGCTTTTTTCCAACTGGGCCGAAAATAACGAAAATGGGCCAGTGAAAGGTTTACCACCAGAAGCGGACCGATGAGGTACCCACCCGGAACGGGCAGACTCAGCCAGGAAAGCCAAGGACCCAGTATCCATTGTTGCGGGTATTGCCAAAAACCAAAGAAACTCTCGAAATACTCCCTTTGGGCGCCGCGAATACCAATATACACCTGATCCAGTGTCCCGAAAAATATCAGCGCCAGGGAAAAGGCCAGAAGAATCACAGTCAGTCGCAACGAGGTAATGATATTTATAATGTGGGTAACAAATTTCATTTTTATAGTCTAAAACCGCACCGAATTGAGGAAATCCATAAAGTTCTGTTTCTGTGTTTCCACCAAATCGCTGTCCCCGGACATTTTGAAGAACCAGGAGTTTCCTTCATGTGAAAATGTTCCTACCAGACTGCGTTGAGGAAAAATTTTTCCGGTCGGCGGGTCCATGCCCACCAGGTCCACATATTGGCATTGTTTGCCGTTTATCACCATTTCCTTTATTACTCCGCCTGTCATCCCGGCGGTGATCGGACCGAGCCCGACCTGACCTCGCCAACGGTTGATGTTGGCCAGCATTCCACCGACGTCGCCGGGAAAAGTGGTTACGGCGATGTCCGCCATCTGGTTATTTTCTCCCATTACCTGAAAGCTGCCCCGCCTCATTTGGGAAGGCCGGCCCGGCTCCCATTTCTCGGGCACCGTCCATTGCGGGTTGCCCTCCTGGGAAACTGCTTCCTCCGGCAGGCTTTGCATGGCCATAGCCATGCCGTCGCCCAAACCGGCATGGGGATCCTGATCGATCTCTATCGATTTTAAAAATTCGAAAAAATTATCGCTTTCGGCCAACACGGTTGGTTCAGCACCCTTCAGATTGAAGAACCAGATGCGGCTCGGTTCTTTCAGGACGGCAGCGAGAACGGATGTTTTATAGTCCTCCCCTTTGAGGGGTGTTTCGCTGGTCAATCGAATGAGGGTGAATTCCTTTTCCCCCGCGGTGAATTTTTCGAAGGCCTCTGTTCCTGTTGGGCGGTGGTCGCTTGCTATCTTCAGTTCATCGGAAAGAAGATTGGCAAAGTCTTCTATCTGGACCGCATGGGGAGGAAAGTCCAGCACTACCATTTCGGCGTGCGGCCTGTCCTTGCGGTGGATGTGAAAACTCCCCTTGACGGCGCCCTGAGGTTCGCCCTCCTCCCAGCCTTCCGGGGTCTTCCAGGTTATGCCGGGAGATAACCCTGTGGTGGGTGGATGCCCAGGGGGTAGCCCATCGGCCCGCGTTGGAACATTACGAGTCTCTTTGGGAATCTCATAGTACTGAATCTCGTTTTTACTGCAAGCGGTAAGAGCACAAAATGCCAGTAAAGCAAAAGGAATTACACTATTCCTGTTCATATCGTGAAATTCAAATTTCTATCTTTTGGGACGGTTATTAACTAACTGATTTTGAGAATTGAATGCAACTTAAACCGAAAATCCAGTTGGTCAAGCGGCATTGGCTTTTTCATTTTAGTTCAGATTCGATTCGCAATTTTCATTGCAATTTGTTTTTCCTCTCATTTATCCCATTATTCATATAAGGAAATCGATTTGCTGACCGCAGCAATTGGACTCGTATCGATCTTTAATCAATTAATAAGGAAAGCGTTATGCGTTTTAATTTGATTTTTTCGACTATTTTCACAATTGCAGGCATGGCTGTGTCCAATACAGCCGTGGCTGCAAGTACCGAGAATCAACCTCTTTCGAAAGGCCATAGAATCATTACGGAGTCGGGCGAACTGACTCTTCATGTCATCGAGCATGCAACCTTTGTGCTTCAATGGGGGGGGAAGACTATTTATGTCGATCCGGTGGGCGGCGCCCGGCTTTTCCGAGGGTTTCCCCAACCCGATATCATCCTGATCACGGATATTCACAGCGACCACATGAATTGGGAGACGGTGAAAAATGTTATTTCTGCCAAAACCCGAATTGTATCTCCTCGTATCCCGGTCAAAAGACAACCTAAGGGCAAGGGATTGGTCAATAAAATACCAAAGGGATTGAGAGGTAAAATCGATTATCTCGAAAATGACCGTACCGCCTATTACGGAGGAATTGCCATTGAAGCCATACCCATGTATAATTTGTCCTCCGACCGAGCCAGGTTCCATAATAAGGGGCGCGGTAATGGTTATGTGGTAGATTTTGAGGACTTGCGGGTATACATCTCGGGGGACACTGAGGACATTCCTGAAATGAGGGAACTGAAGGACATTGACGTCGCATTTGTCTGCATGAACTCGCCCTATACGATGGAAGTGGAGAAAGCCGCCAGCGCGGTGCTGGAGTTTAAGCCCCAGGTCGTATTTCCCAACCACTATCGCAATCGGGACGGGACATTTAGCGATGTGCAAAAATTCAAGGAACTCGTGGCCAAGGATAACGGCATCGAAGTCCGTCTCCTCAATTGGTATCCTTGAGGGATGCTGTTGGGGACGGGTTGATTGTTCCGTCAAGAGCTCTTCTATACATTGAAGCGAAACAGGATCACATCGCCTTCCTTGACCAGGTATTCCTTTCCTTCCAGCCGGTAGGTTCCGGCATTGCGGGCCGCGGCGATGCTTCCTGCCGCCAGCAGATCCTGGTAAGCAACAACCTCCGCCTTGATGAACCCCTTTTCAAAATCGGTGTGAATAACCCCGGCGCATTGCGGGGCTTTCATACCTTTGCGAAAGGTCCAGGCACGGGCTGCTTGTTCCCCCACTGTGAGATATGTAGCCAGTCCCAACAGGTCAAAGGAGGTTTTGATCAGTTCATCCACCCCCGATCCTTCCGCTCCCAACTCGTGTAAATATTCGGCGGCTTCATCTTCGCTCAGGTCTGCCAGGTCTTCTTCAAGTTTTCCGCAAATGACACAGGAACCAGCGTTATGGTGTTCTTTTACGTAGCGGTCCACCTCTGCCACGAAAGGATTGTCATGCGGGTTGGCCAAGTTCTCATCGGAGACATTGCAGGCGTACAAGTTGGGTTTGGCCGAGAGCAGGTAAAGCCTTTTCAACACCGGGCCTTCTTCCTCCGAAAGCGGTAGAATGGTGGCCGGGTTCATCTCATTGAGATGAGGCAAAAGCCGCTCCAGCAAAGCAAGGTTTTCAGCCGCCTCCTTGTCTCCGCCCCGGGCTTTTTTGGTGTTCTTTTTCAACTGGTTTTCCACTGATTGCAGGTCGGCCAGGATGAGTTCGGCGGTAATGGTCTCAATGTCGCGAATGGGATCAACGGACCCCGTCAGGTGGACGACCTCTTTGTCCTGGAAACAGCGAACCACCTGGATAATGGCGTCCACTTCCCGAATATGAGAGAGGAAACGGTTCCCCAGCCCCTCCCCCTCACTGGCTCCGGCCACCAGGCCCGCAATGTCGACATACTCGAAGGTGGCATGGATAATCGTGTCTGTTTTGCCGATTTTGGCCAACGGTTCGAGGCGATCATCCGGCAACTGGACCACCCCGACATTCGGCTCGATGGTGCAAAACGGATAATTGGCCGCATCTGCCTTGTGGGAGCGGGTTAAAGCGTTGAAAAGCGTGGATTTGCCTACATTTGGCAGCCCGACTATGCCTGCGCGTAACATGATAAATAAAGTCTTTTCTCCTTCGATTAGATTGAACTGTGATCCCGGTTTGGTGTGAGCACATGCTTGAAAATGGCATCGAACCTATCCGAATTCCGGACATAGCCAATTGCAGTTCTGGAGCCAGGAACCCACAGGTTTAACAAGGAAAAACAGCATAATGGATTAGGCATGATCGCCTTTAATGGCATGGGTTTGGGAAAAAGCCATAATTTTCTGATCTAATTCTAATGCGGCTTGACAAGAATTGACCGGGACGCTTTTCTCTCCACCTTTCGTGATTTTCGGCATTAAAGCCGGTTAATTTTTAAACTCAATGGCAGTTAAGATTCGATTACAACGTCGCGGGGCCAAACATGCTCCGGTTTACCGCTTGGTGGCGGCTGATTCCCGCTTTCCGCGGGATGGCCGCTTTGTGGAAATTTTAGGCACTTATGCTCCCAAGTCCAGCAAGGAAGTCGATAGACTTAATTTGAAAACAGACCGCATTGATTACTGGCTCGGTGTGGGGGCGCAACCGACCGATACGGCCCGCTCTCTCATCCGGCAGGCGCGCCTGGCGCAAACCGCTGAACCGGAGCCTGAACCAGTGGCCACAGAGGAAGCAGTAGTGGCGGCGGATCAACCCGAACCCGAAGGTGCTGCTCCCATCCAGGAGGAAGCCGCTGTGCCCGCAACTGAAACTGAAGTTGTGGAGACCGCACCAGTCTCGGAGGAAGAAGCAACCCCAACCCCGGAAGTCGTCGAAGAAGCTTCCATTGAAGTTGCGGAAGCAGAAGCTGAACCTGAAACCGTGGCGGAAGAACCGGTGGCGGCAGCGGAGGAAACTGAAGAATCTCCCGAAGTTGAAGCGGTGGCCGAACCGGAAGAAAGCGTTCCTGACTTGGCTCCAGCTGAGACCATCGAGGATTCGTCCGAATCCGAAGTAGTAGTAGAGGAAGCCCCCGCTGCTGAAACTTCATCGAAAGAAGTTGAGGTTGAAGTTGAAGAAGAGGGCAAAGAGAAGCCGGAACCGCAGGCTTAGCTCAATTTCTTACCGGTTATCACCGACTCCAGAGTTGAAAATATGAAGGCGCCTAGACCTGCTTGCTGCCATGTCCGCCGCGTTGAAAATCGACTTGATTACTTTATTTCCCACCATGGTGGCGGGATTCCTGGAGGAGAGCATGATCGGGCGAGCCTCGCAGCGGGGAATTCTCGATATTCAAGTCCATAACCTGAGGGATTGGGCGAAGGATAAACACCTGACAACGGATGACCGGCCCTTCGGCGGCGGCGCCGGAATGGTTCTCAAACCGGAACCGCTATTTGACGCCGTGGAGGCGCTGCATAGCCCCGATTGCCTGGTGATTTTCATGACTCCGGACGGTGAACCGCTAAATCAATCCTTGTCCCGTGAATTGGCAGGGTGTTCCCGGCACATGATCATTATCAGCGGCCACTACGAAGGGATCGATCAGCGAGTACGCGACACCCTGGTGGAACGTGAAATCAGCATCGGCGATTTTGTTATAACCAATGGGACTTTGGCCGCAGCCGTTCTCATCGATGCGGTCTGCCGTCATGTGCCGAAAGTTTTGGGAGAGGAAAAATCCTTGACCCAGGATAGCTTCACCGGCAACTTGCTCTCTTTTCCGCAATATACCCGGCCGGCTGAGTTCCGTGGAATGTCTGTCCCGGAAGTGCTTTTAACCGGAAATCATGCCGCCATTGATCAGTGGCGAAAAGAATGCAGCTTGACCAAGACCCGCGCCCGAAGACCCGATTTAATAATTAAAAAGGAATCAGAAAAATGAAGCAGATCCTGCAGGAAATCACCAAGGAACAATTGAAAGAAAACCGCGACCATTTTAAGGTTGGCGACGGGGTACGCGTCCATACCAAGGTGCGCGAAGGAGGTAAAGAGAGGGTGCAGATTTTTCCCGGTATCGTGATTGCCCGCAAAGGTGGTGGGATTCATGAAACTTTTACTGTTCGCCGAATCTCATATGGCGAAGGTGTCGAGCGTGTTTTTCCCGTCCATTCGCCAAATATCGACCAAGTCGAGGTTGACCGCGAAAGCGAGGTTATGCGGGCGCGGATGTATTATATGCGCCAGCGAATCGGCAAACAGGCCAACAAGGTCAAGGAAAAGCGCTTCGTCGATCGCAGCAAATAAATTAGCTGAATTGAATCGGTCCAAGGCAGGGGGGCATCGAATTTCAGACCTTTGATTGGGCCTGAGCCGTGTCTGCCAAGTCGGAAGGAGTGGGCCGCACCACAAACCTGGCCGACATCACAACCACAAATACTCCGAGCAGGAACATACCCAAGGAGATGGAGCCCAGCAATGAGACAGGGCCGTAATTGTCGACCATCATGATCAGGGCGGTCAGCGGCATGATTATCATGACCACCGCGGGCGCTAAAGCAAAACCATACCGTATCCGGCGGGCTTTCAGGAATACCACGAAGGTGACCAGGGCGAGTGCTGCGAGCAATTGATTGGTGGCGCCGAAGAGCGGCCAAATAGCCTTCCAGGCCGGTTCTCCATCAAATGTTTGAAATGCGAAAATAGCCGGAATTATGAGAACGCTGAAGGTGCCCAGGTAGCGGCTGTAATTGTTGTGCATATTGAGCAGTTCCTCGACCAGAAACCGGGTCAGGCGAGTGCAGGTATCCAGGGTTGTGAGAAGAAAAGTGCTTACGGCGAGCAGGGTAAACTCCACAGAGAGACTATGGGGGATGCCCAAAGCGCCAAGAAATACAGCCGAACCTTGAGCAAAAATGGCGACCGGATTGGGATCCTCTATTGAGGCGGAAGTCAGCACGGCGATACAGGCCAAAGAAAAAGTGGCCAAAACTCCCTCGACCAACATTCCTCCATAAGAAATCTTTTTAATATCGGTCTCTACCCGGATTTGTTTGGAAGTAGTTCCGCTGGCTACCATACTGTGGAAACCACTACATGCTCCGCAAGCCACGGTGATAAAGAGGAATGGCATCAACATGCCGATTTTTGCACTGTCCCAGGTTTTGAAAAATTCGATCTCGATTGGGGCATTGGCCGTCAGCAAACCAATTCCGCCCACCGTGATCATGGCGTAAAGAAAAGTTGAACTTAGAAAGTCACGTGGTTGCAGAAGCACTTGCACCGGTAGAATTGCAGCGATAAAACAGTAAGCCAGGATCAGGGTTATCCAGAAATTTTTACCGAAATCGGGAGCGGGAAAGGTATGTCCCACCCAAAGCCCCAAAAAGGTCAGCGGCACAAATATCAATATGGCGGTCTTGAAAGATAACTTTGTGCGGTTCAGGACAAAACCGAAAATCAGGGCCATGACCACAAACCAACCGGAAGAGGTCGCCACCTCAGGCTGTTTGGTAAATGTGCCCGCCGTCAAATCGAGAAATACGATGATTACGTAGATTAGGGCGAGAACGACGAAAAGCATGAACAGCTTGCCGGTGCCTTCTCCCACCAGGTTTCGCGTGGTCTCGACAATTGAACGACCCCGACTACGGATCGACATGAAGGTGCTGCCAAAATCGTGGATGCCCCCCACGAATATGGCGCCGACCAAAATCCAGAGCAAGGTCGGCCCCCAACCGAAATACATGCCCGCCAGGATGGGCCCGACAATAGG
>JAJFLV010000251.1 GCA_021772535.1 Opitutales bacterium | reverse complement strand
TGACCGGAGGATTTTCCGCAGGCGCACCACCAATAAGTTCCGGGTTCCACTTGTTGAACATAAGGTCTTTTTTGAGCGATTTCTGGTTCCGGCATTTTAACTCCTGGTATTATGAGGTTCTAATTGACTTGCCCGTTTCAGGGGGTGGGTCTTGTATTCAACTTGTAAAAAACTGGGGTATGAAACTAGAGCCTATCTCAAAATCGATGATGTTGATGCAGAGAGCAATTATCTGCTTGGAGCAAGGCGCGACGGGGCTTGCCGGGCTGGAAGCCCTGCTGCCTCGTCGGAACGCCGCTCAAACACATAATTGCCCCTGTCCAAAGGATTTGTGCGGCACGGTTGCACCTGTGGCGTTGGTTTGCGCCCGAGGGGCTTATAGCCCATCTGGGCGCAAAGCCGCCTGGCATCTGCCACCGTGGCGCTACAAACATCATTCATCAGCGAATTTGAGATAGGTTCTAATTCATTTCCCATTACGCTTTTTCAACGGCTATCTGCAAGATTATTCCCTGCTCATTATGAATCCAAAGTTTTTAATGTGTTTTCCAATCCGGCTTTTCCTGATTTTTTCATTCTTCGCTGGTGTCATCACCGCCGGCGCACCTGATGACGAATCATCGCGTGCCAATGCTTTTTTCAAAAAATCATTTGAGGCACAGGTGGACCGCGATCCGGAAATGCAGTCCCGGTTGGGAATAAAAAAAGATTATGGCAAATGGACGGACCGCTCGGACGCCTTTACTACGAGGGAGATTGCCATTGCGGCTTCCGAATTGGCAACCTTAAGGAGCGATTTCGATTTCAACAAACTGGACTCTCAAACGCGTCTCAGCTACCTCCTTTTCGAATACCGTGCAGAAAGGGAAATTCGCAGCTATCGGTGGCGTTTTTATAATTATCCAGTGAACCAGATGCACGGGTTGCAATCGGAGGCGCCGGCATTCCTCATCAACATTCACCGGATTAGTGACGCCAACGATGCGGAAGCCTATATCTCCCGATTGAGGGGATTGGGGCCGCTCATCAATCAATTGATCGAGAACCTTGAGATTCGTAAAGAGAAAGGTATCGTGATCCCGAAGTTCGTTTTTCCCATGGTTTTAATCGCCTGCCATAATTTGATCAAGGGGCAGCCGTTTAATGAGTCAGGCAATAGCAGCAGCCTGTGGGAAGACTTTAACGAAAAAATCGAGCCACTGGAAAACATCGAATCGATCCGAAAAAAGGCTCTCCTGGCGGACGCCCGCAATGCTCTGCTGGAATCCGTAGGACCGGCCTACAACCGCCTGATTGATTACTTGCACAACCTGGAAACCTTCGCCACGGACGATGACGGGGTGTGGAAATTTCCCGATGGGGACACCTTTTATGCTGATGCCCTTAAAAACACAACGACCACAAACCTGACCGCAGAAGAGATTCACCATCTCGGCCTGGAGGAAGTGGCACGCATTCACGGGGAAATGCTTGAGATCAAAGAAGCGGTCGGTTTTGAGGGCGATCTACAGGCCTTCTTCGACTTTATGCGAACCGACACGCGTTTTTACTACCCCGAAACAAAAGAGGGCAAGCAAACCTATCTGGATGGCGCAAACATCATTCTCGATGAAATGAAGACGCATCTGGATAAATTTTTTATCACCACCCCACAAGCCGACCTGAGAGTAAAAGCAGTCGAAGCTTTCAGGGAAAAATCGGCTGGCAAGGCTTTTTACCAAAGACCCGCCTTGGATGGATCACGGCCAGGCACTTACTATGTCAACCTGCGTCGAATGGCCGATATGCCAAGCTACCAGATGGAGGCGCTCGCATTCCATGAAGGCGTGCCCGGCCATCACTTGCAAATCGCCATCGCCCAGGAAACGGAGGGGATTCCGGATTTCCGTCGGCATACCCGCTTCACCGCTTTTACCGAAGGTTGGGGGCTCTACAGTGAATATTTCCCCCGCGAGTTCGGTTTTTACAAGGATCCCTATTCGGACTTCGGCCGTCTGGCCATGGAAATCTGGCGGGCGGCGCGGCTGGTGGTGGATACCGGCATTCACGCCAAAAAGTGGACCCGCCAGGAAGCCATCGACTATTTGATTGAGAATACACCCAATCCCAAAGGCGACTGCATTCACGCCATCAACCGCTACATCGTTATGCCCTCCCAGGCCACAGCCTATAAAATCGGCATGATTAAAATTCTCCAGTTGCGTGGATGGTCAAAAGAGCAACTGGCCGACCAATTCGACCTGCGTGAGTTCCACGAGCTGGTCCTCACCGGCGGCCCCATGCCCCTCAACCTACTCGAACAGCAAGTGCAACAATGGGTCCAATCAAAATTGTAGCCGCAAAGCTATAAGCCAAAAACTGATTCAAAAAGTTATCCAGTTGCCCCTTGCGAAGTTGTAATACCAGGCTGGATTGACGCTCTCAGGTTGATACCAGAGCCAACCGTCTGCATTGACGGAGTAGAGGTATGGGTAGGTCGTGTTGCCGGTCCAGGTCCAGCCCAGTTGGTCATTCCAGAACCAGAAGGCCTCAATATCGTTATTATTAACAAATATCCAATGGTGGCCGGGATGGTATAACCATGGGTTAGCCAAGTCGTGATAGGTTCCGAACCATATGGAATCCTTCCAGCCGTCTCCAATATCCCGTGCTGCGTTTTCAAAGGGTTGAAATCCCTCCGAAACAAATAACCAGGGTTCCAATATGAGAATTCCAACCGTGTCGGAAATCGATTTTCCCGACCGCTCCCAGGGTCCTGCCGGCAAATCGATCCATTGTGTGTCTGAGAGAGTTGGAGGCAAGGGTGGTGGGTCCGGTACCGGTTCTGGTTCCAATTCCAGTCCTGGTTCCGGTTCCGGTTCGTGGTCCGGATCTGATTCGACCAGGGCACCCAGCGAACTTATGAATACTGTTTCGGAGGGCGGCTCCAAGGCTACTCTTTCAACTCCATAGACACCAGCGGGCATCCAGATTCCTTCTCCTCGGTCGACTTCCGCTAAATCAAGATTGAACCCGATGACCGAGGAAATAGCGAATTGTTGAAATGGCGGTATCTGAAAAGGATTCTCGATATCAGCCACACTCAACTGCCCAAGAGAAATTACCGTTAGAAGATCGAAGAGAACTGCGATGTCATGGACGGAGCCCTCTATGGGGAGGGAAGGCAGTTCTTCCAGTTGCCCATCGTCATTGAGAAACAGGTGTTTGATTTCCGATTCGTGGGCCACATCTCCGGCCATGGCGATATAGAGGTGAACTTTTGAAAAAACAACCTGCGCGAAATGAGGCGAATCGAAAATAATCTCGTCCAGGAGAAAGACGTTGACTCCGTCATAAACGGAAGCTTGGAAAACGTTTTCATTTAATGAATAAGGCCAGAATGGACTTGTAGCCGGTAATCGCACGCTAGATCGCGAGTAGAGGACAATGGTATCGGGATTTTCTTCGACAAGACCTTCGAGTTGACCGGGAAACCCGATTGGGTCACTGAATTCAGGCGCCGATGGCTCGCTGTAATCGATCACCTGTAAAAAGCTTCCCGTGATGACATCGCTTTCCAGCCAGCGGTTGGTATCGTAGCTGATAAAGATGTCACCATCGAGCAAATGAGGATCGCTGAAACGCCATGCCGCCTCCGGTTGCAGAGTGATATTGGAAAGGATTGCAGGCTGCGTTTCCAGAGATACATCGACGGCTATCAATTGAATGCGGTCGCGAAAAGAATAGTAAGGCGGGGCGAAATCAACGATAGTCGCCGTCAGAATCGGGTCGATGAATTCAGTCCCAATCCTGACCACCGGCTCGATTGATAAAAACCAGGGATAGATAACGTAATTATCACCCGAATGCCAAATCAGGACATCCTCCGAGGTCCAGAGCGCGGTTACCTGAAAACTATAAGATCGATCTTCCAGGATTTCTTCCACGGAGCCTAATTCGATCGGGTTTTCCGGATTGGAAACATCGAAGATGGTTGTGATCAGCCGGGGTAATTCATCCGGGTTACCGGGAATGAACGGGGGAATTTCGGCTTGGGCGAGATAAAGCCGGTTCCCCTTTAAATCGGCTCCGATAACAGGATTGGAGCCCAAAATCAGCTCAGTAATAATATGATCTGGATTGTAGCGCGGGGAAACTCGAAGGATCGAACCGCTTGAGGCCCAGAAACGTCCATCCTCAATCTGAATCAAATGATCCCCGGCCAGAAACACTCGATCCGTCGTCCAGGCAATGGAGAGTTCCGCCAGCAGATTCGGATTGTCCCGGTCGATGGCCTCCACCACGAGCAGTTCCTGATTGGAAATGGAAACCAGTTGCTCGCCCAGAGCGGTTGCCCGGCGAGGTGGAAACTTGTGCTCGATAACCCCTCTTTTGGTTAGCGATTCGGCATCGAAATCGATCAGTTGGACGGCATTGACAGCGGAATCCCCCTCAAAGGACTGAAACGGCACCAAGGCCAGACCTTGATCCACCAGAACCTTGACTGCCTTTTCATCGTAATTGGCCTCACTCCAGGAAAACCCTTCGCCCAGGAAGACATGCTCAAGCCGTGTGGGAGTCGAAGGATCGGCCACGTCGAAGAGCGAAACAACAACTCGGCGTTCTTCCACCCCAATGGCCAACAAGCGATCCCCCATCGGTTCGATATACGTGGACCAGCCGGGTATCTCCAGCTCTCCGGTTATTTGAGGCGAGGATGGGTCGGACAGATCGATTACCCAGAGCGGATCGATTTGCAAAAAGGTGACTACATAGACCCGGTCCCCATCGAACCGGGTGGCGTGCAAAGTTTCATTGTCGGCGATTTCCAGCTCTCCCAATGGCGTCGCCGTTTTCGCCCTCTCATCAATGGCAAAGGTTTCCAGCTTGGTGATGCGCCGGTTTCCAGGTCCCACGCTGCGCCAAACCTGTGAAATGCCGGTTAAGACACTGTTTCGCAGTTGCAGCTTGAATTTGTCCCCGACAGCGCCCTCCAGTTCAACTTCGGTAATCTCGAAGGGGAGGCCATTTTGCACATCCAGACCGAATATGGTTAAATTGGTGCCCGAGGTTTCGGGATCAACCGTTCCCACCAAAATGTGTTCGCCAGTAGCGTTTACTACGGTGACGGAACCTTCTTTTTCGAGTTCTGCCAGGAGTGACGGCTGGCCCGGGTCGCTCATATCCCAGGCGGATAAGAAATAGTTGGGCCGGAATACATTTATACCGTCTTCCTCCACAATCCGGTTGGACTGCGAGACGACATAAAGGACATTCCCCACCAGACGACTATCGTTGTAGAATCCAGGTAAATTGAGTCGGCTGGCAATGATCGGCTGGGGGCCGCCCAGTTCAACATTTATCAATTCCGAAACTCCCGAAAAGTTGTCCACCTGGGAAAATTCGGTCAGGGAGTTGGAGATGGTATGAGCGACCAAAACAACGTGCGTGTCATCGAGAACATAGAGATCTTCACCGGCCGCTGGAAGTCGAAGAGTCGAGCGGAGTGCCGGTTGAGAGGAATCTGCCAAATCAAAAACCTGAAGCCCGCGGAATTGATTGAAAAAATAAAGGGTGGTCCCAAGAATTTTCCAGATGTCCGATTCCACCACTTCGGCCGGGTCAGCATTTCTGGTGTCTCCTTGATCGAAATCGATGACGGCTTCGGCAAGACTGTCGTCAGCCGTTAAGGTCAAGTCGCCATAGGGTCCACCGACGGAGATCACACCACTGGAATCGGTTACGCTTTCTTCGAACCGATGTTTTCTAGTGTAAAAGGAGTGTGGGAAGCGATCCGCGCCGCTGGTTTGAACGCGAATATCTCCGAGGGCGACACCCGGCGGAATGGGGAGTTTCAACTGGCCCGCTCGTCCATCCAAATGAGCCAATGAATAAAGATTCCAGGCATCGGATTGGATATCCCTGACAAGAACACGGACGCGCCGCAGTCCCTCCGGGATTTGGACGATGATGGCGTTGTCGGCTCCATCGTTCTCTACCTCCTGACCAATGGCCGGAGAAGTTTGCCCGGTAAAAAGAATAGCCAGGACAGCGGCGAATATTCGCCACAGGCAAATACGTGCAAGATCATTCTTCCTGAAGCGATTGCAAATTTTCATCGGTCAAGCAGTATGTAATCCGGTCGTCGCTATTTTAAACAGCTTGGTGGAGGTCGGAATTACAATTTTTCGGTTGTTTGATTATTTTTCCCCATTGTAAGTCCCTCCAGGGAAAGTGGCAATCAGAATCCGCTGGAAGATCGCGGAAATCCGGAATTCGCTGCGCGGACCAAGGGGCCTAATTCCCTGAGTGGATTTCCATGTCTAATTCGTGGATGGCTTGGAGGATTCGGATGAATTTGTTTCCGAAAGGAGTAATCGAATATTCGACACGCGGTGGAATTTCCGGGAACTGACGGCGTTCGAGAATGGCGTATTCGAGGTGTTTTCGCAGGCATTGGTTCATTACTTTTGTGCTCAGGCCATCGATGCTTTTCTGAATTTGACCCGGCCGATTGATACCTTGTCGAATTCGCTCAAAAATATTCATGGACCACTTGCAGCCAACCATGATCGCGGTCACCTCGGAAATCGGGATGGCGGGAATTTTTTTTTGCTTTTCTAAATCCTTCATTTCCAAAAAGAAGAACCTTTTGGTGCCTACCTGTCAACTCGGTGCGTAACTTGTTTTATATGAAATGATTACAAACTTTTTGCGTCTACAAATTCGTAACTCAATAGTTAAAATCTTAAAACAAGGACTTAGAAAAATGAAATTCCAAAATAAAATTGTAATCATCACAGGTGGCGGTACCGGTATTGGAAAAGAAGCCGCTCGCTCCTTCCTGGCAGAAGGCGCCAAGGTCGTCATCAACGGACGCCGTAAATCCGTCCTCCGGGAAACAGCAAACGAGCTTGATCCCAGCAGAGAACGAATTCGGGCGGTGACCGGTTCGATCGGAAAAAAAGAAGTGGCGGAAAAGTTGGTTAAAACCGCCGTTGAGTCCTTTGGTGGTGTTGACATCCTTGTCAATAATGCCGGGATTTTCCGCCCTACACCGTTTCTCGACCATACCGAGGAGGATTTGGACTCCTTCATCGAAATCATCCTCAAAGGGACGTTCTACGCCTCACAAACAGCCATCCCTGAAATGCGGAAACGAGGCGGTGGAATAGTGGTCAACATCGGTTCCATGTGGGCCAACCAAGCTGTCAACGCAACGCCATCAAGCGCTTATTCAGCGGCCAAAGCCGGTGTTCATGCCCTTACGCGCAATCTGGCGTTGGAGTTTGCCTCTGACAATATCCGGGTTAACGGCATTGCTCCGGCGGTAGTGGAGACTCCGGTTTACAATACCTTTATGAGCGAGGCGCAAGTCGCGGAAACACTACCCACTTTCAACGCCTTCCACCCTCTGGGACGCAATGGCCAGCCACGTGACATCGTCTCAGCCATTCTTTTTCTGGCTGGCAGCGATTCCGCCTGGATTACGGGAACCACCCTTTCCGTTGATGGAGGCGTGACCGCCGGACGACATTAAGGAAGCTTTATTCAACCGCACAGAAATACCTATCAAACTGCCAAGGGGGGATGGGAAAACCCCGTCCCTCCTTGTTTGCGTTTTGTTGGAATGCCGAGGTTTTGGCAATCTGCTGGAGGCAGACTTAGACTTTTTCTACGATGGCGTCCGCCAGGCCGTATTCGATGGCTTCCTTGGCGTTCATGTAAAAATCGCGATCCGTGTCCTGGCGGATTTTTTCCAGGGGTTGGCCGGAACTTTCGGCCAGGATGCCGTTGAGTTCGTCGCGAAGTTTTTCCATTTCCTGGGCC
>JAJFLV010000026.1 GCA_021772535.1 Opitutales bacterium | reverse complement strand
AGCAATGCGCTACAAGAGGCGCTGTGCAAACGATGGTAAAAGACAAAAATTGAACGCCGTTCAAAACTGGATTCCAACTCCTCCTTGAGGATTTTGAAATCCTCGGGGGTTAGTTCGTTGTCCAGATATGAATTTACAAGTTCCTCAAACTTCTCTTCCGTCATGAAAAGTCGCTCCCAATTTTTTCCCTCAAGCTTTCACGGGCTCTGGCTATGCGGCTTTTTACAGTGCCTATACTGATTTCCAGGTGCTGTGCGATTTCCTCGTAGGTCATGTTGCGAACGATCCTCAGAGTCAGGATTTCGTAGTGTTTCTCGTTCAACTCGGGCATGCACTCGCTTACCCGGTCGACCAGTTCGAGGGTCGCTGCCGTCTGTCCAGGGTCCTCCCCCTCGGCCGGTAAAATATCAACCAGGGTGACATCGCCCTCCTGGCAGATTTTTTGGTCCAGCGAGAAAGAAGAATCCCGTTTGCGGCGCCACCAATACCAGTATTTGTTGTGCGCCAGATTCGTCGCAATCTGGAAAAGCCAGGTGGAAAAAGAAGAATCCCCCCGGAAGTTTTCCAGCCCTTTGTGAGCCCGCACGAAAGCGTCCTGAGTCACCTCCTCGGCATCCTGCCGGTTTTTCAACATCTGCAGGACACGCGAGAAAATACGGTCCCAGTAGCGGCTGACAATTACGTCAAAGGCCGCCTGATCACCGCTTTTGAAGCGTGCCACCAGCATTTTGTCGAGGGCGATTTCTTTAGCTTTCGATGCCATTCGTATACAACTTTTCTGTTAGGAGCGTTGAAAAAAGGAAAATGTTCCCCTTGTCCAGCTAGTTTTTAGACGTCTTATTCTTTCAATCTATTCAAAAAAAAGGAATAATACTGCTTAAAGATTGATATTATTCAATAATCCGGCAGGTATCGGGGCGAATAAAAATCACGCCAAATACTTGTCTGCCAAGGGTTTTTGCTGAATATCGGGGTATTGGAAGCAATTTCACTAATATTATCTTTTTCAAACTATGAAACCCGGCCAAGACAAAATCGTTGACAACATTTAAGGGCAGTCTTTCCTTTGCCCCATCCGAATTTGTCCTGTCGGCGAACGAGTTGGCCGGGCATTGCCAGGAGGATTGAATTGTAAGATGGGTCGGTAGCTCAATGGTAGAGCAGTGGCCTTTTAAGCCATTGGTTCTGGGTTCGATCCCCAGCCGACCCACCAGTTTACACTCTGTCCAAACTCTTCCTCTTCGTCTGCCTCTTTCTCTTCTTTTACCCCTCGCTCTTATCTGGCGGGTGAAGTATCCATCAAGTTAGGACGAAAAGTAATTTTCTGGAAGCATTACAGATTCAAATGGCCAACTGCGTCCTTATCAGTCGCCAATCTTCTTCGTTGGCCATCCAGATAAGCGGAAAGATTTCTCTTTGTGTCCAAATCCACCCCAATTTTTCGGACCAGAACCAGTAGGAAAGCCGTTTGTCTTCAACGCCTGCCGGGTGGCAATAGATCCAGCCAAGAACCGGATGCCAGACCCATGGATAATATTTGATATTTAAATCGCCAAATCCAATTGATATAACCCAACCGTCATTTTTGTTAAAATCAAAGGCAACAACCTCCCCCATTCCAAGAATTTCGCTTCTGCCGACAACATCGAACATTATTACTCCAAGATTTCGATCGACTAATGCATCCTTTAATTCACTTAGAATATCTGCTATTGCAATAGAAGGTGCTTGAACATCAACAACATTGGAAGGTGTTCCGAATATTTGTCTGTCGCTCCGAGGAATCTCCATTTCATTCTCTTCTTTGGTTACAACAGTAATTCCAAATGATGTCTGTTCCATCCAACTGATACTCGTCGTAGAACCCGAAGGCACACTCGGCCCGAATACTATGAACTCCTCGGCAAAAGAAAGGAACGGAATCAATGCAAATTGAAAAGTAAGTAATTTTTTAAACAGTGTATTCATCATTTAACAATCCTGAAAATATTAATGAAAAAGGGTAATAAACACCTATTGGGTGCGTTGGCACGAACCTATGAAAAAATTAGTTAGTTGGCGCTAATAACAATGTTATGGAAAACTTATCTCTATTCCGTCAAAGAGTCAAATTGAATTTAAAAAAAAATATTTTTGTTATCGTAAGAAATGCGTTCTATAAATAAGGTATTTTAAGTTGTTGATTTTCATTGAATTTCGGATTTTTATCGAAAGTGGGGAAGTAGAAAATTCCGGATATTGCCAGTTTCCAGCGCTTTCTCTGAATAACTTTTCCTTTTTAAAAAATTTTGCCTTGTGGAATGTTGCTGGCGGTTTTATGGCCTGAAAATGGTGAAAGAAAAGCTGGCTTCGGGATATTGATTTAGAAAATGAGTGATAATTCGGTTTCTTTTTGGAAATTAGCTCTGGAGGAGCCTTTTCGGTGGTTTTTTCCGATGGGTGTGGGGATGGCGATTCTGGGCGTCGGGTTGTGGCCGTTGTACCACTTCGGCATTTGGGAAAATTATCCGGGGTTCAGCCATGCCCGGTTGATGTCGGCGGGATTTTTCGGCGCTTTTATCATCGGATTTTTGGGCACGGCTGTGCCACGCATGTTAACCGCTCCAAAATTACGACCGCTTGAGGTGGTATTATTGGCAGGGTTTCATTTGTTGGCTTGTTTATTTTATGGGTTTGGGTGGCTGGCTTACGGGGATGGCGCTTTTCTTGTTACGCTACTTCTCCTGCGGATTTTTTTGTTCAAAAGGTTTTCCAAAAGAGAGGATATGCCGCCTCCGGGGATTGTTTTGGCCATGGCCGGTTATTCAATGGCCATGGGTGCGTGTGTGATTTTTCTTCTCAATAGTGTTTTCGGGCTTGGATTTGCCCTGCATCGGGTGGCTCAATTGTTTCTTTACGAGGGTTTTGTGTTATGTCCGATCCTGGGGATTGCGCCTTTTATTTTTCCCGGATTCGGAGGGCTGCCCAACCGGCATAATTTTCCCGAGTGCCGATCCCCCAACGCGGCATGGCGAGCCAAGGCATGGCTGGCGGGAGTCATTGCCCTGGCAATCGTAATCTCCTATTTTTTGGAGGGTCTGGGGCTTCCCTGGATGGGTGGAGGCTTACGCCTGGCGGCGGTTGTTTACTACCTGATTCGCGAGGCGCCCATTGGATTTCCGCGAAAAACATCGGGAACTTTGGCCCGGCTGCTGCAAATGGGCTTGTTTTGCCTGGCCGCCTGGCTGGTTGCGGTTCTGGTCTGGCCCGCCTACCGGGTGGCCCTGGACCACCTGCTTTTCATCGGCGGTTTTTCGCTGATCGTTGTGGGCGTGGCTTCCCGGGTGATGCTCGGCCACAGCGGGCAGGGGCATCGTTTGCGCAGCCGGATACCGGTGGCCTGGGTTATTTTAATTTTGCTTCTGCTGGGGATGGCGTCGCGCATCACAGCCGATTTTATGCCGGAAGTGCGCACCGCCCATCTCAATTATGCGGCAGCGGGCTGGATTTTAGGCGTCGGACTTTGGGCCTGGACTATCCTTTCTGCGGTGCGGACGCCGGATGTGGAGTAGGCGGAGGACGATTAATCGGTCGATTTCACCCTATTGTATCCGGTTTTAAGCCGGTGGCCCGGCTCAGGCGTTCGTTGATAACCGTTCCAAGGCCGCCTTCAGGAGCCGGTTCGATCAAAATGAGGTCAAATTTCAGGGAATCCAATTTGTGCAAAAGATCGTAAAGGCCGTGGGCGGCTTGCTGCTCATCCCCATCTTCGGTCAACCAGAACATATCGCTGGATCTGGACAATTCCGCTTGGTCCGGCTTCCGGTAGGCTATTTTAGCGATTCTCTTTGTTGGGGATTCCTGCGATGTCCAGTCTTGACACGGCAAAACCACGAGAGGGGTTCCCGGACTGTAGTGTTTGTGCAACAATCCGGGAGAGGGCTTTCCCCTTGTGTCGCTATGAACCTTTTCATCTGTGGTTGCGGCCATTCGGGATTCGGTTTCAACCAATACCTCAATTCCAAGGATTTCCGAAATATCCTCCGGCCCAACGGGTCCGGGGCGTAGAACTGCCGGTCGGTGCGGTTGGGAAAGGTCCACCACGGTGGATTCGAGGCCGATTTGGCAAGGACCCCCGTCGAGCAGGTGCTCCAGTTTTTGACCAAAAGATTTGAGGACATGCTCCGGCCTGGTGGGGCTGAGATATCCAAAGGGGTTTGCGCTGGGTGCAGCCAGCGGTAAATTGCACATTATCAATAACTTCCGAAGGAGAGGATGGTGCGGCATGCGCACTGCCACGGTATCCAGACCGGCGGTTACGAGAGAGGGAACTATCTCTTTTTTAGGCAAAACGAGGGTCAAGGGGCCGGGCCAAAATGCTTTCGCCAGGGAGTCTGCCCATTCGTTCCAGTGAGCCAACCGGTTTGCTCCGGCCAAATCGTGAATATGGACGATTAGGGGGTCAATGAGGGGGCGCCCCTTGATCTCAAAAATCCGTCTGCAAGCCTTTTCGTCGAGGGCATGGGCGGCGAGGCCGTAAACCGTTTCAGTGGGCACGGCGAGAATGCCGCCGCGTGCCAATACATCTGCGGCTTGCGCGAGGTCTTGCGCCCCGGAGCCGTAAATTCTGGTCACTCTGTTTTTGTTTGGTTTTTTAGCGGTTCCGGTGGAACCCACCGGGCCTGGATTGGAGGGTAGCGGGATGCAGGACTCTGGGTTCTTTATCCTGTCTCATCCTCCGAAAAAAATGCAGGAGGGATTAAATTTTCCTGACTTTATGAACGGTTTCCGGCCTCAATGCATGAGGAGCATGTTACGGGAGCGCTTGATCATTTTTGTGATGCGGCGTTGCTGTTTGGCCGTTAAGCCCGTTATACGCCGGGGCAGGATTTTGCCCGTTCCAGTGACGAAACGAGAGAGAGCATTAGGGTCCATATACTCAAAATCGCTCGGGTTTAGGGAGCGCGCCGGCGGGTCGGAAGTTTCCGTATTTGTTGACATGAGGTTGGAAAAAACGATTTCCGGGCATAAAGGCAAGCAGTTTTTTCAAAACAAATGCGGTTACCGGGGCAATGTTTTGCAGACTTTTGGAAGCCGTTTTGATTGGGTGATTAAAGACTGCCGTAATCCCTCCTCCGGACGGGGGCTGGAGAACATACTAACCGTCCACGCTAGTTGCCGCTTTCACGGTGGTTGCCAACGATATTGTTTTACCGCAATTTTGAGCAGAAAAACAGGGGTATTTTAGTGTTGCAATTAACGCTCTGTTCACTACTTTCTCAAGCTGAAAATTAGAGTTATCCAAACAAATTAACATATTGATGATCGGAATATTGTGAATCTGAGGGCGCCTGCTCAGGTCTTGCACTTTGCCTGTGGCGGATACCCGGCCGGAAATCATGATGTTACAAACTCATTTTACGAACTACTCCAATGATGATGCAGATTAAAAAAATCATGCCTGCAAACCTCAACCCAAACTCCTCCATGAAATGCTTGCCGATGCTTCCGCAAACGTTTTCTAAAACGACAGGATTTTTTCGACCGATAATGGCCTTGGGAACAGCCGCTGCGTTGCTTCTGGGCGTAGGCGTCGCCCAGGCCCAGGAAGAGGACATCACCTATCAGGGTCCCTTCCCGGCCATGCCCGGTGAACCGCCGGCCACGGCCAGGGCGGCCATTGCCAGCGGAAAACGTTTCGACATCAACGCCGTGGTCGTGACGGGCGACCGCATCCCGGTCTACAGTCTCGATAATTGGGAAAGTTACGAAAACAATGCCCTTTACGAGCCGATGTCCGAGTCCGACATCGAGTCCTACCGGCAGCGCCTGTTGAAGGACCTGCAGGACCAGGGATATCTTTTCACCACGGTCAGCGTTTACCGGCCCTCCCTCAGCCTGGGCTTCCTCAAACTGAGGGTGCACGTGGGCCAGAAGGGTGAGGTCACGGTTATCGGCAACCGGTGGACATCGGCCGAGCAAGTCCTCGAGTCGGTCGAGTGGGAAACCGGCGGCTCCTTCAACTACCGCAGCCTTTACGAAGATCTTTTCTCCCTCAATCTGCGGCCCCGCGTCGATGTGGAGACCAACCTGAAACCACGGATCGATGCGGATGGACAGCGGGTGGTCGATATCGAGTTCGATGTGAAGGACCGCTTTCCCCTGCACCTGGCCTGGAACATGGCAAACTCGGGCACCCTGGAAACCAGCGACTGGCGCTCCCGGTTGACCGCCCAGCTCATTAATTTACTCAAGCGGGAGGAGATTTTTACCGTCGAATGGTTTACCGATCCCCTCAGCGTATCCAAGGTGGTGGCCATATCGGGCAGCTACAACATGCCATTGAACGATAAATGGGGCATCACCGGGTTTGCCGGTTTTTCCCGCAGTGAACTCGATGAAATTATACCGGCGCTCGATATTACGGGTAAGGGCAACTACTACGGTTTTCAATTCAACCGCAAGATCAGGGAGACCGAGGCCTATACCATGGATCTCTCCTTCGGGTGGATTTTCCAGGAATCGCAAAATATCAACCGCCTTTCCGATGGAGTGGTGGTGGCCGACCGCACGGTGGATTTGAGCATGCCGCGCTTTTCTCTGGGTTACGCGGCCAAGAAATATGACAAATTTGGCGGGCGCAACACCATCAACAACACCGTCATGTTCAGCCTGGGCGACCAATTCGGCTCGACCGGGGATGATTCCGCTTCGCAGGTCAGCCCGGGGGCGGAGGGCACCGTATTTATCGATCGATTATCTTTTGCCCGCTTTCAGAAGCTCTTCCGCCCGGAGAGCCGTTTCGGGCAGTGGACCTTGTTTGCCCGCTTCGAAGGGCAGGCCACCAACGATTCCGTCCCTTCGGCCCTGTCCAAGGCCGCCGGCGGGCACGACACCGTGCGCGGCTACCGCGAGCGGGCCATCGTGGGCGACTATGGGTTCAATGCCTCCCTCGAGCTGCGCACGCCCCTATTTGAGAATTTCATGCCCCGCTTGAGGCGAGACCCTGAATACCTCAAGGAGCACCCGAACGACTGGGCCATGCACCGGGCCCAATTCGTTATGTTTTACGATCAAGGATGGGTCGCCTACCACCAACCGCTGGCAGGCCAGGATGACGATACCACAATCGCCAGTTTCGGCCTGGGTATGCGCATGGGGTTGACCAAATACACCCAGATTCAGTTCGACTACGGATTTCAATTACAGGACCTGGCGGAAACCGATGAGGCTGGGCGCGCCCACTTCTCAGTTAATCTCCAATACTGATACGATTGTTCTCCAAACCCAAACTCCTTGCCGCCGCTCCGGTGGAAACACGCCCCGCCTTGGGCCTAACCCGAATGAGACGACGCACCTCCGAATATGAATTTTTTAAACGCGCATAAACAAATGAATACAACCAACCCTCCCCGTAAAAAGGTCGAACGAAAGTTCAAACGAAGGGAGAAGGCGCCCCCGCCGCTCCGGGTTCACCCCCTCCAGCGACTAGGCGCCTTCGCCGTAAGTGCCGTCATGGTATTTTACCCCTTCGCCAGCTACGCTAACCCGGCTCTGCCCACCGGCGCTGACATTGTCAGCGGCGGCGTCACCATTGGCGAGAATGGCCAGATCATGAATATTGATCAGACCACCTCTGCCGCCATTGTCAACTGGCAGAGCTTTAATATTGGCCTCGAAAATGCCGTCAATATCAGTCAGCCCGCATCGACATCGACCCTCCTCTCGCGCGTTCTGGGGGGCAATGTCTCTGAAATTCTGGGCAGCCTGCAAGCCAACGGTCATTTCTACCTCGTCAACCCGGCCGGCATCTACTTCGGTCAGAATGCCACCATTGACACCGGCGCACTCATCGCCTCCACCCTCGACATCACCGATGCGGACTTCCTGGCCGGGCGCAACATCTTCTCCGGCATCTCGGACGCCTCCATCATCAACGAAGGCGTCATCCGGGCGACCGACTTCGCCACCCTCCTGGCCAAATTCGTGACCAATACCGGGACCATCTCGGCTGAAGGCGGCACGGTGGCCATCGGGGCGCGCGAGACCACCTTCGACTTCGACAGCGCGGGCGGCTCCAGGATCACCATCGACGTCTCCGGCCTGAGCGGCGGCGATGTCATCAACACCGGCTACATCGACACCTCCGGCACCGTTAACAACGACGGCGGCGCAGTCATCATTGAGGCCGAGAACATCGACAACTCCGGCACGGTGGCGGCGCGCAGTGCTGGCGGCCACGGCGGCTTCATCCAGTTCGACGCTGGTGATACCGGCACGGCCCTGGTGACCGGTTCCGGCACAGTGGACGCTTCCGGCGACACCGGCGGCGAGGTTCGCCTGCTGGGCGATCGGGTGGGTCTTTTCGACACCGCCTCGGTCGATGTATCCGGTGACAACGGCGGTGGGCAGGCCCTCATCGGCGGGGATGAAAGCGGCCTCAACCCCGAGGTTCGCAATGCCGAATTTACCTACATCGGCGAGGATGCCACAGTTACGGCGGATGCCATTGCCAAGGGCGACGGAGGCCGAGTCATCACCTTTGCAGATAATTCTCTACGCATGTATGGCGATTTGAGTGCCCGCGGTGGATCGGCCAGCGGCGACGGTGGTTTTGTCGAGACCTCTGGTAAACAGGGATTCGAAATCACCTCCGCGCCCGATGTTACCTCGGTAGCCGGGGATGGCGGCACTTGGCTAATTGATCCTTTCAACGTAACGATTGTCGCAGGCGTGGCCAATACGATTGTCGATGGAGACGGGTTGTCTCCTTTTGATCCAACAGTATCCGGTAACCTTGGAGCAGACTTAATAGACGGAAATGCGACTGGGGGTGTCGGACTGGATGGCGGGAGTGTGATCATAAACACAGACCAAAATACTGCAGGTGGGCAAACCGGCAACATTACAGTAAGTTCACCGATTGTGCATGCTACAACTACCAATGCTTTAACACTTAACGCTGCGGGAAGCATTATACTCGATGCGGCCATAAACCTTGGCAATGCAGGCGATTTGAACCTGAATACCAAGGTAGGCTCACAAGGCACCAATGGAAGTGTATCGGGTAACGGCTCCGGTGTGATAACCGCTAATGTTCTGACCACAGTTACTCAGACGGGTATGAATCCCGGAGCAACAGCTTCAATTAACACTCTAAATGCCACCAATTCTGCTTCCGGTTCGATTGTTTTGACCAATAATAAGGCGTTGGCCATCTCCGGTATTTCTCAAACTGGCGGTGCCATTGTTGATATTCAAACAACTGGCGGCACCAATGCTATTGCCGTAAATGGCGCCATAAATGCTGGTGCCAGCGAGGTTGAATTGACTTCCGCGGGGACTATTACCGGGGCGGCAACCATCACGGGAGGTCTTCTGGACCTGGACTCGGTTGGAGGAACGACCGTCAGCACTGCGGCTACCACCCTTGAAGCAACCAACACGAGTTCCGGGAGTATTGCGATTACGGAGAATAATGATATAGGGCTCGTAGACATCACTAATACTGGCCGTGCTGTGACAATTAGCACAGGTGGTGGTTCCATTACCGATAGCGGGACAACGGAAATCACGGCGGGTACCGCGGTTCTCACCGCCTCCGGCGGGATAGGTAATGGCAATGCGATCGAGACCAATGTTTCCAATCTTGAAGCGCAGGCTGGAGGGAATATTGAAGTTGCCGATACGGGAACATTGACGATCGGCGGGATCGGCGCCACTACAGGTGTGAACACTACAGGCAGCGATATCACGATTAGCGCTACCTCTACCATGACTGTTTCCGAGGAGGTCAACGCCCGCAACAATGGCAATGCCACCTTGTCTACAAGCGGCGGTAACATCGCCCTCAATGCGAATGTCATCAGTACCGCCTTAACCACAGGAAATCTCGGCAACGGCACGGGGCGCGTCACGATTGATGCGACCGGTAATATATCAACCAATGGCAGCGGCACGGTAAAGGCATCCGGCACCAACGGTTCGGCTCAATTCGATTCCGGCGGGACCATCGGTTCCGGCACTGCGATTGCAACCAATGTGCAGCGCCTGGAAGCGCGCAGCACAGGCGGCGGCCTTATCAACATAAGCGAGACCGACGGCCTCGAAATCGGCAGTGTCGTGGGCGGTCTCCCGCTCACCGGCGTAAGCACGACCAATGCCAACATCGATATAACGATCGGGGGTAGCAACACCCTGACCGTGAGCGAAAACATAGCAACAAGCGGCATAGGTACTGTTACCCTTGAAGGTGCCAACTATTCGCAGGGGAACAATGTCGATGTGATTACTGGCAGTGGAGCTATTACGGTGACTGCCGACACCATTGCCATTGGCACCACCAACGCCGGAAGCAATGCTTTTACCACTTCGACCGGTCTTACTCTAAAACCACAGACACCCGCCAGCGTGGGTATTAACCTTGGTGGTCCCACCGGAGCTTTTGATCTTGAGGATAATGAACTCAGTGTATTGGGAGATGGATTCAGCCTGCTGACGATTGGGGATTTCGGAGCCGGAGGGGGGACTGTCAACATAACTTCGGCAACCTTTAAGGACCCGGTGAGCATTATTGGCGGTAGTATCAACCTCAACGCCACCGGCCCGGCCATCACCCAAACCACTACTTCCGACGGTGTCACTCTGCTTGCCCGGACCGGAGGCATCGTGGATGTGGGAGCCGATACTTCTGTCGATATCAGCGCCTCGACGGCCGATCTTGTAATAACGGCGGCGACCGGAGTCGGCTCAGCTAATGCTATCGATACGACGGTTGCCGGGCTCGATGCCAATACGTTCACTTCTGGCGACATCAATATTCTTGAAACCAATGGCCTTACCATCAATGGAAATGGAGTGCAAACTGTCATCAACGATGGGAATATCGCCATCACCCTGACGGCGGGCGACCTTTCTTTAGATGAAGATATTACGGCCCATGGAGATGGGAATGTGAACCTTACGCTTAACGGGGCGGGTGCCGCCCTCATTACCAGCGCCGGAGTTGATGACATCGCTTCGACCACCGGTGATATCACGATCATTGCCGACACCCTTACCCTGGCCGGTGGCACCATCACCTCGGGGACTCCGTCAATTCTCACGATGCAGCCTAAAACCACCTCGCGCTCCATCGGTATCGGGGCAGGCGCGGCTTCGGGCAGTTTCAATCTGGATGCGAGCGAGATTGATCTGATCCATGGTAATACGGCCGGATTTGCAAAAATCATTATCGGGTTGGGCAGTGGATTAGTGGCAACGGGCAGCGGTGCAGTTGACTTGAACGAAGGTAATGGTCCGCCGACTTTTCTCGATCCGGTGGAGATCTACGGGGGCACCATCGACGTGGCCGGCTGGGACCTGGAAAACAATGCCAACGTTACCTTGGTGACGTTGATCACGGGCGGCGTTCCTGGAGCCATCACCGGGGTGAGTGGTAACATCGCCTCTCCCACCACAATGGAGGGCACGGTTGTTTTGGGAGGCGATACCACGTTTTTGGGCACTGCCAGCCTGGAAGGAATTTTCGACCAGAATAATTTCGACCTCACCTTTAATGATTCGGGCGGAACAAGCGTTTCCTTGACTGGGGACACCGAAATTATAACCGGCGCCGGGGATCTGGCCATCAATAACGACTTGGATGGCAACTTCAACCTTGTCATAGACATTGGAGCCGGGGGCACGGCTACCGTCACCGAGGCCATAGGCGCCACCTTGAACAACTTTACCTCGAATGGGTCCGGTCCGCTTATTCTGGATTTTGCCGGAACCGTTATCTCGACGGACAACAATACGCAGATTTTCAACACTCCGGTGCTCCTCTCGGCCAACACCACTCTTACAGAAACGGGATCGGGCGATATTATATTCAACAACACCATCAACGGAGACGGCACGGGGCCCTTTAGTCTAGCCTTGAACACCGACACGGCCACGATTTTTAACGATCCGGTGGGCGTGAACGACCCGCTTCTTTCCATTACCACAGATGTGGCGGGAACTACGGAGATCAATACGGGAGCGATTCGCACGACGGGCGACCAGGATTATAACGACCCGGTATCGCTATTGGGGACCGACCCGACCCTTACGACGACCGGGGGCACTATCGATATCGATTCCCTGACGACCGGTGGACGCACAATAAACGCGGTTGCCTCCGGATTGATCGATATTATTTCGCTGGATGGATTCAGGGGCGGCAACTTTGAATCAACGGGTGCGGGTGTCACACTCACCAGCGGCACCGGTATCCTGGATGGCGGGGATATCAACGGGGTTACTGTGACCACTGGCGGCGGCAATGCAGTTATCAGCAACTTCGATGCTTTTGGTGCGTTCGGCCAGTTGAACATGAACATCAATTCTTCCGGCACGGCCGATCTGGATTTCGACGGCACCTTTATTGGCAACACGGTGGTAACCGGCGGGCTGGTGGATATTTTAGGTCCCGCGGTTGCCGCGACCGCATTTTTCACCGATAATACCATCGACGCGGGCACTACCTTGACGATCGATCAAGTGGGCGCCATCACCGGCGGCGCCTTATCCGCAACCACGACCACCATCACGGCGGATTTTGGCGATATGGTGGGTACCCAAATCCTTGGAACCGATACCACAATTACCATTAGCGCTGGTGAAATGACGGGTGCGCAACTCGATGTCGGCAGCGCCACCCTTTCCACCGATGCGGGCTACACTGGCAATACAATCAATTCGGGCGGGGTCACCGGGATGACCATTACCGGGGCAGGTGGCGATTTCGCCGGCAACAGCATTAACAGCGTGGGAGCTTATACTCTTACTGCCGTTCCCACGACCGAGGCCAGTGGCAACAATATATTCTCCGATTCTTCCATCGCCATCGCCACTGCCGGAGCCAGGCTGAATACATTTACCGGCAATACTCTGGATGCCACGACATCTATTGCGGTAAATTCCGTTGGCGACATCAGCGCCAACAGCTTTGACGCCACGACCACTTTCCTGGCCAACTCTTCCGGCGGGGATATCGACGCCAATTTGATTAAGGCCGGCACCACGGCCGATATCGATGTGGCCGCCGTTAACACGTCAGTTTCCAACAATTCAATAACTGCCGGCGGAGCCGTAACAATAGACGGTCTTATTTCCACCAGCGTAGGAGGCAACCAGATACTGGGCGGCAATTCTGTCGCCATCGGCGGGGGCGGGACGGCCATCGGATTTGCCACCGCCAATGAGATCGACTCGACCACTTCTACCACCATTATCGCGACCAGCGACATAACGGGAGGTTCTGTAAACGCCGGCTTCGGCGGCGCCACCTTAACTTCCAATACGGCTAATATTGTCGGTACCAACATCGCCACCGTGGGCGTTGGGGCAGTTACCCTTTCCGCCAGTGTCGACATCTCGGGTGTGGTTGTAAATTCAGCCAATTCAGCCGACTTGACGACCACCTCCGGCGATATTATCAATACATCGGTCAACACCAATGCCCAGGACATCACGGCCACGGCTTCTGCCGGTAATATACAGGGGGGCGTTTACAATTCCGCTACCCAGGATGTCACACTCACCGCCACGGGCACGGGGGACATCAATAGCGCTGTGGTCATTGCCGGACGGACGGCCACCCTGGATGCCAATACCGGGAATATCATCGGCGGTAGCGTAACGGCCGGGGGCGAGGGCACTGCGGCGGACGATGTGACCATTACCGCCCTCAATGTAACCGGGCTTTCCGTTCTCTCCGACAGCACCGCGGGAACCGACGTGATCGATCTGGATGTGACCGGGGCGGTCAACGGCGGAACCTTCGATGCTGATACCGTTGAGTTGACCGGCGCAACCGGCCTGGGCAATACCGAAACGGTGCAGATTTCGGGGGCGGAAACCATTATCCTGGTGAACACCACCGGAAATGTTTCCATCGCCAGCACCAACAGCAACACCGCCTCCCTCAGTGCGGATGTCAATGGAACGGGTGACTTTGCCATTACCCATAGCGGAAACAGCAATTTGGAGATCAATGATTCGGATATCGATGTGGCCAGCGGCGATGCCTTTATAACCGTCCAAGCTGGTGACCTGACCTTTAATAATGCGACCAGCACGGTTGGGGCCAGCGGAACGGTGACCTTGGACGTGACCGGCAATGTAACCGGCGGCACGACCAATACCCGGTTTACCGCTACCAGTCTCGACGTTACCGCAGGCGGCAATGTTTCCGCCCGCACCAGTGTAACCAACCTCTCCGGAAATGTTACAGGTTTTACTACCGTCACCGAAGTTAGCGGTGTTACCGTGACCAACCTGACCAGCGGGGGGCTTCTCACTTTGACTGCTGTCGATGGAAATATCGTCCTTCAAAATGTTTCCACCAACGATAGCAATATCAGCGTCGATGCCGATGGCACTGCGGCAACCGCCGATGTCACCGTAACAGGCATCGTAGATGGCGGCAGCGGCACCATACTCCTCAACGCTGATGACGGCGAGGTGACTATTAATAATGGTGCCACCGTGCAGTCTTCCGGAGCCATCACGCTCGACAGTAATGGTGCCACAGGAGATGAGGATGTTAATGTAAACGGAAACATCATTGCCCTGGGCAATGCCGGTATCACCCTGAATTCATCCAACCAGATCAGTGTCGGCGGCACGGCCAGCATAACCGCGGATACAGGAGACATAACCGTAGCCGCCACCGATGGAGCAACCATCAGCGGAGCCATCACCACTGCGGGAGATGTCGATTTGGAGGCCGGAGCAGGAGCGCAGACCGGAGCGGGGGTCATCGCAGGAGATTTTGTTCAATTGAGCGCCGCCGACGGCATCACCGCAACCACCAACGCTAACACAATCGAAGCGGACAACGATACGGCCGGAGCCATCACCATTTCCGATGTTGACAGCGTGACCATCGGCACTGCGGGGGCCGGAGTGGTCAACACCTTTGCCACCGGAGCCGTTTCCGTAACGGCGGCCAACGATTTGCATGTTGACGATGTGGTTACTGGAACCGGAGCGGCTACCGTCACTCTGACCTCGACCAATGCAACCGTCGATATCGACGCCGCCGTGACCAGCGGAGCGGCCGGGGCCGTCGATTTGAATGCCCAACAAGACCTCCTCATCGGCGCAGCCGTCGATGCTTCCGCAACTGGCACCATTACGGCTGACGCTACTACTGGAGCGATCAGCGGCGCCAGCACCTTGACTTCTCAATTTCTGGATGCCAACGCAGGCAACGGAATCCAGGTCAACACCGCCATCGACGATCTCGAAGCGACCAGCACCAACGGCGATGTAGTAGTGGTAGAATCCGATGGATTGGGTCTTATCGCGGGCGGCAATGCCGGCATCACCACCACGGGGGATGTCACCTTGACCTTGACGGCGGGCAATCTGGATATCGACAACCCGATCACGGGCAACAGGGTGACCATCAATGTGGATGCGGCGGCCGCCAGCATGACCGGCGTGGGCCTCATTACCGGCAATGTGGTCGATCTTTCCTCCGGCGGCACCATGACGGTGAGCACATCGGCGGGGACCATCGCGGCTGCGACGACCGACGACGCCATCACCATCACGGAGAGCAACGATGTCATCATAGAGACCATCAACGCCGGAACCAGTACCGCATCGGTAACCGCCGCGGCGGGCGAAGTCTCCGACGGCAACGGGGAGGCCGTTAATATTACCGCCGCCTCGCTCACTATAACCGGGCGGGACGGAATCGACATCGACACCGATATCACAACTTTGACGGCCGCCTCCAGCACGGCCAGCGACATTGATATTTCCGACATCAGCGGGCTTTCCCTCGGGGGAGATGTCAACGCCACCACCGGAGACATTTCCCTATCGGCGGACGGCATCCTCACTCGGGCAGCCGGTACCATCACGGGCAACGCACTGAGCCTTTCCGGCGAAGGCGGCATTACCGCCATCGTAAGCGCGGTTTCCGAGTTGAATACCTTTAATACCGGAGGGGGCAACACGGCGGTGACCAACACTATCGCAACCTTGACCGTCAATGGCGCCACCAACACTGGGGCGGGTAACATCACTATCGCCAATACCGGAGCGACCCGCACCGCCGGAACGGTCAGCGCCAGCAGTGGCTCCGTCACTCTTTCCGGCACGACCGGCCTGGTGACGAACGCAGATGTCGGCGGCACCGGCGCGGTCAACCTGACAACCACGGCCGGAGGAGCCACCATCAACGGGGGGGTGTCCTCCTCCACCAGTGTCGGTATTGATGGCGGAACGGGCAGCCTGAACCTCAACGGCAGCGTTTCCAGCGCCGGCGCAGTGGGACTCGACGGCGATACGGGAGTGGCCGTCAACGGCGATGTCACGGCAGGCGCAGGCAGCACCATTACAGTGGTTTCGACTGGCGGTGCGGTGAGCGGCAGCGGTACCCTGCAGGGAGGCGCTTTGGATGTGGCAGGTTCGAGTGGAGTTTCCGTCACCACCAATGTCGGCACGTTAACCGATGCGGATGTGACCGCCGCGGGAAATCTAACCATCGTCGAGCAGGATGATCTCATATTGGGCGCTGATGTGACGACGTTTAACGGCAATATTTCAATAACAGCCGGAGGCTCGATAACCGGAGCCGTCAACATAACTGCGGACACGACCAACGATGTTGTCACCATCGATGCCGGAGGCACTATCGGGGTAGCGGCCACGAAGCCCATCATTACCGCATTAACAACCCGGTTGACGGCCGAAAGCGGAATATTTGTAGATACCACGGTAACTAATATAAGCGCCAACAATGCGGGCAACGGTGATGTGGACATCACCGAAACGAGCGGGCTCGTAATTGATGCCACCGGCGGCGGTGTCAGCACGGGCGGTTCCGGCGACGTCAACGTCACCGTATCGGCGAGCACTCTGGCGGTAAACGCGGCCATCAACGCCGGGGACGATGTGGATATCGATTCACCCGGAGACCTAACGGTGGGCGCCGATGTTATCGGAGGCGGCCTGGTCGACATAACCAGCGGTACCGAAGATGTTATCGTTGGCGCTTTCACAGTTTCCGGGAACGGAGTCATTCTTAATGCCGGAACGGATGCCGACGACTTGGTACAATTGACCGCTTCTACCGTCAACGCGGGTAGCGGGTTGGCCGATATCCAGGATGATGTCCTGATTGGCGTGGGCACCACCACGGTGACCAGCAACACGGGCAACGTAACTTTTGGTCAAACCATTTCTGGCGTGGCCACCAACGATGACGATCTGGTAGTGGAAGCGACCGCCGGAACGGTCACCTTTACCGATGACGTGGACGGGGCAGCCAACGACATTCGCAACCTCACGGTGAGCGCCAACCGCACGGTCTTCAACAGCGCAGGGGCGGACAATTCACTCGATATCGACGGCACGCTGACGATTAACGGTTTTGGCAACACCACTCTTATTAGTGACCTCATGGACGCAGCCACCATAGTCATTAATGACAATGTCGAGGTGAATACGGCAGCTACTCTTACCGCCACAAACTCGATTACCTTCAATGGAGATATCAACGACGATGGCGCCGACAATACCCTGACCCTCGCGGCGGGCGCCGCCAGTTTTGTAACACTCAACGGTGATACGGGAACGACCGACGCCATCGGCGCGCTTACGGTTACGACGGGAACGATTAATTTGGCTGGCGACATCAGCTCGGTCGGGACTATAGATTTCGATGGAGATGCCGCTGCCCAAGCTGTCGTCCTTCAGGGCGATGTGCTCATCACTACCACCAGCGACAATGTCCTCTTTGGCAACACCGCCGCCGATACCCTCGGTGGAGCCTTCAACCTGACCGTCGATGCCAATACCACGGGAACCAACGGCGATGTCAATCTGGGCACCACCGCGGCTGCCACACCCATTGGATCCCTCACCATCATCGATGCGGACACAGTGGACTTTTTGGGCGCATTTACGGCGGACGGTGACATAATCGTAACGGCCAGCGACGCGGCTGCCACGGCGATAGATGTGCGTGCCTCGGGGACCACCGGCGTTGATTCACTGGAAGGCAACGTAATCTTGACCGGAAACACCACGTTGGCAGACGATGTGGACGCCGGCCAGGATTTGGCCATTAATGGAGCACTGGACGTAACCACATCCACTCGCACCTTAACGGCCGATGCCGGAGACATCACCATAACCGGGGCCACTACGAGTAGTGAAATTCTTGGTTTAACTGCCACTTTGGGCGATATCTCCGTCAACTCTATTAGTACAACGACCCTCGACACCGATACCGTTACATTTTCCAGTCCAGTGGGAACGACTACCCTGAACGGGAACATCAGCACGAATATGTCCGCCGTCAGCTTCAACGGGGCGGCCGACGTCGTTTTGGGCACCGATATAGTCATCGATACAAGCAATGCGGTGGCTAACGCGGCCAACGGGGGCGACATAACTTTCGATACCGACGCCACCGCGCCCCTCAACACCTTGTCCGGTGGTCATAACCTGACTCTTGATGCGGGTCTGACCGGCAATATTGACATGGGCAACGTCCTTGAACTGACCAGCTTCAACGTTGTCGATGTGGGCTTTGTGGGCGCCAATATCGGCGCGGCCACCCTGGATGTTTTTGGCGTTTTCGCGATTCCTGGACCTATTGATGTCGATGCCGGCGCTTCGGTCGGCCTGGTCAACGCCATCGCCGACAACGATGTCAACATTTCGGCCAACGCTATTAGTATCACCGAGGCTTTGGTGGTTTCCGGCAGCCATACCATAGACCTGACCGCTACGGTCACCGACATTACCATCGGTGAGCTGGTGGCCTCCGAGTCCGGCGATATTACCTTGCTGGCAGCAAATGATGTTATTTTCAATGTGGCGGGCCAACTGCGCACCGGCGGCGATGTCTCCGTAACAGCCACTGCGGGGAGCATCGTTGAAGATGATACCGGCGCCGATACCGCTGCCGAAATAATCGGGCGCGATATTACCCTTACGGCCAACACGGCGGGTGAGTTCATTGGCGAGGTTGATGCGGGCAACGCTTTCGTTGCTGCCAATACGCTGGAACTGGACGTCACTGGCGTATTGAATGCCTCAGCCAACACCGGCGCGGGCGGAATCAACCTCTCCGACCTGAACGATTTGACCATAGACAGCGTCGATGCTGCCACTGGCAATTCCCTTATCATAGCCGGAGGCACAATTTTGGATGGCGACACCTCCAACACCAACATCACCGCCGCTGCCCTCGTCATAGATGCGGGTGACAATCTGGCGACAAACTTGGACAATATCGAAATCGACGCTACCAGTATCGATATCGACGCCAACAATGGCGGTATATTTGTTAATGATGTCGGCGCCGGTGGTCTCACCATCATCAAAGCGGCGGCTCAGGGAGAGGATGTAGATATTTCCTCGGCATCGGAAGGTATTACCGTCGATGCAACCGCAGGTACGGCTGTTTCAACCACCGGCCAGGGAAATATTTCCATCGTGACCACATTCGCCACAGGAACTGTTGCGGTCAATGACCCCATAACTTCGGAAACAGGCAATATCACCATAACGGCTGAGGATGACATTACCTTTACCGGCACCGGTGATATTACCTCTACCTCCGGAAATGTCACCGTTACTGCGGACAACGATAGCGACGGTGCTGGTGGCGGAGCCCTCACTATGACTGATGGCGCTATCATAAACGCAGGCAGCGGGGCCATTGATCTGGACGCCGGTGAATCAATTACCGTGAGCAGCGTGCAGACAACCAGCGCTTCTTCCACAGCAGTGACAATCGATACAGCCACGGGCGCCGTAATTGAAGGCGGCGCTACCGATGTGGACATCGTAGCCGATAGCGGCACCGTCGTGATCAACGCGGTCACCGGAGTGGGCAGTGGGGGTGCCCTGGCAACGACCGTCGGAAGCCTCGATATTTTTAATGATACCTCGGGAACAATTGAAATTGCCGAGACCAACGCCATCAGCCTGGAAATCGAGCACGACGAGGACGAATCCATCACGGTGACCGCCGCCGGAAACATAACCGTAAGCGGCAACGGTGTCATCATCGACGACGCCGGCAACGGCGACGGTGCCGGTGTGATCAGCCTGACTTCGACTGCGGGCAACGTTAGCGTCTCGGCCATCGTCCGCAACGACAGCGACAACGCCGGAGCCAATATCGCCTTGGATGCGAATGTAGCCACTGGCGATATAACAGTGAGTGCGGCAGTGAGCACAGCGCTGGGCGACGTTGCCATTACGGCCGACGATGATATCACTTTTAATAATGGCGGCGACGTCACCGCCGCGGGTGCGGGTTCGGTCACGGTGACGGCGGATAACGACGGTTCCGCCGGCGGCACTGGCGGAGCGCTCTTCATGGCCGATTTGGACAGTAACAGCGCGGTCATCGACGGGGGCAGCGGCACCATTACCCTGAGTGCGGATGAGGCTGTTACCCTTGGCAGCCTGACCACCACCAACGCAACCGCCACGGCGGTTTCGGTAACCAGCGTCAGCGGCTCGATCGTGGACGGCGGCGATACCGCCGTGGATATTATCGCCAATACCAACGCCGCCTCCGAGGCCACCCTGGTGGCTGAGACTGGCATCGATGTGGACACCTCGGTTTCAGTCATCGATGTGCTCAACGACACCAGCGGCAATATCGACATCAACGAGAGCGGCGGACTTCTGATCAACCGGGCGGTGCAAACCACGGTAGGTTCTATCAACATTACCACGGCGGGGACAACTGAGGTGGTGGCGACACTTGGCGGAGTCACAACCAACGGTGCGGCCAGTACCGGCACCATCACCCTCGACGTGAACGGTGATTCAAGCCTGACGGTCAACGACGCGATTGAAGCGAGAAACGGAGCGATAACTTTAAGCGCCGAAGACGATGTGATTTTTGGTGCCGACGGGGATGTTGACAGCGCCACGAGCGGAGCCAACGGCGGAGCGGTCACCGTCACAGCGGATGCCGATGGCGACAATAATGGGACCGGCGGATTGATCACCATGGCCAACGGCACGGTAGTAGACGCCGGCGACAAGGCTATTACTTTGGATGCAAACGAAACCATCACGGTGGGCCAGTTGACGACATCCGGTGCGGTCAACGTAACTTTAGTAACTGAAGCCAATGTGGCCGAAGCGAACGATGCTGTGGTCGAAGTGGTAGCCACCACGGCTACTGCCGTTATTGATTCCGGCACCGGAGTGGGCACCGCCGGCGCTGGCGATATCGAAACCACCGTAGCAGCGGTGGATATCGACAACTCGACCAGCGGAGATGTGGTCATCGATGAAACCGATGCTTTGTTAGTCAACAAAATCGTGCAAACCTCGCCTTTGACTGGAGCCAACGATGGCGACATCACCGTGAATGCCGGAGGAACCATTACGGTGGTGGACAACACGGTTGAGGATGCAACCATTATCGCGGTGGATGCTGGGGATATTACTTTGGCCACCAACACCGATGCCAATAGCGATATTGAAATCAATGACGGCATTAAGGCCGAAGCCGGTTTGATTTCACTTTCCGCAATGGACAGGATTATTTTTTCCGCCCTCGGCGATATCACAGCCTCAGGTGTGGGCGCAGTCAGCGTGACGGCGAACTCGGACAACGCCAACGGTGACAGCGACGATGTTATTATAATGGTGGACGGCACGGTGATCGACGCGGGAAGCGGGACCATTACCCTGGATGCTTCCGGAGCCAATGGCGGCAATATCAGCCTTGGCGGGCTGGTTACAACCAATACCACCGGGACGGCGGTCACAGTGGCAACCAATGCCGGGGTGATCGACAATGGCGATACCGACGTGGACATCGTGGCCAACAGCGGCACGGTGGTGATCGACGCGGTGACCGGGGTGGGCAGCACAGCAGGAGCCGGGGCGACGGCGGCACTGGAAACGAGCGCGGGAACCTTGGATGTGGACAACATCGCGGGATTACCGGCAGTAGCGGCGGCGGGCAACATCGCCATCGTGGAGACCGACGCGGTGACGGTGAATGAACTGGACAATGACTTTGCCACCGGCGGGATCAGCTTAACGGCTGGCGGCACTATCACCATAGCAGCGGCTCAGTCTGGAGTGGTTGCGGTAGCCGGAGTAGTGGTGCTGGACGCCAATGGAGCGACCAGCGACGTGGTGGTAAATGACAATGTTGATACCACCTTAACGGGTACTATTTCGATCACGGCGGACAACGATTTGAGTTTTGGAGCGGACGGTGATGTGACGGCCAGCGGTACCGGCAGTGTGACCTTGACGGCGGACGCCGAGGGCACGGCGGACGGCGACGAGGGCTCCATCACAATGAATGCAGGCACGGTCGTTGACGCTGGTAGCGGCACGATCGACATCGACGCCGACGAAAATATTACCTTGGGCGCACTCACTACCACAAATGCCACCGCTGCGGCGGTTAATATCAATTCGACAAGCGGCGGAGTTATCGACGGCGGCGCTGCTACGGATATCACGGCCACGGACGCCTCCGCAGTGGTGACGATCAGCGCGGCCAACGGCATCGGCACAGCAGCTGACGCCATCGACACCAATGTGACGACCATCAACCTGGCCAACGGGGGCAGCGGCGACATTGTTATTACGGAGGTGGCCGCGGGGACGACGTTGACGGTAAGCGGAGCGGTGGTGACGGACCCGACGGGTCCGGAAGACGGCGACATCGACATCCGCACGACCGACGGCGCCTTGACCGTGAGTGGTGCAGTGACAACCTCATTTCTAGGTGATGTAGCGCTATTTGCTGATGGCGGTTCCTCCGGTGATTCGCTGGCCATCAACGCAGCGGTGACGGCAGTGGACGGTACG
>JAJFLV010000250.1 GCA_021772535.1 Opitutales bacterium | reverse complement strand
CAATTCCTCCAGCCATTCCTCCGCATAACCCAGAGCCCGTGCGTTTTCGATTCCCTTATCCCAGCCAAAATCCCCCTCCGGATTCAAGGCCAGCCCGGTATAAAGAAGCCGTATCCGTTCTTTATGTGAATGGTCACATTGGCTCATCGATTTGTAAAATTGCCTTGTTTCAGATTGATTAACGTATGGCGCCTGGAACGCAGGCTCAACCGAAGTGTCAAATATTAATCAGATAAGATTTAGAAAAAAGAAGGCTTGAACACCAATTAAATTCACGACGCTTTTAAACTATTTCGATTGTCCTTCATGAAAATCGATGTTACTGATACAGGTTCTGCTGTGGCCACGATCCAGTTAGATACGTTCTGAATCCAATCCTGAGCATTCGTGCATTCCATTGTCACAACCTCCTTTGTTAAAAAAACTCTTCCCTTGATAGCGGGAATGGGTGCGCTCATAATGGTCGGTTGCGTATCACCCGCCACCCGGCCCATGGTGGTCGATCAGGATAGGCTTGAAAAAGAGCGCTACCATCAACGGGCAATTGCCCTGGAAAGCCAGCTTTTTGACCAGATGCGCCTGCACCGGGTGGGGTTTCCCATCCTGCAAGCCGCGGTTCCATTTACCAAGGAGCGCACCAGAGCCTATCTGGGCCTTTATTATGCCAATAAATACTCTTTTTCCGAAAATTTCAGGGATGCGGCCGAAAAACAATTTGGCTTGGGGGAAAAACTCAAGGTTCTCGAGGTGATCCCCAATTCTCCAGCCGACCTGGCCCGGTTTGAAAAAGGGGACCTTCTCATCAGGTTGAACGGCCAACCAATCCCTTCTGGTGAAAATGCCGCCGTCGATCTGGCCCATATTCTGGAAAACGACCTTGCCTCCGGAAAAAAAGCTCTGGTTACAGTGATCCGGGATGATGATCCACTTGACCTGGAAATCACCCCGGCGGCTATAGCCGATTTTACCCTCCTTCTCAGCTCCAAACAAAGCGTCAATGCCAAAGCCACCGGAAAAAAAATCATCCTCAATCGCGGTATGCTGCGCTTTGCCGAAACGGACACTGAACTGGCCTACGTCCTCAGCCACGAAGTGGCCCACAACGTCATGCGGCATGTCCGGGCGGTGATTGCAAATTACACCCTGGGCACAATTGTCGATCTCGCCGCGCTCAGTGTCGGTGTGGTGACGGGTAACGCAGTCGGGGCAGCCGCAGCCTATTCGCGGGCGCCCTCTTTTGAATCGGAAGCCGATTATGTCGGTCTTTATATAATGGCCCGCAGCGGCCAGCCCATTGACGATGCGGCCAACTTCTGGCGTCGCATTGCCGCCATCGACCCAAAGGGGATTCAAAAGCGCCTGCTAGCCACCCATCCGGCTAGCCCGGAACGCTTCGTGGCGCTAGAGGACACCATAAAGGAAATCAATTTCAAAAAAGCCCAAGGGCTTCCTCTTGATCCCGAACTCCGCCCCAAGGAGCAAAAAAAAGGCGATGAAAATAAGTAGATCCTATCTCAATGTTTCCTCAATGAGACGCTGCAAGCGATCTCTCGATTCCTCAATTTGCTCTTTTTTCAGGTAGGGACTCATTTCGAGCACAAGGACCTGGTCCGGTTTGAAATAGGGGGCGATTTTTTGGAAATCGATGGTGCCTGCGCCAAGGGGCTGGTGGTCCCGTTCGTGGACATCGACATCGTGCAGGTGAAAGCCGAGCAGACGGTTTTGATTTTCCGTCAGCAATCGTTCCTGGGTGGTCACTCCCAGCATCTCCTTTAATCGGGCGTGGCCGGTATCGTGCCAGTAACCGATAGCTCCGGATTGGCCCACCTCATTGAGAAAGGAAGCCATTTCGGCATCGAGTGGCAGTTCGATCAAGCTCTCCCTGTTTTCCAGCCCAAGGAGAATTCCTCGCTCCTTGGCAAAAGGCAGAACCGAATGCAGCGAGGATCGCAGATTGCTCATAAACCGGGCTTCCTTGCTCATCACCTTGGTCAGGCATTTATCCAGGAGCCGGGCATAGTCTGGATCTTGGAAAAGGTTCTCCCAATTTTTACCTGAACGATAGCGTCGCAAGGCTTTTTCCGGGTTGAACCAGGAAAAGGGGTAGGGGACCTTTCCACAATGCAGGATAATCCGGTCTGCCCCCACCTGGCCTGCAAATTCGATGGTCCGGCGGGTATAACGAATCCAGGAAGCAATCTCGCCCCGATCGCTGGAAGTGGGCAGGAAGATATTGGGCGCGGCATGCATGACCCCGGTTGGCAGCGGGCAAAAATTGTGGACCGAGGATATTTTCACGAATCCCTCCTCCAGCGCTTTCAATATCCCTGGCGCCAGGGATATGCGAATGCCATGGCTCAGTTCGATGAATTCGAAACCGAGATCCGCCATTTCCTTCGCCATCTCGTAGCCTTCGGTATGGCGATGCGAACACCAGCAGGTGGAGAGGGCGATTTTCGGTTTCATCGCTGGCGCCTTTTCCTTCTCAATAGCACTCCTTGACGGAGAGGAAACCGTATCCGCCAGGAAAAATTTTTTAGTCTGGTCTGTAGCCGGGGCGGAATCGAAAACAAACCTGAAACAGGGAAGAAGGAACCGGAACTACCTGTTCTCGTGCCGGAGACGCAGCATATTGGAAAAGTTCATGACTTTCTTTTTGCGCCTTTTCACTTCGGATGGTTTCTCAAAATACCGTTTGGCCCGCACGTCGCGGATAACACCCTCGCGATCGAGCTTCTTCTTTAAGCGGCGGAGCGCACGCTCCATTGGCTCACCTTTGCGTATTCTTACTTCGACGGACATAGTTCCCTGGTTCGGTGGGATGGGTAATATTAAAAAAGGAAAGGAAGTGAGGCCGTTTTATCGGGAGAGGTCAACTATTATTTAATCCAAATCTGTTTTTAGGAAAGCCCAACCCAAATTGTGAACAAAATGAATAATTCCTGCTTGTAATGAATTCTCAAGGAGGTTGGTTTTACATACGACATGCCCGGCCGCGATAAAGAATTCGTCCACCTCCACGTCCACACTGACTACAGCCTGCTGGATGGCGCTTGCCGCATCGACCGGCTCATGAAGAGGACGGCGGAACTCGGCATGAAGTCTATCGCCATCACCGACCACGGTTGCCTCTTCGGCCTGGTCGATTTCTTTAAAAAAGCCAGCTCCAGTGGGATCAAACCCCTCCTGGGCTGCGAGATTTACCTGACCACCGAAAACCGTCTCGAAAAACCAAAACTTAAAGCCCATCACATGGGGCTATTAGCCAAGAATTTCGACGGTTACCGCAATCTGGTTCGTCTCGTTTCCGATGCCCATGTCAATGGGTTTTACCGGCGGCCGCGGGCCGATTTTGACACTTTGGCCGCTCATGCCGAAGGTCTCGTCGGTTTTAGCGGATGCCTGCAAGGGGTTATTCCCCAAACGCTTCTGAAAGGAGACTATGAAGAAGCCAAACAATGGACGGGTAAATTTGTGGAGATTTTCGGAAGGGAAAATTTTTTCGTCGAAATCCAGGACCACACCATTCCCGAGCAAAGGCAGATTATCCCTGATTTGCTGAAACTGGCGGAGGCGTTCGACCTTAAAGTCGTCTGCACCAATGACGTTCATTATGTGGACCAGGGAGATGCTCCCACCCACGACGCCCTCCTTTGCATACAAACCGGAAAAATTGTGGCGGACGAAAACCGTCTTCGTTATGCCAACGATCAATTCTACCTGAAGACCCGGGAGGAAATGGAGCTCATTTTCCGGGAGCGGCCGGATTCCTTGCTCAATACCAGCGCCGTGGCCGAGATGTGCGATGTCCAATTGCCTTTCGGGGCAAATCATTTTCCTGTTTTCGAGCGGCCACTGGAAGTTCAGTCAACCTCTCCGGACAATTCATCCTATTTAAAGAATCTTTGCCTCGCCGGGTTGAAGGAACGTTACGGGGTGGATTATGACAACCCGGAGGCCTATCAGCCAAAGCCTGAGGAACCGGAAGATTTGGCCCAAACTCTCGTGCAACGCCTCGATTACGAATTGGGAGTGATCGAAGATATGGGCTTCGTCGATTATTTCCTCATCGTCCAGGATTTCACCAACTGGGCTCTCGGCCAGGGAATTCCGGTGGGCCCGGGCCGCGGTTCGGGCGCCGGTAGCCTGGTCGCCTATTTGACCAAAATTACCGGTATCGACCCCATTCGGTTCAAGCTCCTCTTCGAGCGAATGCTTAACCCCGAGCGTATCTCGCCGCCCGACTTCGATATCGATTTTTGTATGCGCCGACGCGATGAGGTGGTCGAATACGTGAGGGAAAAATACGGACGGGAGAGCGTCGCCAATATCATCACTTTCGGCAAATTCGGGCCCAAAATGGTGGTACGCGATGTGGCCCGTGTCCTCGATATTCCCTATGCGGAGGCTGACCGGATCGCCAAAATGGTGCCCGACGACCTCAATATCTCCCTTGATGGGGCCATCGAGAAAAGCCTCGAACTCCGGCAGGAAGTCCAAAACAATCCGCTGGCGGCAAAAATCATCGAGCATGGGCGGATTATCGAGGGAATGGTCCGAAACACCGGTAAACATGCCTGCGGCATCATCATCGGCGACGGCCCTCTCGACGAGTTGGTCCCATTGACAAAGCAGGAGGGCGATCTGACCACTCAATACCCCAAAGAGCCGGTGGAGGATCTTGGCCTGCTCAAAATGGATTTTCTGGGATTGAAAACACTTACCGTGATCGACGACGCCCAAAAGCATGTCCGGCGAACCGCCCAGGCGGACTTTGATATCGAGAAAATCGGATTTGAAGACTCCCGGACCTTCGATTTGCTCAATAGCGGAAAAACGGTGGGTATCTTTCAACTGGAGTCCTCCGGCATGCAAAGCCTGTGCCGCCAGTTCAAAATTGCCAGCATCGACGAAATAATCGCCCTTATCGCCCTCTACCGACCCGGTCCCATGGACCTCATTCCCGATTACGTGCGGGGCAAGCATGATCCCTCGACCGTTAAATACGCCCACCCCTTGCTTGAGGATATCTGCCGCGAAACCTATGGCATCATGGTTTACCAGGAGCAGGTCATGGAGGCCGCTCAGGTTATCGCCGGTTATTCCCTCGGCGGGGCCGACATTCTCCGCCGGGCCATGGGTAAAAAGAAGGTGGAGGAAATGAAAAAACAGCGGCAGGTCTTTGTTGACGGCGCCAGGGCCACCCATCACCTGGACCGCGATACCGCCCTGGAAATTTTTGCCTTGCTCGAAAAGTTCGCCAGCTACGGGTTCAACAAATCCCACTCCGCCGCCTATGGAGTGCTTTCCTACCAAACCGCCTTTCTCAAGGCCAATTTCCCGGTTCAATTCATGGCTGCGGTTCTTTCCAATGAATTGGGCAATGCAGACAAGGTGGCCCATTTTATCGAAGAATGTTCCGCCATGGGTATTTCCGTGCTGGGTCCCGATATTAATCTCTCGAGGGAGAGTTTTACCCCCGTCTTTGACCCGGAATCGGGCCGGGACAATATCCGTTTCGGCTTGGCCGCGATCAAGGGAGTGGGCGATGCCGCGGCAGGAAAAATTATCGAGGAGTGCGAATCGGGGGGCGAATTCGAGGACTTCCACGACTTTGCCTCGCGGGTGGATGCCCGCGCCGTCAACCGCCGGGTTTACGAATGCTTGATCAAGTCGGGGGCTTTCGATTTCTCAAATCAGGACCGGGGCGTTCTCCTCCACAACCTGGAAACCACCCTGAACGAAGTGGCCGAACTGCAGCGCGACCGCGAGCGCGGACAGGAATCTTTTTTTGACCTCCTCGACGTGTCTGCCGCCAGTCGCAGCTCCAATGGAGGACCCAATGCCAACGGAAGGGACGGGGAGATGGATGTTCGCATGTCTCTCAATGAAAAACTGCAGTTCGAAAAAGAACTGCTTGGTTTCTACATTTCCGGCCACCCCATGAACGCCTATGCGGGTCTGGCCGAGATCATCAGCACAATTGCCGGCGACGAGTATATGAGCCTGCCCGATCGCACTCCCTTCCGGCTCTGCGGCGTCGTTGCTCAGATCGGTAAAAAGATTTCCCGCCGCGACAATCGGCCCTGGGCGGTAATTCTCCTGAGCACTCTAAAAACCAATTTTCCGCTCAACATTTACACCGAGGCCTATTCCAAATGCGGTCAATTTATTCAGCCCGGAAACATCCTCATGGTTACCGGAACGGTCTTCAACCGCGAGGACGACCCTCGCTTGAGCGTTTCCGAAGCCCGATTGCTCGACCCCTTCCCCTTTCGCCTGGTGGAGGGGATCGACTGGATCCTGCGACCCGGCCCCCATTCTGACGATTTTCTCGAAAAGCTCCGGATGGAAATTTCTCAAAACCAGGGAGAAACCGATATCCGGATCGGATTCCTCAGTGGTGATAGCGACTATGCCGTTTTAGCCGACACATCTCGTTCTTTCCGTTGGCGTCCCACCCTGGAAACCTTCAAAAATCTCCGCCAACACGCGGCCGTAGTGGGAGTGCAGGTCCGAGCGGCAGAGCTATCTCTTCCCGAGAAAAATCATTGGCGCAGGAAATCCGTCAGCGTTTAATAAAATTCGGCCGACGTCCGTCGCCTATTATTCCTTCAGCAAATCGCCCATGTGCATGAGGGGCAGGGGGGCGGGGCTGTCGCTGTCGATAAAGTAAATTTTGGTCGCCGGGTCCTTGCTGATCGCCTTGAGGGCTTCGAGGGCCTGTAATTGCAGGTAGGCCGGATTGTTGGAAAT
>JAJFLV010000249.1 GCA_021772535.1 Opitutales bacterium | reverse complement strand
TCCTATTTTAAGTTAGTTCCACCATTTATTTAGTACTGACGGTTTGCGTCAGCGTTTGTATTGTTCATTCCACCAGCACTTATCTAACTGTTTGACGCAATAAACTCGAAAAACTAACAAAATTCGATTGTTCGTTGATTTAAGAAACGTTAAGTATTTGATTAGCAGAATCTTATTGAACTTAAAAAATAATGCTAACAGCCATCACTTTAGACTAACAAAATGATAAATATCCTCAATACATCTCGTCAAAGGCATCGGATATTAACTCTATCGTCTTCCAAGATTCGAAGAAATTGGGGACAGTTTGAGTTTGATTAGACCGCACTAATCCATGGCCTACAATGGTAGTTACCGATAATGCACCAAACGTTAATGTCATGAACCGCGGACATCGTAGATGCAGGTGATTCATGAAATGCCGTGTTAGCTTTTTAGTTTTTCATCTAGCCTGGAAGGGTCGCGTGGAAACGGCTCTACGACATCCACGAAGATTCTGTTATTTCTTACGATGTAATAAACGCCGACGGGAAACTTGCGGACGAAAAACCGCCGGTATTCATGTCGAATGATTCTAGGTGCCGTGGGGTATCGCCGCATGGCTTCCAGTGACGCGTCCAGACAAAGGAGGAAATAATTCCCTAATCCATTCTCTTTTTCTTCATACCAATGCATGATTTCCGCAATCTCGACTTGAGCTCGATTGCGAATAATCAACTCGTAGACCTTACCTTTTCTTATAGTTCTTTTTTAAAGGCTTCCCAAGTCTTTCCTTCGTCTGGGTTATCCAGAAATTCCGCATACCTTTGATCCAGGACCTTTTCCTGCTCCGAAGTTAGAGGAATTTCTTCGGAATCCTGGGCAATTTCATCCCACAAGTCATTGATGAGCAGAAGCTTTTCTGATTTGGACAATTTCTTTAGTTCTTCCGCTAGCATGGAGTTATAATACGCTTCTAAGGGAAAAGTGCAAAACGTTTTTTCTGGTCTAACCCAATATCCTCAATACATCACGTCAAATGTATCGAATATTGACTCTACATGTATCCAGATCGTGAACCAGGTGGATCTGCGGCCATTTGGATGTGTTTAGACTACACTGTAGTGAGGAAATGTTTCCGAACAAAAATGTGGAGCTTATCACGGCGACCGGTATAAATATCGGCCATGAAAGATTTCGGAGCGCTCGGTTTCGATGGTGGAGGAACCCGTTCTCGGGCGGTCCTGGTTTCTCCTCAGGGCGAGATTATCGGAACGGGATTGGTGGGACCGGCCAATGTTAAGCGAAACGGTTTGGAAAACTCCATAAAGGCCCTGGAGGAAGCGTTTGCCTTGGCATGGAAAGACAGTGGATTGAAAAAACGGCCCGCTGATGCGGCCTTTCTCGGGTGCGCTGGGGTTAGCTCGCAGAAGGACCGTGATCGGTTCAAACAGGCCGTAGTGGAGGCCGGAATTTCGTCCCCGAACAAAGTGTGGGTGGATCACGATTTGCGAATCGCACTGGCGGGCGCTTTGGGCGGCGCTCCGGGCATTGTCATCGTCGCCGGAACCGGCTCTGCTGCCTATGGGCGAACCAACGACGGATGCGCCTGGCAAGCTGGTGGCTGGGGTTGGAAGATTGACGATTTCGGAAGCGGTTACTGGTTGGGCCAACAGGCATTGAAGGCTGCCGCGCATGAAGTCGATGGGCGCGGAAAACCGACTTCGCTGTCCCAGTCGATTCTTGAACAACTGGGTATCAAATCCATCGGCGACCTGACTGAAAACCTCTATGGTCCTAACCAGATAGGAGTTCACGAAATTGCGCAACTTGCTCGAATCGTCATCAGGGAAGCGGAAATGGGGGATGGGGTTGCCGGTGAAATTGCTGAAGAAGGTTTTGCGGAACTGGCCCGGATGACTTTGGCTGTAGCTCAAAAACTCGATTGGGAAAAAGAGACGGTTAAGGTATCAGCCATTGGCGGAGTGGCCCGATCGGGAGATTATTTCACTTCCACTCTGAAATCCAAATTAAATACCGTTTTGCCGGGGGCAATTTTGAACCCCCCTATCCTACCGCCGGTTCTGGGCGCCGCTTTTTTAGCTCTTCAGAAATCCGAAGCGAAAACCGTGGAGCATTTCATGCTTAAACTTCAAGGCAATCCCAAGGCGGACGACCTTTGGTAATAATCCAATGAATATTAGATCGGTTAATAGGCCTTGGCGAAAAGGACGCGGCGCGGGCTTTTCTGGCCGGTAAAAGGACAGGTTCCCGCTTCCCCTTCCTCCAAAGGCAAGCACCGGATGGTTACTTTAAGGTCTTTCGATATCTGCTCCTCGACTTCGGCAGAGCCATTCCAGTGCGTCAATGCGAAACCTCCGTGGATTTCCGGCTTTTGGCTATTTTCCGGGGTGAAGAAGTCGTAGAATTCCTCCTTCGAATCAATCTTTACGGTATGCTGGTCGCGGAAGTTAAGCGCACGATCAAACAAGCCGCTTTGGATATCGTCGAGGATTCCGCCAATCGTTGCCACAAATTCACTGCGTTTCAGGTTGACCCGTTCACGCGGCCCCCGGTCGCGCCGCCCGAGGGAAACCGAATTGGCGGCAACATCCCTTGGCCCCACTTCCAGACGCAAGGGGATTCCTTTTTTAATCCAGTACCACAACTTTTCTCCACCGCGCAAATCCCGGTCGTCGAACTCGACATCCAGGGGTCTGCCGTGCCAAAAAGTGGTGTGCAATTCCTTCCGTAAATTTTCGCAATAGGCAAGCACCTCGGCCCTGGTTTCTTCCTTCGGTGTGATGGGCAGAATAACCACCTGGGCGGGGGCAATTCGCGGCGGCACGATAAATCCGTCATCGTCGCTATGGGTCATAATGAGGCCCCCGATAAGGCGGGTGGATACACCCCAGGAAGTCGTCCAGGCATAGACGCTTTCGCCCTTTTCATTGAGGAAAGTGATATCGCTGCCCTTGGCGAAATTTTGCCCCAGGAAATGAGAGGTTCCCGCCTGCAGGGCCTTGCGGTCCTGCATCATGGCCTCGATGGAAAACGTGGTCTCCGCTCCGGGAAATTTTTCCCCCTCGGTCTTTTCTCCCTGGATGACTGGCATGGCCATATATTTCTCACTGAATTCCGCATAAATCCGGAGCATTTGCCGGGTTTCTTCGAGCGCTTCCTCGGCGGTGGCATGGACGGTATGGCCCTCCTGCCAGAGAAATTCGGTCGTGCGGAGGAAAAGACGGGTGCGCATTTCCCAACGCACTACATTGCACCATTGGTTAATGAGCAGGGGCAGATCCCGATAGCTCTGCACCCAGCGCGAAAACATTTCTCCGATAATCGTTTCCGAGGTCGGACGAACGATGAGAGGCTCCTCCAGCGGCGAGGCCGGAACGAGGGTGCCGTCGGGTCCGACCTCCAGCCTGGAGTGGGTCACCACGGCGCATTCCTTGGCGAATCCCTCGACATGTTTGGCCTCTTTTTCGAGGAAACTCTTGGGGATGAAAATGGGGAAATAGGCGTTGCGGTGGCCGGTTTCCTTGAACATGAGATCCAGCTCCCGCTGCATGTTTTCCCAGAGCTGGTAACCCCAGGGCTTGATCACCATGCACCCGCGCACCGGCGAATTCTCCGCCAGGTCGGCGGCCCGAATCACCTGCTGATACCACTCTGGGTAACCCTCGGTCCGAGTGGGCGAAATAGCGTTTTCCTGTTTTTTAGCAGCCATTTCCCTCAACAAAAACAGAACGCCTACCTATGACAAGATAAACAAACCACCACATTTTCTGCCAGCTTGCCAATTGAACATAAACGTTTACGATGCCTCTTTATGAAAACCAGCCGTGAATATACTGCCTTTATCTATCGTGAAGACGATGGATTCGTCTCGCTCTGCCCCGAATTCGATGTTGCCAGCCAAGGCGAAACCGTTGAGGAAGCCCGCAGCAACTTGGCTGAAGCACTGGAATTGTTTTTACAGACCGCCTCGGATAACGAAATCAAGGAACGATACAAACCCGAAACCTATATCTCCAAAATGGAGGTTTCAATTGGGTAAACTCCGTGTCCTATCCGGCCAGGATATTTGCCGCATTTTAGCCGATAACGGGTTTTTTGAGAGGCGACAGTCGGGCAGTCACGTTATAATGCAAAAGAAGCTCCCCGCTAGCACAATCACGGTCCCCGTACCCCAACACCGCACCCTAAGACGTGGCACACTTAAATCGATCATCCGCCAATCCAAACTGGCGGCCACTTTATTTGAGCAATCCTAGAAAAACTGGATTATGCCAGCCATTCATGTGTGCTGATTTGCGAAAATAAGCATGTCCTGAATCGCATGGCTTTAATCGGGCGTCTAAGTTTTTCCGAATTTGAGCCCAATACATTTTCGGTTGTCCCGTGAGTGGAATGACTTTACAAATGCCGGTTCAATAATCTGATTCTATCCAAATGGCGGAACAACCTCCAAAGCAAAGACGGAAACTGACGGCTATCTTGATGGCGGATGTCTCGGGGTTCAGCCGGATGATGGGGGCGGACGAGGAGGGTATGACGGCTCGAATTCGCGATTTTCACGCCCGCACCAAGTCGATCGTGGACAACCACGAGGGGCGGGTTGTCGATACGGCGGGTGATTCCGTTTTCGGCGAGTTCGACAGTGTGGTCAATGCCATGCGCTGCGCCCAGGCCATTCAGAGGGAGCAAGCGCAGAAAAACAGCGGCCAGCCGGGGAGCAAGCGGATCGAAACGCGCATCGGGGTGCATGTGGGCGATGTTATAGTGGAGGAATACCAGATTTTTGGCGATGGGGTGAATATCGCAGCGCGGCTCGAATCAATGGCCGAACCGGGCGGGATTTGTATTTCGGAAGCGGTCTTCCAGCAGGTTCGCAACAAGCTGCCGGGTGAGTTCGAGGATATGGGCATTAAGGAGCTTAAAAACATCGAATACCCGCTGCGGCTTTATCGGGTGCCCCCGGAAAGCTATTTGGGCTCGGATTATTCGCGCTCTGACCCGGATTCGCCCGATGAAGCTGAAGCGGAAGCTGCTGACGCCCTGCCCCATGTCCGGTATGCTATTGTGGATGAGCTTCTGGTGACCAAAAATATGGTCAAACTGGGAATAGCGGTATTTCTTTTGATGAGTCCTGTTTTTTTGGAAGATACCGAAGGGGTTTTCCCGATGATTGGAGCTATTGTAGCGGCCAAAGTTTTGGGACGGGTTTGGGCGAAACACCGCAAGCGCCCTGGAAATGCACGAATCGCGTTAGGTATTGCCCTGATCTGCAGTGCGGCGTTCACAGACTGGAGCGTTGCCACCAATATGATGTTTTTCGTTGCCGGAGTTATTTATATTTTAAAAGGGGTCAACCGAAACAAGAAGCATAAGCGGGGCAGTTAAACTACTAGCAAAACCGAGAGTGGATTTTTTTCAAACCCGGGATCAGAATAAGAATAACACTGACAAACCTTTTCTCCTCCACAGCCGGAGAGGCTGATCGGGTCGGTGTTTTTTATTTGCATATTGATTGTTCGTGGCATTGATTAACATGCCTGAACATTTGATCTACTGTTATTGGAATTTTTAATTAGGTCTTTAAATTTCTTAAAGGCGATCTTTATCTGGACGTTCAAATCCAGCCTCCTCCCAAATTTTTTCAAAAAACGGCCGAAGAATCGTCTCGGGTTTGTCCTCATAATTATCTATCTGTCCGTCGTAAATAATGTGCTGTTCAAAAACTTCTCCGACGAATCTTCCGAGTGGCCCATAATCTGTCCACTCTGGTACATAAATCTTAAATTCACCAACATTCGTGGCTCCTGCAATAACTTTTAAGGGAAGAGGTAACTTTATTATTTTGTTACAGAATTCAAGATATGATTCTAACGTAATTAAAAAAGATTTCTCCAAGTTGGAACTAGGGAAATATCCGAAAGGTGTCTTAAACCAATCCATATTGCTTTCTTTATCAATTGTTTGAGTGTCAATTCCCCAGATTTCATGGTTTTTAAATAACTGTGTAAACGCCAGAACTTTTTCATTTACATTCTCCACGGCTATTGCTCCGAATTTATTTCGACCGCTATTCCATCCGGAAATATCGATCCCAAATGGTCGTATTTCACTTGAACGCATGATATCCAAAGCCGCTTTGCTTGTAGGAAATTCAGGTACAGGTTGAGTCGGGATTATTCGTAAGAATAGATGTTCATTGTCCGGCAATGTGAGTTGGGTATCTCCTTGGTAAATTCTACCGACTGATCCAATTTTCTCACCTGTTTCGAAAAAAGTTGAAGGGTCGGTCGTCGATTGCGTTTCTATAAACTGTTCAAGACTTTCGGGTTCTTTTTTTTTGATCACCCCACTTTTTAGAATTAATTGAAATGCCCGGACGAAATCCTTTTCTAATTTTATTTTCTCTGCACTTTTTTGTTTTGGGGTAGAAGATTTCGACAATTTATAAGTTAATGGGCGTCTGAGATGACGCATATCAAAAGGCAATTCTTTCTCGCTGGGGTCTCCAAATGCCGAATTCAAAACTGGCACGATTCTTTGATAGCCTAAGGAATTTAGAGCCCAGCCGTATTCGATGAGAACATTGGGATTTGGAAGGGCTCGCCCTTTTTGAGTTGAACCCACAAATGAAAGATCTGGAACAAATATTCCACAATTTGTAATCTTATCGAATATTACCTCGCTGATTGGCGGCATTCCAGGAACACCTTGAGTATCCTTGTCTAAAAGAAATTGGTTATCCCTCTCGGATTCTACCAAAGCCATTTCCGCTGAAAGTTTATTTATAGCCGATTGAAGGACCTTTTCCAAGAATCCCCTATTTGTTTTATTCGGCAGATCGCTTTGCCAAGAATAGAAAATGGTTGTCGGCATGATTTAAAGGAGAGATAGCAAATAAACCTCCCATAGTCAATTTACAGATTTTCGGAAAATTAAAAACTTATTCAAAGGGTTGATGAGTCGGAATTTGATACCATGAGACCACAAATAATTAGATTTTGGCATCTGTAGTTCTTGGCAAAATTGCTCTTGGATGTTTTTATACTATATGCGCAAAACTATTAATGTGGAGGATGCCTTGATGCACCGGGCTAAATCGGTGGCAGCGGAGCATGGGGAGTCTTTGAAGAATTTTATTGAGCGGGCCATTATTCGTGAATTGGAACGGATAGGTAGCAGGGGGTCTTCCGCCCCACCCTCGAGGGTCGAACTTCCGCTTATCGGAGGGAAGAGAGGAAAAAAGAAATATACGTTTTCGGGTATCGACCTGGAAGCCATTCTGGCGGGCGAGGATGCAAGGAGCTGCCGTGGTCGCCAAGATGGTTGCAAGAGTGGCAATTGAACATGCCTGCCGGGATTGGCGCGGAACGTTCACCCGGGTTTGTGGGTCAAAAAGGGGTTTAAGCGGGACCAGCAGGGTGATTTTTAGAGAATTTTGATTTTTTTTGGTTTTTTTTGTGATTTGATCCAACGCATCCAACGCAGCCAACGTAACCATTGCAGGGGTTCTGGCGATATGGTATAATGTTGGCTTTGCAGTGTGGAATTTAAATATTTTTGGATGAATTTTTTAACAAAACGATGAGGTTTTTCATTTTAACGTTTCTCTTTTTTGCTTTGGGCGGGCCAAAATTGGCCTGGGGACAGGGCTGGGAGCTTTCCTGGGCGCATGAGCGGAGCCGGCTGAAGGAGGATGCGGAGGTGCTTTGGGGCAAGCTGCCTAATGGTTTCCGCTATGCCTTGATGGACCACCCGGGGGTTGAGGGGAAGGTCAGCTTCAAGCTGCTGACGCTGGTTGGGTCCATCGAGGAGACCGAGGAGGAGTTGGGAATCGCCCACTTTATCGAGCATATGGCTTTCAACGGCACGCGGAATTTCAAACCGGGCGAACTGGCTTCGTTTTTTCAGCAATTGGGAATGGAGTACGGCAAGGACCTCAATGCCGTGACGGCTTTTGATTACACACTCTACAGCCTCGATTTCTGGGAGAATGAGGAGAAATTGTTGAAAAATGGCCTGTTGTTTTTGCGTGATATCGGCGATGGGATACTTTTCCCGGAACGGGAAATCGATATGGAGCGCAAGGTGATTTTGAGCGAAATGCGAAGCCGGGACGGCCTGGCTTTCAGGGCAAAAGTCGATTCCTTCAAGCTGTTTTTCGATGGTCTGACTTTCACCGAGCGGATGCCGATCGGCACGACCGAGAGAATCAGGAACCTGAGCAGGGAGCAGTTTGTGAATTTTTACCGCAAATGGTACCGGCCCGACCTCATGGTATTGGTGGGGGTGGGCGATATCCGTTCGCAAAAACTGGCCGGCTGGGTGGAGGAGTTCTTTGGTGATATGAAAGCGCCGGGAACGCCTCTGCCGGAGCGAAACATCGGCAAACTGCAACGGCCCCGCTCCTTGCGGGCCTCCAGCTACCGGATTTCCGATATCAATTCGACCAAAATCGAGGCCGCCTCGATTATTTTCTCGCGCCCGGAGGCCGATTCCCTGGAAACGCGCGAAGAAAAATTTAACCGTTCCTTTGCCATGGCCCTGCTGCAACAGCGGATGCGTAAAACGATCCCCTTTTCATCGGGGGGAATGACCGAATACGCGCGCTTTTTTGGCAATGACGCTGCCATGGCCTCCATTGAAACCAGCGGCAGTCAATGGGTGGAGGGTGTGCAGGCAGTGGATCGGGCGATTCGCGTAAGTCTGGAAAAAGGGTTTTCCGCCAAAGAGATTGATTGGCTGCGGGAGCGGGAGAACTTCAAAATCCAGAAGATGCGCACCTACGCCCCGAAAATGGATCCTGCCATAATTGGCGAGAACATCGCCAAATCAATTTATGAGGACAAGGTTTACGTGGGCGCAAAACAGGAACTGGCCTGGAACGAGGAGTTCTTAAAGCAAATGAACCCTAAAACGGTGCAGCGTTCCTTCAAGGAATGCTGGGATTTCGAACACATGTCGTTTCATTTGTCAGGGGCAATTCCGGCGGAGGGGAAAGCCAGCAATATAAAGAAAGAAGTGGCCAAGGGCCGCACCGAGAGAGCGCTGGTGAACCAGTTCCTCTACCAGTCGGAAAGCGAGTTCAAGCCGACGAATTGGGGAACCAAGGGGAAGGTGGTCGAATCGAAAGAGGTTCCCGAATTCGGAGCGCACCTGATGAAGTTTTCAAATAATGTCCGGCTGAACTTCATCGAATCCCAACATCAACCCGGTATAGTCACCGCCTTCGTGCGGGTCGGCGGCGGGCTTTTCGACCTGAATGAAAACAAGCCCGGCTTGCGGGAATTTGCGCTGCAGGCATTTTTGCAAAGCGGGACCAGCCGCTATGAGGCCAACCAGATAATTTCTTTTCTAAAATCCCCCAATATCCGGTTCAGTTTCGACCTTGGGGATCATGACGCATTCAGTTTTCGTGGAGAATTCGGGAGCGAGGATCTCGATTTCTTTTTGGGCGTCGTAACGGAGCTTCTGCATCGTCCGCGAATCCACCGTTCCAGTTTCCAGAGCGCACGGATCGTATCCGCCATATCACGGCAATCGTCCAGCATGGGTATTAGTGAAGGTTACCGGGCCTTTGAGGATTATCTCTACAAGGACGACGGACGGTTCGCCTGGGGAACCTACAATGATTACGCGGCACTGGGCATTACGAGCGTTCGGGATTGGATGCAGGATGCTTTGGCTAATGGCGCCATGGAAGTCAGCATTGTGGGCGATGTGGATAAACCCACAATAATTGAAAGTGTTTCGCGAACGCTGGGTTCCCTGGCCGATCGGCGGGATGTGAAGCTGAATGCGGTCTCGCTTAAACCGGTCAAAATAAAGGCGCCGCCCGGTTTTCACCCCTTGGAGTTCGTGGGCGAGGAGCACCTGGCCATGGTGGTCGGATTCTGGCCGGTTTTTAAACGCCTGACTATTGAGGACCGCATCGCATTGGAAGTGCTCAGCACCGTCATCGAGCGCCGATTATGGGAGCGATTACGGGAGGACCTGGGCGTCAGTTATAGCCCGCAGGCTAAGTTTGAACATTTTGTCGAATATCCAGAGTATGCCTTTCTCGAGGCGAAAGTCGATTGTGCCCCCGATGAGGCGTCCTCCATCGCCAGGGCCATGCTGGCCATCTCGGAAAATATCGGAAAAAATGGAATCAGCGACGAGGAGGGAGATGAATTCACGGGACCGCTCAAGTTCAAGTTGCGACATGCCATGCGCTCCAATCAATTCCTTCTCGATACCGTTCTCAAACGAGCACAGGAACAACCGGATTCGGTTCAGAACGCCATCACTCTCAAGGAATACCAATTCACCCCGGAAACGATCCAATTGGTCAATGCCTTGGCCAAACAACTCCTTATCCCCGAAAATGCCCGGGCCGCCGCCATCACCCCCAAGCCGATCATAGGCCTATTTCAACGGAACGCCATTATTTCGGAGTAGGTTCCGTATAATGGCAGCACAAAAAAATAAATTGATATGACACTTTTATTTCTTGGTTTAATATTTTTCATGGGGAGCAATTATCTAACTGCCGAAAGCGCATCTGATTCCCCGAGGGGGGTTCTGGCGGAAGAATTCATCTTCGAATCTGCTCCATTTCCCGAATGCCATGCTTCAACCATTGAACAGGTGGGCGATCGATTCATCGCTGCCTGGTTCGGCGGAACAAGAGAGAAACATCCAGATGTTGGAATATGGGTGAGCACCCGCAAGAATGGTGAGTGGTCGGAACCGGTTGAAGTGGCCAATGGAGTGCAACACGACCGCAAGCGTTACCCGTGCTGGAACCCGGTTCTTTATCAACCAGAGAGTGGTCCGCTCCTTCTTTTTTACAAGGTTGGCCCGACCCCGAGCAGTTGGTGGGGGATGCTCATGACATCCTCCGACCAGGGAGAATCCTGGTCGCCCCCACGGCGATTGCCAGAAGACATTCTCGGGCCCGTGAAAAATAAACCGATTGCCCTGGCCAACGGCGATCTATTATGCCCCTCAAGCAGTGAACACAATGGCTGGCGTATCCATTTTGAACGCACATCGGATCTCGGAGACACCTGGAATTTGATCGGGCCGGTTAACGACGGTAAAAAATACGGTGCTATCCAACCCACACTGCTTCGCTACCACGATGATCGTTTGCAGGCCCTTAGCCGCAGTCAGCAGAAGGTCATTCTGCAAACCTGGTCCGATGACGAGGGAAAAACCTGGAGCCCGCTCAAACCAACCGTGCTACCCAATCCCAATGCGGGATTCGACGGCGTCACCCTGGCCGATGGGCGGCAATTACTGGTTTACAATCATTCTGTTCGAGATGAGGTTTCACGCAGTGGTCGTTCATTCCTCAATGTGGCGGTTTCGGAGGATGGAGAGGAGTGGAAGGCCGCTCTTATACTCGAAGACGAACCGGGTGAATTCTCCTATCCGGCGGCCATCGTTTCTTCCGATGGTTTTGTTCATATTACATACACCTGGCAACGCCGCCGGATCAAACACGTTGTGCTTGATCCGGCTCAACTTGTCCTGAGTGATATGCCCGGTGGCACCTGGCCCAGGAAGTGATGGCGCAAGGCGGTGCGAGAACAAAAAATAAAATAAGGCCAGGCACCCTACGGCACACGCAAATCCTGGCTACCGTTGCTCCCTTCCGGGCCTGGCGGAGTTCACCGGTCTGTCGTTGCATAGGACCCGGCCTTATTTACCAACCCTGCCTCATGGCACGGGATTGGCAAATCAAAAATTCTCTTTCAACTTCAAAAAAACGGCCTTGATATCGTCTTCAGGGTTCCAGATTCCGCGCCAGGACAAACCGGAAACCGACCAAATTGCTGGCCGTTCCCGGTCTCAGCCTTTGCCGGGCGGCGCTTCGGCACTGGTGGGCGAAACTACCCCAACCGCCGCCTCGATATACTTTGCTTTCACCGTCGGACGGGCCGCTCCATTCCTCTTCTGTTCCCCCCGGATAGCGCGAATTAAAGTTGTCCCAGCACCATTCGCCAACATTGCCGTGCATATCGAAAAGTCCCCATGAATTGGCTTTATAAGAGCCTACCGGAACAGTTCCGTATTTTTCATCTTCGACCACAAATCTGGCCTCGTGTTCGCGGGGATAACCGCCCTTGAAATTTCCCAGTTTATGGTCGGCATTGGGACCAAAGGAATAAGGCGTTTCGGTTCCTGCGCGGCAGGCATATTCCCACTCGGCCTCGGTCGGCAGGCGGTAGCTGTAATTAGCCGGGAGACGGCCCGCGCTTTGTTCAATTTGGGTAATTCTTCGGCAAAACTCCATTGCCTGTTGCCAGGTGACATGTTCCACGGGGCGCTTCTGGCCCTTAAATTCACTGGGATTTTCTTCCATGATCTGCTGGTATTCCCTTTGGCTGATCTCGTAATGGCTCATCCAGTATCCGTGGGGCAGCACTACGGTGGTTCTGGGACCTTCGTTGGGCAACCGGGCTTGTTCCGGGGGCGGGCTGCCGAGCCGCACTTCTCCCGGGCTTATCCAGGCCATTGTGGCGCCGAGATAGGGAATAACCCAATCTTTGCTTTTTTCCGGGCTTGGTATCAGCACTGCCTTTACCTCCCAAGTCTGTTTTTCGTTGGCGGCGAACCTCATCTCTCTTTTTACCGTGAGGTGGTCCTTTATTTGCACTTCAACTTCCACTTTCCGTTCGGCCGGAATTTCAAAACTCTCCTCCTTTTTCGGGGCCGTGGAGCCATTGGCAACAATTGAAAAAGGCAACGGTACATCCAGTTTTACATTGAGAAGACCGGGCCGTGGAGCCAGTTCCACCGCAATTGTCGAGGTGCGCCCATCGACTACCTGCAACCGTTGGCTCCACACGAAGTAGTCGGGATGTTCAACTTCGAGAGTCTGGCTGCCTTCATAAACCTCCTCCAGCGTGCCGGTAACTTCTTCATAGCTTTTCCCTGCCACCCGGTATTTCACGGCGGCCAGTTTGTCTGGAGTGACCTCCTTGCCTTGAAAGGACAATTCAACTTTCAATGTGCCGGCCTTGCGCTGCAGGGTGCCCAGGTCCAAGGTGTCATCATAGCCCGGGGGCAGCGTCAGGTTAAGCTTTTCGGGCCGGTAATTTTCCAGTATTAATTCGAGGGAAATAGGCTCCCCGACACCGAGATCCTCAAGTGTCAGAGGCGTCGTTCCCATCGCGGTCCCATCCAGGATAACCTCTGCTCCCTCCGGCTGGGTGAGAACAATCATCTTACCCAGCATCGGTTCGAGGACCACCTCCTGAGAGACGAGCTTTTTGAAGGGCAAATCAATATCACTCAAGATGCTGGTTTTGTAATTGGGCAGTGAGGCTTCAATCGTATAAATGCCTTTGTAGAGCATTCGCTCCGCCCGTAAAAGGCCATTTGCGGGCACTTGGCCAAGGTCGATGCGATCACCGGATTCTCGAATGGCAACTACATGCACGCCCGGATCGGCTTTGATTTCCAACAGACTCCAAAACGGCTCCAGGGTTAAAGACGATTCAATCAATTCACCGCCGACTTCAATAGTCTCGGTTTTTGGCTGGTGGTCCGTGGCGCTGGCCTTTACCTCATACTCGCCCCGAGGCATGGTTACGGCAAGCAGGCCATTGGGAACAACAAAGCTGGATTCACCCTTGCCCTTGCCAGAAAAGACAACCCTCGACTTGGGCGGGGAAATGGTCAATGAATAGAGTGGTTCCTGGCCTTCCACTACCCGTTTGACCACCGGCCCGGCTGCTTTCTCCTCATCCTCGAAAATTATTTGGTAACAAAAGCTGCCGGCTGCTATGACGAGTGTGGCAAAAATTCCAATGATTCCAAGCCGGACTATTTTAAGCTTTTCCGGATCCAGCTTTTTGACAAAAGCCCTGGGCACCGGAACCCTTTCTATTTGCTGGGCAATGCTTTTTTTATCCTCCCGCGCTTTGGCCTTTTCCCTGGCGATTTTCTCTATGCCGTTTAAAAATGCTCTGGGATTGGTCAACCGATTTTCCGGCTCGGGGTCCAGGCAGGCGCCGATCAATTTGTCCCAGCCTCCGGGAATGGCGGGGGAATATTGCGAGGGCGGTTTGTAATCGGTATTTTCCTTGGCCGACGTCCCGACCGGCTTGTGTCCGGATAACAGGTAGAAAGCAGCCGTCCCAATGGAATAAATGTCACTGCTTGGGGCTGGTTTCTCTCCTCGATAAATTTCCGGAGGAAGATATTTAGCGGTGTTAATCCGCACCTTGCGAAGCCCCATGGTAAAAGGGGTAATCTCTGCAGAAGAAAGTTTTTGCAACAGCTCCCTATTGGTCAGATTAAATAAACCGAATCCGGAAACCTTAATCGACCCATCGCTCGCACGTATCAGGCTGGTAGGATTAAATACATTATGCTGGATTTCCGCAGTGTGCGCCGCTTTAAATGCGTTCGTTATCTGTTTGATAATATCGACCGCATGAGCCACCGGGAGCCCGAAAGCAAAGTCCCGAAAAGAATCCTCTGCCTTTCCATGCGGTGAATCAGCCATCATTTCTCCAGTGGGAGCGCCTGAGAGTTGCTGCTGTTGTTTGATGAAGGCTCTCAGATAATCGCAAATGTTTTCCCCTTCAATCGGCTCCATTATCAGGCAGCATCTGTTCTTAATGCTGGTCGCGCCCACAACCTTCAAAATGTTGGGGTGGTTCAGGCCGTTTAAGATTTTTACCTGTTGTTTGAGCAGTTCATCGAATCCGGGGACCTGGCTTGCCTCCGAATGCAGAACTGTCATGCACACTTCGTTAAATTGAAAAATATTCTGCATGCGGTAAACACCGCCCAGCAGGTCGAAGCTCAGGCAGTTCATTACCTGATAATCACCGAATTTCTCCCCGGGAGATAGAAACTCGCCTTCCAAAGAAATCTCAATGGGAGAATCGTCGCTTTGTTCAGGTTCTAAATCCATAACTAATAAGGCTAATTATCCTTAATCCCCAAAAATATCAATGGCAAGAATGCAAAATATTTTTTCCCATTTCCGGACACATAAACACGAGATTTGCGTCAGTGAGTACTCTCAATATATAGGTAGTTTTTTCAAGCCGGTATTTTTCAATTTTAAGTGAGATTTTGAAAATGATTGACGACTGGAGCAATAATTTTCTCTACACTGCTCAGTTTGCCTTTGCCCTCGTAACCGCAAGCCAGAAGACCCTGGTCGGGTTCAATGATATGGTGATTCCTTTCGCGCAGAAGTTTCAGATTTTGCCGGGTAGCGGGGTGGTTCAGCATTTTCCCGTTCATGGCCGGGGCGATCATGACCGGAGCCGGAGTGGCCAAATAAATCGAGGTCAGAAGGTCGGGCGCCAGACCATTGGCAAAACAGGCGATAATATTGGCTGTGGCTGGAGCCACCAAAAGCAAATCCGCCCGGTCCGCCAGTTCGATATGCCCTGGCTGCCAACCCTGGCCTTCCTCCCAAAGATCGGCTCCAACCGGGTTACGGCTAAGGGTTTGTAGAGTCAGCGGAGCGATAAACCGGGTCGCTGACTCGGTCATTACAACATGCACATCAGCTCCCAGTTTGACCAGCTGGCTGGTGATGTCCGCTGCTTTGTAAGCGGCAATAGATCCGCTCACGCCGAGAACGATCATTTTGTTTTTGAGTAGCTCTTCCATGAATTTACCGAAATTCGGGTAAACCTCCCCTTACGGTTGGAAATAATTGCTCTAAGGCAGACGAAAGTAAAGGAGCTTCTTAGAGGACGTCTAAAACTGCAAAAATTATATTTGCCCCAAGCCAGTATTTTGGAATAACCCTTTTTATCGAAATGATGAACCCCATCCCCCGCAAGGATCAGCCCACCCGAAAGCAGAAACTGCTTTTTATGGCGACCTGCATTTGCGATGCTTTTTTTGATGATGCGGCAAGAGCTGCGGTAGAGGTTCTGGAGTATCTTGGCTGCGAGGTTGTTTTTCCAAAAGGGCAAACTTGCTGCGGACAACCTGCTTTCAATGCCGGCGACTGGAAGGCTTCCCGCCAGGTAGTGCGACATACCCTGGAGGTTTTTAAAGGAATGGAACCGGTAGTAGCCCCGTCGGGTTCCTGCACCGCCATGCTGGTTCACGGGGCTCCTTTGGAATTTGAAGAAGAAGAAGATCTGAGCAAAGCGCTGGATCTGGCCAGCCGCTCGTGGGAGCTGGCGGATTTTATAGTCAATACTCTGGGAGTGGTCCGGTGGGAGGGCCGCTTTCCCCATAAAATTGCCTTTCACCGTTCCTGCCATAGTCGCGGGAGCGGTACGGTGGAAGCTGCCCTGCGGCTATTGTCGAGTATTGACGGGCTTGAACTGGCCGAGTTTGGGGAAGAAAATCAATGTTGCGGCTTCGGAGGTACATTTTCCGTCAGCTTCCCCAATATCTCAGCCGCCATGGGTAATTTGAAGATAGATCATGTCACGGCTGCCAGACCGCAATTTCTGGTCTCGGCGGATATGGGCTGTTTGCTCCACCTCGGCGGTATGATCGACAAAGCAGGAAAGCAATTGCCACGGCTGCACCTGGCCCAGGTTTTGCGGGATTCATTAAAAAATGGAGGATTGTTGTGAGGTCTTCCCAAGAAATCGACCGCCATGCCAGGGATATTTCACCCCGAATGCAAAGCTCCGTTTTCAAAATGGCCACTTCCCTGGCCGAGAAAAGAGTCAGTGCTTTTCAACGTGATTATACCGATCCGGACCGCTTGCGGCGATTGGCCGGGCAAATAAAACAGCACACCCTGGAACATCTCGACCACTACCTGGAACTGGTCGAAAAGCAATTTCGGAAAAAAGGCGTCAAGGTGCATTTTGCTTCCACGGGGGATCGCTGTAATCAGATCGTCCTCGATATTTTACAGCAAAACGACTGTCGAAAGATCGTTAAAAGCAAAAGTATGCTCAGTGAAGAAACGGAATTGAACAGCTTTCTTTCACAGCATGGAGTCGAAAGCGTGGAAACCGACCTGGGAGAATTGATCGTGCAACTCGATAACGATCATCCCAGCCACATCATCGCGCCTATCATTCATAAGAGCCGTCGCGAAATGGCGCAATGCTTCGAGCGGGAAGGCCTGGGAGATTACAACGATGAACCGGAGGTAATCACCCGGCGGGCACGCGACTATTTACGCAAACAATATATGGAGGCCGATGCCGGGCTCACCGGGGCCAATTTTGTAGTGGCCGAAAGCGGTCGCATTTCCCTCGTCACAAACGAAGGCAATGCCCGTTTTTGCCTGGCTGCCACGAGAGTGCACATCGTCATCGTGGGAATTGAAAAAATTCTCCCCCGTGACCGCGATCTGGCGCTCTTTCACAATATCATCGCAAGGTCCGGGACAGGCCAACGGTTGACCGTTTACAACCAGTTTATCGGTGGCCCCAAAGCGAACGGACAACCCCATGGACCCCAGGAAATGCATGTGGTTTTGGTCGATAACAGACGCACCGAAGTGTTAGCCTCGAATTGCCGGGAAATCCTCCGCTGCATTCGCTGCGGAGCCTGCCAAAATATATGCCCGGTTTACCGGCAGGCCAGCGGTTTCGCTTATCGCGGCACTTATGGAGGGCCGGTCGGTTCGGTTCTCAGCCCACTTCTGGCCGGGGAGAATTTCGGGGAAAAAGCGGATTTGCCCAAAGCTTCCAGCCTTTGCGGGGCCTGCCGGGAGGTCTGCCCGGTGGACATCCCCATCCCCGACCTGCTCCTGCGCCTGCGTGACAAGGGGAAACGCGAAGCTCCTAAAAAATCTGGCGCGGGCACGCCCCCGATGGGCATCTGGGCAACCATGGCCAGCCATCCGGCGACCTGGAATGCAGCTCTACGTCTGGGCTATGCCCTGAACATCCCTCACGCCCAAGCCTTTCCTATCCCGGCACTACAGGCCTGGTGCAATGTCCGGAAATTGCCCCCTTGGCGAGGCGGAAAATTTCGCCAATGGATGGACGACAGAAAAGATTCCCCCAAATAACCTTTATCAAATTGCGGGAGTTTCTTCCTGCTGATAGAAAAAATCCTGGAGAATGACAGTTGCCGCGCGGGAATCGATCTCCCCGGACTTGCGGCTCGCTTTTTTCCCGGTTGCCTTCAGATCGCTCCGGGCCTGATGGGTGCTCAGCCGCTCATCCACCCGGTGAACGGGCAGGCAAAATCGTTTCTCCAATAATTCGATAAAAGCATCGGCCTCCCGGGCCTTAAACCCAGCGGTACCGTCCATGTTCAGCGGATAGCCCACAACGAGATCGGTGATTTTTCTCTGCTCGATGATTTTACCGATATGGGCCAGGCGTTCTTTCTTCGTCCTTTGAGTTGCGGCGGGCAGGGGCACGGCCACGCAAAGTTCGTCACCGTAACTCAGCCCGATCCTTTTTTCACCATAATCGATGCCCAGGCACCTCCTCCCGCTGATACCTTTCATGTCAATTTTTCACAGCAAATGCTCAAGGTCCGGATTATTCTCCATTTCTTTTACCAGGTTTTTGATCTCCTGGGCCTTCGATTTGGGGCAAACCAGGGTGGCGTCTTCGGTTTGCACCACAATCAAATCGTCAACCCCTATGAGGGCGGTGAAATGGTCTTTCTCGTTCACTACAATGTTTCCGGAGCCTTCCCGGATCATTCCTCGTCCGCTCAAAACATTGCCTTTGGAGTCATTCGCAACATGGCGGGCGATGGCCGGCCATTCGCCTACATCATCCCAATCGAATCCAGCCTGCACAGTTAGAACATTGTCCGCTTTTTCCATCAGAGCATAGTCAATGGAAATCTTTTCGAGTTTTGGATAGTACTTTTGCAAAAGGGAATCCAGATTTTCCTCCTTGCTAATGCCATCCTCAACCTTACCCAAAGCCCGCCAGAGTTCAGGAGTATGAACGGCAAGAGCCTTCTTGATAACATCCGTCCGCCAGACAAAAATTCCCGCATTCCAGAAATAATCTCCTGATTCCAGGTATTTCTCAGCTGTCGGCAAATCGGGTTTTTCCACGAAACGACTGACTTTGTAAACGTCTTCATTTTCAGAAGATCCAAAGGGTTCTCCTTTTTGAATATAGCCATATCCGGTTGCCGGATTATTAGGCTTTATTCCCACAGTGACCAGATGCTCTCCAGTCTCCGCTGTCTCGAAAGCAGTCGCGATAGTTGCTCGGAATCCTTCAGTATCGTGGATGGCGGCATCGGCGGGTAAAATAGCGAAAGCACTATTCGCATCCTTGATTTTTACCAAAATTGCTGCCAATCCAACTGCTGCCGCAGTGTCGCGGCCAACCGGTTCACCGATCACCTTTGCTGGATCGAGATTGGGGCAGGCCTCAAGCACGCCAAGGCGCTGTTCGCGATTGGTGATGACAAAAACATTTTCAGGCGGCACGAGACCGGCCAGTCTATCCACGGTCTGACAAAGCATCGGTGTATTGCCAATAATTGGCAAAAGGTGCTTGGGCCGCTTCAAACGGCTTTGCGGCCAGAAGCGCTCTCCGCGTCCACCGGCCATGATGACTGCAAATCGCTGACTCATGATTTTTGTAGTAAACTGTCACTGAATTTCTGTTTCAAGACCACTCAATAATTTTCCCTTTATTCCCAAGTGTGGCAAATTTGGCGGCAAGGTTGACACTCCTATATCTTGAAGTTTTTTTGAGGTTTGCATAAATGGAACCGATGAAAGCAACCCTACAGCCTACCAAGGCTGAACTTACCCCAGAAGAGATTGCCCGTTACAGCAGGCATATAATCCTTCCTCAAGTAGGTTTGGAGGGGCAGCAACAACTGGCTGCGGCTCGTATCCTGTTGATCGGCATGGGCGGTTTGGGCAGTCCGGCTTCTCTTTATCTGGCAGCGGCGGGAGTGGGCACACTCGGCCTGGCTGAAATGGATAAAGTGGAAGAGCATAATCTACAGCGGCAGATCCTCCACGACACTACAATGGTAGGAAAGTCCAAGATCGAATCGGCTCGCACCCGCCTTCTTTCCCTCAATCCCCATATTCGGATAGAGGAGCATCCTCAGGGTCTCACCATCGGCAATGCTTTGGATCTGTTTGGACAATACGACCTGATAATCGACGGTTCCGATAATTTTCCTACCCGCTACCTGGTCAACGATGCCGCTTTCTTTGCGGGAAAACCGCTCGTTTACGGCAGTATTTTCCAATTTGAAGGGCAGGTTAGTTTATTCCATCCCAAGGCCGGAAGTCCCTGCTACCGATGCCTGTTCCCCCGGATGCCGGAACCGGGAATGGTTCCTAATTGTGAGGAAGCCGGAGTATTTGGGGCTCTCTGCGGTGTGGTAGGTAGCCTGCAAGCTTTGGAGGGTTTAAAATATCTCCTCGGAATAGGCCAATCGCTTACGGGCCGTTTGCTCGTAGTCGAATCACTGGCGATGAGATTCCGCACCCTTCGCCTGAACAAGGAGCCGGATTGTCCACTATGCGGAAAAGCTCCTTCAATCCTCAGTTTAAAGAAGGAAAATTATAGTTTCGCCTGTTGCCCCGATTCTCCCGATGGCTCCGGGGAAAAGAAAAGTGACACCGGGTTTCCAATTGAAATTGATGTGGATGAAGCGGCCCGCTGGCTGGAGTCGGAGAATCCGCCCTACCTGCTCGATGTGCGGGAGCCTTACGAGGCTGCTGTTTGCAAAATCAAGGGCAGTTCATTGGTCCCCATGAAGGACATACCAGAAGCGATCGAAACCTTCCCCAGTGACCGGCCGATTGTGGTTTATTGCCACCATGGCCAAAGAAGCCTGCGGGTGACCCGTTTCCTGCGCGAAAAAGGGTTTACCAAGGTGACCAGCATAATCGGAGGCATCCAGGCCTGGGCGGATAATAAAGAACCTGAAATGGCCCGATACTGACAGACTAAAGGAATGTGAAGATAATTCCTGTCTTTAAGTCCCTCAAAATCCCTCGGGAAACTCGTCTGGCAGGTTTCCATCGACAATTTCACTCTCACTTTCAGGAAAAGATTGCCCATCGCTTTGAGGATTTGGCTCGTTGACTCCAGTCTCAACCGGAACAGCCTCTTCAACACCCTGAATCTCAATGGCGTTCTCCTGTGCTATTTCACCCTCAAATACCTGCAATCCGGATTCTCCAATGAGGTAAGTTTCAGTGGGACCGGTGGCTTGCCCGGTATTTCCGTAATAAGCTAACGCCGCAGATGGATCGAAGCTCATCCATCGCTGCCCGACCATATTCATGGTTACCGAACGCAAATTATCATCGCTTATGGAATCGGCCCAAGACATGGCCGTTTCAGGATCGTCGATCATTGAAGCCAGGGCGACTTGCCGAACGGCATCGTCGAAATCCTGGTGCGGGGGTTGTTGATTAAGCCAGCTTGCCACGGAGTTGAGTTCGCCCCGGTTAAGCCAGGTTCCGATCGCGGGGGAAAGACCAGCCATCCTGGCCCTGCCGGTGGGCAACTGGGAGGCCCAGGTTGCAGCCCTTTGTGGATCCGCTCTTCCCCATGTGGAAGCAACCGCGGAAATCGCCTGTGAATGGATAAATTGTTCGGAATTTCTTTCCACCCACTCGGCCGCAGAGACCGGTTCGTAGGAACTCCAGATTCTTGCCACATGCTCCAGGGAAACTTCCTTCACCGGCCCTTCCGGAAGATCGGCAAACCAGGGTAGGGCCAAGCTTAATTTGCCAACGGTATGAAGTTGGTCGGCCAAGGTTCTCAGGGCGCCAGTGCGAAAGGAGTCCATAGGCAAAGAGGACGCATGGGAAAAGGCCGTGGCTGGATCGACGGCCGCCATTTGACCAATGACCGCATTGAGGCGATCGCTCTGGAACGGGTTTTCTCCGGGATTGGCCAGCGCCCATTGATAGGGGGTCTGCGGATCGTAGGTGGCCCAACCGGCCAGAACAGCGGCTATGCCTTCTTCCCGATTGCCGGTATTTGTTTTTTCCAGGGCATAAGCCAAGGCGGAGCGACCATCCAGTTCGCCCCATCGCCTCAACAACGCGGTGAACATCTCATCCCGACGCACTCCGGCCGACAGTTTCTCGGTAAAATCGACTGCTTCACCAATATCGACCAAATCAAGCCCAGAAAGGAGCACCGCCAATGCGTGGCTCCGGAAATTGGTGTTGGCATCGGCCAAGGCTGCCGAAAGGGCTTCCTGCACCGTTGGCGGAAAACTCTCCCGGGAGACCGCGGCATCGACTGGTTTCCCGGTCAGTTTGCGAATCAGGAGGTGTCGCTCCAGTGCAACCTCGCTCTCGAACCCACCATTGCTTTGCACTCCAACGCTATCATCTCCCGCGAAATGAATATGAACCCAAATTCCCGTTAAAAATGCTAATCCCAAGGAGGCCGCCCAGACCCCGGCGATCCAGCAAAGCCAATTTCTCGTCAGATTCACAAAAAAAATATAAATGAATGTGGCGAAAATGCAAACAGTTAGAAGCGGACTGGAGGCTTACTTCAGGATATTTCTATTCTGGAAGCCTTGGAAGATTGAAGTGTAATGGGACCATCATCACCCTCTCAATTACCCGATTCCCCTTTCTTTTTCTTGAGCAAACCTTTTACATTACCGAGGGCTTTTTTGGCTTTTACTCCCGCATCTCCGACCGCTTCGGCTCCACCTTCCACCACCGCGCCTCCGGCCTTGGCCACCGCCTGAAGCGTGTTGCGCAGGACAGCTTTCATGATTTCTCCAGCCATTTGGTCGGGAGTGATTCCGTCTGATTTTGACCCCAGGCCGGCCAGGTGGATGTCGGGAAGGGGCACGGTCAAGCCCTTGCCTAAAATACCCACCGTTATTTTCCCGTCGACAATTGACAACTCCTTGATCTCAAGCCTGATTTCGCTCTCCTCCTCCCCTTCTTCACCCGCATATTCCTCGATGTTTTTTAGTAGCTGTTTCAAATTGTCCGTCATCAGCTTTTTTTCGTAAACGATGTGCGGATCGCTGACATAAATTTTTTCTATTACTATTTTGTTCGATAGCAGCGAGGCGACTTCGAGGTTCACCTCGATTTTATTCAACGAAAACGCTTTTTCCGATTTGAACCCTTCCGGATTTCCAATCAGAAGCCCTTTAAGAACACCGGTTCCATTGAGCGGGGAAATATTGGCGCCTTCCAATTTAATCTCAGTCTGGGTAATTTCCGGTCCAAACTTTTCTATGCCGGTTTTCACCCCTTTGTTAATGATTTTTGAGAATGTAAAATAAGCGACACCGAGGAGAAGAACTCCAAGAGCCACCAAAGATAGTAGTATTTTTTTGGCCATTTTTATTTTTTAATTAGAAACTATCTCAAATTCGCAGATGAATGATGTTTACCAACATTGCATCGATTCCTGAAAAAGTCGCCTCAAATCTTCCTCGCTGGGCTGCCGCGGAGATATTTTTGTCACACGGTGCTGGGGCAATGTGCCGGCCACCAAAGCATCAATGTCCTCAATCCCGAATCCAACAGCGTGCAGACCATTAGGCATTCCTGTTTTTTTCATCAGATCGACAATAGCCCCAGCCAGAAAATCTCCAGCTTCATCGGGTTTCGCATTTGAGGTATCAACCCCCATGAGAGCTGCCGCCCTCAGATGCAGGACGGGATTGGCTGCTGCCGTAAACCGAAAAACTGCCGGCGCATGCAAAATTACCGACATGCCGTGGGGAATCAAGGGCTTCTCCGGAGGATACCCCGCCGGAATATAATCCCGCGCCATTCCCGATACGGGGTAGGACATCCCATGGGGCAAATGCACACCGGCATTGCCAAAACCGATTCCCGCATAAGTGGCCGCAAGGAGCATTTGCCCGCGGGCCTCTTCATCCTCCGGATGCTCCACCGCCTGGACAATATTCCTGGAGACCATTTCAATAGCCTTGGAAGCCCAGATTTCACTGATAGGATTAGCGCCCTGATAGGCGGGGCGATAAGCGGGGCTTTCCGGTGCATCACGCTGGTCGAAAGGCAAAGCGGTCATTGATTCCAAAGCGTGGGATAGCACATCGAGTCCGGTGCACGCCGCCACCATTGGCGGCAGGGTGCGGGTGTTGTCGGGATCGACAATGCCAATATTTGGCCGCAAGGCGCGGTGTGCGATGCCGGTTTTGGCTTTCATTTCGAGCAAGTCGAAAATAGCCACACCCGTCGTCTCACTGCCTGTTCCGGCCGTTGTGGGAATGGCAATAAGCGGTTTGAGCGGCCCGGGAACCGGCACTCCCCGACCGATAGGCGGATTCACATAATCCAAAAAATCAGCCGGATAGGTGGCATACAAATTCGCTGCTTTGGCGGTGTCCATGGTGGAGCCGCCGCCGACAGCGACAAATCCGTCGAAATGCCCCTCCACCGCAAACGCAACTGCCTCTTTGAAGGATTGATCGGTCGGTTCCACCCGCACCCGGTCGAAGAGAATGGCCGCGATGCCCTCATTTTTTAATGACTCCAGAACGGTTGCGGCACACGAACTCTCCGCCAATCCTGGGTCGGTCAGCACCATGACTCGTTTGGCTCCCAGACGGGCCATTTCGTAACCCACCTCGCCAGTGGCTCCCGGACCATATTTGATGCTGGAACTCTCAACCGTAAACAAAGTTTCCAAAGCCATACCCCATTCCACTGGAATCAATACTAGATCACAAACAGAAATCCTCCGTGCGGTAAAATTTTGTTTTTACTGACATGAAGTACACAAAGATAAGTGAAAAAATTTCGGATGAGAAGAGATTCTCCGGTTGTAAAATCGTTCGTGGCTAACAATTGCGTTGTTTCTATTACTAATTGCGTTAAGCAAATAAAAACCTTACGGACGAGGCAATATGGCAGGAGTCGCAAGTGACAAGGACCGCGAAGAACGGATCGATATGGATATCGTAGTCGATGCCTATAACGCCGGCGAGCGTGCTATGGGGTGGTACTACTATTTGCAAGACAAACTCGGATTTCCCTTTACCGCCAAGTGCATCAAACTGCGCGCTATCTCTCCGTTGCGTCCGGGTGACATCGTCACCGTGGTCGGAATGGGAGGTGAAGACGAATCTGAACGCGAGATGTTTGTGTCCATTAAATGGGACAGTGACACTCTTGCCGTTCCCCTCATGCAATTAGCTGTGATTGACGCGGAAGAGGAGACATTCGAAGCAGTATTAGACTGGAACTACTGGGTAGATCGAGGCTACGAAATGTAGCAAGCACAGAAGAATGCAACAAATTACCGGATAATCAATTCGCCGACCAAGGAGGTGTTTTCGTCGAGCCAGGCTTGGGTGGGCTGCCAACGCGCCGGGGGCTGGCGGGCCAGGGCATGCTTCAGGGGATTATTATTCAGGAAAGTCTGCAGGACATACCGACGGCTTCCGGAGATTAGGTCCAGGATTTGCTCGATGTCTGCCTGGATATGCAAGCTGGGAACAACGGTTGTGCGGAATTCGTGATCAAGGTCGGAATCGCGAATAAGATCGATGCTCCGGCGAATTTTTTCTACGGGTATGCGTCTTCCGGTAGCGAGATTGTATTTATCCAGAGGCGCTTTTACGTCCATGGCAATGTAGTCGACCAGGCCGGCTTCAATGACTAATTGAACTACTTTCGGACGGTAGCCGTTGGTATCGAGTTTAACCTGGTAATCCAGGGAGCACAGTTTTTTCAGGAATTCGAGTAAATCGGGCTGCATGGTTGGCTCTCCTCCAGTGACAACCACTCCTTCAAGCTGGCCGTGGCGCATTTCGAGAAATTGCAGAACCTCCTCCTCGGGAATGCAAGGACCATATTCCTCAGGCAGAACAAGGGAACGGTTGTAGCACCAGGGGCACCGCCAGGGACAGCCCTGGGTAAAGATCACGGCTGCGATTTTACCCGGATAATCAATGAGGGAACATTTCTGCAGGCCGCCGATTTTCATTACTAGGCTGGTTGCAAGGCGCGGATATCCGCCCGCAGGGCCGAGCGCAGGGGAAACTCGGCTTTCTTTCCTTCGTTCCATTGCTGGACCGGTCGCAGGTAGCCGACGACCCGAGAATAGACCTCGCAATCCCGTCCACAATGGGGGCATTGCTTCTGTTCGCCGTCCAAATAGCCGTGCTCGGGACAGACCGAAAAAGTCGGTGTGAGGGTAAAATAGGGCAGCTCGTAGTTCTCCGCGATGTGGCGGACTAGTTTCTTCACGCTGGCAGTGTCTGCGATGCGTTCCCCTAGAAAGAGATGCAGCACGGTGCCCCCGGTGTATTGGGTTTGCAGGTTGTTCTGCAGATCGATTACCTCAAAGAGGTCATCGGTGTAGTTGACCGGAAGGTGGGTGGAATTGGTGTAAAACGGTTTCGCTCCGCGGTGGTAGTCCTCTTCGTTGGCAACAAGAATTTCCGGATATAGGGCTTTGTCTTTTTTCGCCAAACGGTAAGCCGTGCCCTCGGCCGGAGTGGCCTCGAGGTTGTAATTGTTGCCGCTTTCTTCCTGATAGGAAACGAGTTTTTGCCGCATGAATTGCAGGGTTTCCAAGGCGAATTGACCACCCTCACGACTTCCCAGATCGCAGCCGAAGAGATTGACGCAGGCTTCATTCATCCCCACCAATCCGATGGTGCTGAAATGGTTTTCCCAATACTTCCCGAACCTTTCCTTGATGTGGCGCAGGTAGTAAGAAGTGTAGGGGAAAAGATTCTTGTCGGTCAGGCGTTCGAGCAGTTTGCGTTTAATTTCGAGACTTTCCTGAGCCAGGTCCATCAAATTTTCCAGGCGTGAGAAAAATTCAGTGCGATTATCCGCCAAATAACCGATGCGGGGCATGTTAATGGTCACCACGCCAACGCTGCCGGTCAATGGGTGGGCGCCGAAAAGCCCGCCACCGCGTTTGCGCAGTTTCGTGTTGTCGATCCGCAAACGGCAGCACATTGAGCGCGCATCCTCGGGGTCCATATCTGAATTGATAAAATTGGAGAAGTAGGGAACACCGTATTTACCGGTCATTTTCCAAAGACCTTCCAGGACCGGGTTGTCCCAATCGAAATCCTTGGTCAGATTAATGGTTGGGATGGGAAAAGTCATCGTTCTGCCACCGGCATCTCCTTCTGTCATAACTTCAAAAAAAGCATGATTGAAGAGATCCATCTCGGGTTGAAACAGACCATATTTTTCGGGTTTCAATTCCCCTCCGATCAAAGCCGGTTGATCGCTATAATGCCGCGGACAAACCAGATCGAGGGTGACATTTGTGAAGGGTGTCTGGAACCCGACCCGGGTCGGCACATTGGTATTGAAAACGAATTCCTGAAGGGACTGCTTTACCTGGGTATAGCTGAGGTTGTCATAACGGATAAAGGGCGCCAGCAAAGTATCGAAATTGGAGAAGGCCTGGGCTCCGGCGGCCTCCCCTTGAAGGGTGTAAAAAAAGTTGATTACATGGCCCAGAGCGGTGCGGAAATGTTTGGCCGGGGTGGTCTCGATTTTTCCGGGGACCCCTCGAAAACCATCCTTTAACAAATCGTAAAGGTCCCATCCGACACAGTAAACGGAGAGTTGGTTGAGGTCGTGTAAATGGAGCTGCCCCGATTCGTGGGCTTGACTGATCTCCCCGGGATAAATGGCGTTGAGCCAATAGGACTGGCTCAGACCGCTCGATATGTAATTATTCAGACCTTGCAGCGAATAGGTCATATTGCTGTTTTCATTCACCTTCCAGTCTGACTGCTGGAGGTAGCGGTCAAGGAGATCGACATTTACCTGGGTCGATATCTCCCGCATACGCGCATGTTGGTCACGGTAGAGAATATAAGCTTTGGCGGTTTTCCGGTAAGGGGAATCCAGCAGCACTTCCTCGACCAGATCCTGGATCTTTTCCACGGAGGGGATTTCTTTGAAAAACACCAGCGTTCCGAGGGTGAGAACCCGCAAGGCAAGCCTGTGTGCGGTCTCCCCATCAAACTCGCCGGTGGCCGCTCCGGCCCGGGCGATTGCATCGGTTATGCGCCTGGAATCAAAAGGAACGAGCCTTCCGTCGCGTTTGCGCACACGGGTGAAAGCGTCGCTGGAGGATGGAGGAATATTGTTAAAAAGCTCAGGTTGCCTGGATGGGATCATAAGACAGTAAGGTTAAAAGGTTAGTGTAATAGAGGAGTGGTTTTCCGTTCCAAGTGAATGGGGCGAAGATTATTACACTACAACATATTGTGTAAGTATGCAAATAAAAACACAACATTTTGTGTTTTATTAGGATTTTTGATGAAAATTTATTTCAAGCCAAAGAGAAGTGTTCTATCTATAGGTTAAAGAGGACAACTTGACCTCTCCGGCCAAAACCGGAAGATTCCTGGAAGCTGCTGATGTCTGCTCCCAAACATTACAAGGTTGCCAATCCTCCACAGGAACGACCCCTGATGATTTATGACGGGGATTGCACTTTTTGCAGACGCTGGATAGAGCGGTGGAAAATCTGGACTGGAGATCGTGTCGATTATGAGGAATCACAATCAGTGGCCGGACGATTCCCCGAGATCCCCGTGGATCGGTATGAAAAGGCGGTTCAATTGGTGGAAATTAACGGTGACGTCAGCGAGGGTGCGGAAGCTGTTTTTCTTTGCCTGAAGGACACCCCGGGCAAAGGGTGGCTATATAAAACCTACAAGAAGTGGCCCCTATTTGCGACTATGGCGGAAGGCGCTTATGTGATCGTTTCACGGAGGCGGAAATTTTTCTCTTTCTTAACCAAAATATTTTGGGGAAAGAACGTTGAGCCACCGACCTATAAATTCTCCAGTTGGCTATTCCCACGATTACTGGGGGTCCTGGCTCTTTGTGCCGTCATTTCCTATTGGGTCCAGGCTGACGGTCTAATCAGCGGTAAGGGCATTTTGCCGGTCGCTCCCTATTTGGAAACAGTTCAAACAGGACTAGCCCAAAATGGATTGGAAAAGCCTGCTTTTTTTTACCTCCCTACCCTTTTCTGGTTGAATGGCAGCGATACTGCAATCCAGTGGGTATTTGCATCGGCCTGCCTTGCTGGAGTGGCTCTTGTGGCCGGAATTTTCACTCCGCTGGCGGCCCTGGCTCTGTGGCTGCTTTACCTGTCATTAACCAATGTCGGGCAGGCCTTCCTTACCTTTCAATGGGATTCCCTCCTCATTGAAATATGTTTTCTAACGGTGTTTTTTAGTCCCTGGAAGATTTGGGATCGGTTGAAGGTTCATCCTGAACCAAATTCAATAGCGCGCTGGCTTATTTGGTTTCTGCTTTTCCGGCTGATGTTTGAGTCGGGAATCGTCAAACTGCAAAGCTTTGGTTCGGGTGATTCAAACACCTGGCGCGATTGGACGGCCCTGAACTACCACTATTGGAGTCAGCCTCTTCCCGCCTGGACCAGTTTTTATGCCCACCATCTCCCATTTTGGTTTCAAAAATTTTCCATCCAGGCCATGTTTTTTATCGAATTGGTCCTGCCCTTTTTCATTTTAGGGCCGAGAAGATTGCGAAATCTCGCATTTTTTGGTCTTGTTTTGCTCCAGATTCTCATTTCCCTGACCGGCAATTATGGGTTCTTCAACTTGCTGACCATGTTGCTTTGCCTTCCGTTGATTGACGACCAGAGTCTCCCCCAACGGTTAAGGAAGCGATTATTGGAAGGAACACAAAATTTAAAATCCCCCTCCGTCCCAAGGTATGCAAAATTGGTTTTTCTCTGCCTTTTCACATTGATTTTAATTCCGGCAGGGACCTATCAGCTCATCCAAAGTCTTGAGGATAATCGAAAGCCAAGCTTTTCAAGAAAATGGCTCAAGGAAAGCCCCTCTCTGGAAACAGTTTATAACGGCATCCAACCCTTCCGGTTTGTCAACAGCTATGGACTTTTCCGTGTCATGACGACCACCCGCCCGGAAATACAAATAGAAGGAAGTGAGGATGGCAGGGAATGGAAGGCCTACAACTTCCGCTACAAACCAGGAGATCCGACTGGAAAACCATCGTTTCTCATCCCACACATGCCGCGTCTCGACTGGAGAATGTGGTTCGAAGGACTCAATTACGAGCGCTCCCACCGGTTTTCCATCTGGTTCGCGAAATTCTTACCACAATTATTCGATGGTAATCCCGAAGTTATCGGTTTAATGGAGGAAAATCCGTTTCCAGACGAGCCTCCCAAATATTTCCGCCTGACCCTTTCCCATTATACGTTCACCGATCTGGACACCCATAACGAAACGGGCAGGTGGTGGGATGTCAAACCCCTGTCGGCCTATACCGTTTCTGGTCTAGTCGAAAATTTAAAACGTTGAGTACAAAGGAAATACATTAAATTAATTTGAGTCAGGAGGAAAACACATTTCAGTCTTTCATGCCTGGGTAATAAAACTTATCCTTGTAAGTGCGGACTTTCCAATGCGAATGAGGTGAGACCATCGTCACCTCCAATTTGTTGACAATTTTTTCGCTGCCCCAGAATGAATCCTGACCGGGACGGTCCAGCCTTATGATCTGGTTTACATTTAAACGGGTCGACCCTTTATCCTTCCGGATTTCCTTGATTTGATAGGTTACCCACCGAATTTTCCCCCTAAGAGCTTCATCCCGTTTTTTCCTGACTGTAAACGGTTTGAGGGCGTTTTTGTCGCTTACCAGATTTCGCCCTGCTAAAGAATCCTTATCCAGTAGTGCGCGGGAGTACTGCTTTATGGCAATCACCTCCTGCCTGGTGTGATCTTTTACGAAATTAAATACGATAAAACCTATCAATGAAAAAATTAACAAGTATAGTATTTTCCTTACCGGCTTCGGAAGCATGGTCCATCCCTTTGGTTTAGTTACATTATAAGTGCCAGTTCTGAAACCACATGTAAACAATTAATAAGGCTGGAATGTCTCTATGTACAATAAATTGAGACCTCATCGCCCGGTGGACCGGACGCCAAATTCCTTCCCCCCTTAACAATCGTGGCCAGAAAATTGGTACTCGTAGTATATCTTGTTTAAATAAATCGCCCCAATAATAACATAAAATTGGGCAAAATGAAATAGGGTAAGTACTTCTGAAAGGAAAAAATTCAATCTATAATTTTTCCTCCCATCCGGCCCTCAAGGGGTGATGCGAAATAAAGATCTCAGGTTTTGGGTTTCGCGATTCAGAATGCCGCCGGAAATTGAAAATAGAAACAACCGGGCACCGAAGGCCCATCACGTTTCCTGTATCTTGAATCCACATCAGATATCCAGTAATCGATCTCTCGCATTGGCATGGTTCGTTCCGATCCAGTAATTGCTGGCAAGAATATTCGAAAGGAAACTTGACGATTTTAGGAAAGAATCGGACCATCATAACCGGACTGACGAACTTGAGAACAAGGTTGGATGCAACCTGATAAATATTGTTGCAAAACCAATGAGCCAACATCGCATTTTTATTTTATCAAAATTGAATAAAGGATGAAACCGATTATTATTGGTGCGGGAAGGGGTCAGCGGTTGAATTCCATGACGGACAATCAACCCAAATGTTATGCCAGGATTGGAGATCTGAGTATTCTCGATTGGACGCTTGAAGCATTCACCGGAGCCGGCTTGGCGAAGCCAGTGTTTATTGGTGGTTACAAAATTGACCAGATTAAAAACGATTATCCTCAATTTACATATTGTAACAACACGGATTGGGAAAATAACAATATTCTGGTTTCTCTCATGCATGCGGTGGAGCATATGAACGAAGGTTTCATCTGCGCCTACTCCGATATCCTATTTCGGGATACGGTGGTCGAAAGGGCCATGAATCATCCCGGCAACATTGTGCTATGTGTCGATACCCATTGGCGTGATCGCTACCGTTACCGCCTGCATCATCCCGAAGAGGATGCCGAGAAAGTAACCGCTGAAGGAGACATTGTTACCTCTATCCATCGTGACTTGGACCCGGATGATGCCTCCGGCGAATATATCGGAGTGGCAAAGTTTTCCCCTTCCGGATCTGCCCAACTGATTGAATCGTTTTACCGCCTGCAAAAGAAATTCAAAGGACGGCCATGGCGCGAAGCAGCGGTTTTTGAGAAAGCCTACCTGATACATCTGTTTCAGGATATGATCGAAAATGGAATCACCTTTCATCATGTGACAACAGAGGGCGACTATATGGAAATTGATACGGAGGAAGACTATGCCCATGCCAACAGAGTATGGCCGGAACGAAATAATAAGAAAATGACCGGCCGCAATATTGATGGTAGCGATTTATCGGGATTATAAAAATCATGGTTGCAAATCATTACGGAAATTTGTTTCCCGCCAGTGTAGTGGGCTCCATGCCGCGATCCGACTTTATAAAAGATCTCATTTCCGAAGATTCGAGCCTCCCGGCGGAGGATTATGATCGTTTGATGAATTCCTCCATCCGCTACATTGTAGGGATGCAGGAGATGGCCGGCCTGGATATTCTATCGGATGGGGAATGGAGGAGAAAATCCTATATCGGCGTGATCGCCGAGTTGGCTCACGGTTTCGAATTGAGTATTAACCCCAAGGATGGCCGGCCTTGGACAATTGTGGTGGATAAACTTGAGCCAAAAAATCCTGGATTTATTGCCCGGGAAGCGGCCTTTTTAAAATCCATAACCAGCAAACGTATTAAATCTACATTACCGGCCCCAGGCCTGTTGGGGGAGCGAATGTGGGACCCGGAAAAATCAAGAAAAGCTTACCCTCGTAGGGAAGATTTTGTCAAAGATTGTGTTCCAATCCTGCGACAGGAGTTAGAACTTCTTCGGGAGGTCGGTGCCACTATCGTGCAAATTGATGATCCCCATCTTTGCCTGTTTGTCGATGAGCGAGTGCGAAAAAACTATGATGATCCAGTAAAGGCCTCGAATTTTGCGGTGGACATGGTTAACGAGGTTGTCGATGGAATCGGAGATCTCCGATTGGCCGTGCATCTATGTCGAAGGGCGGGAGCGCGAGTGCGGGGCTCCGCAAATCACGAAGGCGGTTATGATCCAATCCTGGAGCAGTTGAACCGCTTGAAAGTGCATCACCTGACGCTGGAATTTACCGCCCCTGAATCGGGAGAGATGAATGTACTAAAAGAACTGAGGAAGGATTTTGAAATAGGCCTTGGTTGCGTCAATTGCCAGCCCGGAATCATAGATTCGCCGGAAACCATTGTGCAGCGGGTGGAAAGAGCGCTGAAATATGTTGCCCCTGAAAGAATCACCCTGAATCCCGATTGCGGATTCGCGCCCGGTTCCGCTGCCCAGGTGAGCCTCGATGAAGTGTATATAAAAATCAAAAACGAAGCGGAGGCGGCCAAACGATTGAGAGAATTTTACGGATAATCGATTAACCGCTAAACGTGCAAAACGATTGAAAAAATGCCTGTGAGACTGACAGAGCAAGAGAGGAAGGCGCTCACCGTGATTTTGATTCTTTGCGGTTTGAGTCTCCTTGGTTTGATTCTTTTATAGGCTCCGGCATCGGACACACCATTCTGGATCAAGGGACCAGAAAGCTTGCGCTTTATCTAACGCAGTGGCGGTTAAAGGACGATCTTGATGCCTCGCCGCAAGTAAGTTGGCACATCAAGGTCTTCGCCATCGTAGAGATTGCGTTCGGTTTGTTCAAAATAACCTCTTTGCTCCTCTGTGCGGGTAAAATCAAATTCCGGCTGTCCCTGAAGGTCTATGTTCCTCCGAGGCTTGAGTTTTGATTTGTGGACTTTCTTGGGTCTGCCTTGCGCGTCGAGAGCGTTGATGGCGGGTTCATTGGCTACAAAGGAGGTTCCTTTTTTGGAGGAGGCGGATTTTGCAATACCGCTCTGCCCTTCCACATCGGTTGTCCCGATCACACAAATGTTAAGAGTGTTTTGAAGGTCTTCATCTATTACCGCCCCGATAACGGTGTTTTCCTTGCTTCCGAATTTTTCCGCCACTATGGCGATTACTTCGTTTACCTTGGTCAAGGTCAAATCAACGCCACTGGTTACATTGACGATGAGACTGTCGGCTCGTCGGGCATAGCCGGGCGTATGCAATAGCGGACAAAGCATGAGGTCGTTGATCGCTTTGTTTACGTAGTCGCCGCCTACTCCACTTCCCAGACCAAAGAGAGTTTTTCCTCCGCGCACGGAAAAGGACTTGCGAAGAGTGGTGAAGTCAATGTTGATTAGCCCGGTTTTGTTGAGAAGGTCCCAAATGGAACGCACCCCCCGGTTGATCCATTCGTCGGCAATGGCAAAAGCTTCCAGAACGGTGGCATTTTCTTCCACTTGCTGCAGTAGAATGTCGTTGGGAAGTGTGATAACTGCATGACAGTGAGATCTCAGGGCGAAAAGGCTTTCTTCAGCCTGGCGAAGACGGCGCTCTCCCTCCAGGGTGAAAGGCATAGTGATAAATGCTATGACGAGCGCGCCCTGCTCAACCGCTGTCTCTGCCAGAATGGGTAAGGCTCCACTGCCGGTGCCGCCGCCGAGACCGGCCAACAGAAAAACGAGATCGATCCCCTCGACCATTCTGCGCAAGCTTTCGCGGTCTTCAAGGGCTGCCTGCCGCCCCAGATCGGCCTCGCCCCCGGCCCCCAGACCACGGGTAACTTTTCCCCCGATAAGAAGTTTATTCTCCAGCGGTGAATTGCCCAATACCTGCCCATCGGTATTAACCACGGCAAGGTTAACATTGCGCAAATTATCCAGCTTGAGGCGGTCCACGGCGTTATTGCCGGCCCCGCCTACGCCAATGATTTTAATCCGTATGCTCTCTGCTGCGTTATCCTCAGCGCTTGAAATTTCGTTCAGGGGATGAGATTCGGTCGTCATTTTATTGAAAATTGAGCAAGAGGTTTCATTCAGGAAAAATTAAAAATACGCGTCATTTTGCCAATCAAACCGGATTTCGGCTTTTCCTCTTCCGCTGAACGTTCAGCGGTTAGTCCATAATAGAGCAATCCCAGCACACAACTGTATTCGGGTTCCCGCAAATCATCGCGCACCCAGGCGGGATTTTCTCCGATGCGGGCCGGCAGGCCAATAACCTTGGTGGCCAGGTCGGCAATGTCCGGTATTCGGGAGGTTCCCCCGGTCAGGACTATGCCGGCTGGTATCTCCTGACGGCTGGCGCATGAGCCGAGTTCTTTTTTCAAAATACTGAAAAGTTCCTCCAAACGGGCATTCAATATTTGGTAAATGGCTTTCCTCGGTATGGCCCGGTCCCCAATCGTAAGGTCGCCGATGAGCCAGACTTTCTCATCTTGGTCGTCATGGTTGAGGGTAGCGCTGCCGAACTCCTGCTTGAGATTTTCGGCATGCTTGGCATTTACTCGCAATCCCAAAGATAAATCGTTGGTCAGATGGTCGCCCCCGACACAGAGAACTCCCGTCCGCTGAATTACGCCATTACGGTATAGGACATAGTCGGTTGTGCCGCAGCCAATATCCAGCAGAAGCACTCCATTGCTTTTTTCCGACTCCTCCACCACCATGGAACCGGAGGCGATTCCGGAAACAATCATGTCCTCCACCTTTAAGCCAAACCCGTTTATTACATGGATGTTGTCGGCTACCTTCATCTCATGCCCATGGACATGCCAATAACCGACCTCGAGCCGATCCCCTTTCATTTGATACGGATCTTCCACCGGGCGTCCGTCGAGGTAAAACCCGCTGCGAATATGGTGAATGTAAACGCGTCCCTCAGGGACTTCCTTCCGTTTTGCGTTCTCCACCACATGTTGGATGTCGGACCTTCTGACCAAGCCGTCGTGCGAACTGACGGACACTTCGCCCTTGTCGAAAAATCCTTCCAAATGGCTCCCGCTTTGACTTAAGTAAACGCCCTCGATGGTGGCTCCAGCGCTTTTTTCCGCCGAGAGAATTGCAGCGTAGGTACAGTCGCTGGCAGCTCGAAAATCGACGATTACACCTTTTTTGATCCCCCTGGCCGTCGATTGCCCCATGCCGATAATGTTGAGGGTGCGCCCACCGATGATCTCCCCGGCCAGCACTACCACTTTGGAGGTTCCAATTTCTACCGCGCCAATGACTTTGTTATAGGCCATGAATTTTATTCAATTGGTTCGTTTGTAACGAAGGTCGGGAAAATCCTGAACGACTACTTGGTCGCCCAGGGAAAGATCGATTTTCTTTATTACGCGAATGCCACGCCGACGGGAATGTTCGATGATTCTTTCGAGCTCAGCTAGCTGCCATTCGAAGGACGGCGGGGAAAAAACAATCTCCTTCACATTTCGACTCTTGACTGTAATCAACATTGTTCCCACTCCCGGGTATTGGTCCGGTTTTTGAAAAGACACCACTTTCCAATCATCATAAATATCCGGGTAACGAGTTCGGCTCAAAGTGAGAAGCCGGTTCAAAACCGGCAGGCCTTCGACCGGATCAATGCCCTCCGGTCCGCTGGAAAAACGTACCCCGCCCAGATAAGGCAATTGCTCCAGCTTGACTTTTGCATACTCCATGCCTTTGTAAACCACTCCCTCTCGTGAAATCAGTCTCTCTTCGGGTTTGCTTCCCTTGGCCGTAGAGAAGCGGGCGCGCAAAACTGGAACTCTTTCTTTGATCGCTACTTTCAATTCGTCGGGAAATTGACGTGAAACGATGGTATCCTTTATCTGACCAAGGCTTTCCAACTCGTCCTTCATTCGGTGGATGTCCAGATCCATTAACTTCGTCCCCCTTGCAATGGGAACGGCATTGGCGAACCATTCACGGCTGAGAACCCCGTCCGTTTCAAAATGAATCACTCTGATCGGTTCCGAAGTTCCTGTCAGGTTGATCCCGGTCCATTTGGTTTTTAAAAAATAAACTCCAAAACCCACGGCGGAAATTATAAAAATAACGACCAAAAAAGCCGAGACCGCTTTTAAATAGGCTTTGCGTTTGCGCTTACGACCCAAATCTGTGACTGCCTTACGCCCGCCCTTTTGTTCAATCGTTCGCCAGGTTCGGGAGGCGGGCGAAGAGGTATTAGATCTGGAAGAAGACTTTTTCACGATTCATTCAATTACGGTGGCGGCTTCGGCCATTTGAAAACGACTCAAAGCGGGCAGGATTAATTCCCGGGCCAGGGCGGGAAAATCATAACCGTGGCAAGATGCGCTCATGGGCAGCAGGCTGGTGGCGGTGAGACCGGGCAGAGTGTTGATCTCGAGGAAGTAGCTGGCCCCCTCTTCATTGACCATAAAATCGATTCGGGCAAAATCCCGGCAGCCGCAGGCGGCATAAGCGCATTCCGCCGCCTGATGCAACTCCCTTTCGAGAGCGGCCTCGACCGGAGCGGGGAACAGATATTCAGTTAGCCCTTTGGTGTATTTGTGCCGGTAGTCATAGGAACCGCCTCGCGGCCGAATTTCGACTAATCCGAGAGACTTGCCGTGAAGCATCCCAACCGTTATTTCCCGGCCCTCGATTCTCTTTTCCATAAGCCATTCGTCCGGTTCCAGACGCTGCAACAAATCTTGCAGATTTTCCGCTCCTTCAACCTTGCACAATCTTACGCTGCTTCCCTGTCTGTCGGGCTTGAGAATGAAGGAGGGACCTAATCGGTCAATTTCCTCATACCCCGGAAGCTGGCCGGGAATATTAAACAGGACACCGGGCGCGACCCGCACCCCGGCGGCCTTCACTATGGCTTTGGTTTCCTCCTTGGCGAAACAGAGGCGGCTCCCCACCGGGCCAGTTCCCGCATAAGCGATACCGGCCTCCTCCAGTAAACTCTGGATGCCGCCATCTTCCCCAAATCTTCCATGCAAGGCCGGGAAAACAACATGCCGGTCTCGATCCAGTCCATGGGGTAATTCTTCACCTTCAATTTCAAAAATATCGACCTCAAAATTATATTTCAAAGCTTCCGCCACCGCCTGGCCGGTGGCTAGGGATACCTCACGTTCTTCATTGGATCCGCCAAGAATTACGGCTATGCGAACATCGTTCATAATACCTGCTCCCAACTTTTACCCATTAGCAAAACCTCGAGCTGCAACTCGATACCAGTCCGTTGTTGCACTTCCCGGCGAATATTGCGGATCAATCCGACTACATCCCCGCAAGTGGCGCCGCCCCGGTTAATAATAAAATTTCCGTGTACTCGGGACACTTCCGCCTCGCCCACGCGAAGCCCTTTCAGGCCTAATTCATCAATGATTCTTCCAGCGTAACTGTCCTTTGGGTTTTTAAAGATGCAACCGACGCTGGGTTCCTTCGGTTGAGAGCTTTTCCGCTTATTCGAAAATTCTTCTATGGTTGCCCTGATTGATCCGCTGGAAACGCCATCCCTGGCACACAGGATGGCTCCGACCGCCACGGCCCGGCGGAGTTCGCGGCACTCCCGGTATCCAACCGAAAATTCCTCGCGTGGAAGGGTTTTTAGCATGCCATCGAGAGTCATAAACTGGACTTCCTCCACAACATCGAAAATCCAGCCCCCCATGGCACCGGCATTCATCCGCAAGGCGCCGCCGAGAGAGCCCGGAATTCCCTCCAGAAATTCCAGACCGGCCAAACCGAGCCGACAGGCTTCCCCACATATCTGCTTAAGGCGGGCGCCACCGCCCGCCCAAATCCGACCATTAGCCAATGGCTTGATGGTTCGCCAGGAAGAGTGACTTAGATGAATAACGAGCCCTTCGACTCCATCGTCGGGCACGATAAGATTTGAGCCTCGGCCCAAAAAATAAACAGGCAGCGATCGAACCGCAGCGCTTGTCAGAAGAATACCCAAATCCTCCACGGTGGCTGGTTCCGCAAAGAAGAATGCCGGTCCGCCCACCCGAAGCGTTGTTTTATCGGCCAGAGAAACACCGGTTGATAAGGTCGTTTCGGAATTCACCAACGGGCGTAATTTCTCCCACCAGGATTGCCCTGACTTTGACTTATTGATTAGTTCCACTGAGTCGAGAACCTGGGCTTCATCGAGTTCTCCGGCAAAGGTTCGAGCCCATTGATCGATGTCCCCCGCGCCTAGAAACAGGATTACGGATGGTTTATCAATCTCTTCTGACAAAAGAGAGGACAAACGTGAATAGGAAGATATTCGCCTGGCCGAAAGATCTCCCGGAAGGCCGTTGAAAAGATCTTCGCTCGAACCGCCCGGCAAAGGAGATTCACTGGCGGGATAAACCTCCATGAGGTAAAGTTTATCTGCGCCCGCCAGCGATTCAGCAAGTTCGTCCTTCAGTCGAAGGGTTCTCGAGTAACGATGTGGCTGAAACACGACAAATAGTTTGCGCTCAGGAAAAGCCTCACGCGCATAACGAATCATTGCCTCTATTTCTCTCGGGTGGTGGGCATAGTCTTCGATAACGGCCAGGTCGCCAAAATCGTAGAGCTTGTTTTGACGACGCCGAATGCCCGGGAAACCTTCCAGACTGCCGGACCGCAAGGAGCCTTTCAAGTAGTGGCTCACCGCCAAGGCAAACGAGGCGTTTTCTGCATTAAATGATCCCTCTGCCGGAAGCACTTCAACTTGCTCCTCAAAACGCCCGCAAAGAGTTAATCGTAAATTGTTTTTTTCTGTCTCAATGGTCTTGATCTGGTAATTTCCTCCGGGACCTACCTGGATTTTTTCAGCCCTGGAATTTCTGCACAATCGGTTGAGAATTTCGTCATTTCCAGGGAGAAATAACGCTTTCCGCGTTCTCTGGGCAAGCGCTTCAAAGGTAGCCTCCAGGTCTTCCGGGCGGACATAAAAATCGGTATGATCCCAATCCAAATTCACGATCACGGTAATTTCAGGTCGGAAGAGATCGATGGTACCGTCGCTTTCGTCGATTTCCGCCACCACCCAGTCGCTGTCCGAATAACGAGCCGGCAATATACTGTCGCCATTAAAGAGTGCTCCGACCATATAGCCGAAGGGATATATATTCCGTATTAGGGAATGGACCAACATCCCCGCGGTGGTGGTTTTCCCATGACTTCCGGCAATCGCAATGACTTTCTTTTCGTCCAGAACTTCAGCCATCATTTCACCCCGGCGCAATAATGGCAGGCCAACCTTGACGGCATCCATAAACAAGGGATGTTCAGTTGCGATGGCGGAGGAATAAACCACTTTGTTCACATTATTGGGTAAGCGGGCATCAACCGGCAATTCCACCCCGGCTTTTTTTAGAAGAGCGGCAACCCGCGGAGGCAAATTGTCATCGTAACCGGAAACGGTACAACCCATCTGGCGCAGGTAAAGAGCCAGCGGCGCCATGCCCATTCCCCCGACTCCAAGCATGAATATTCTATCGCTTTTCGATTTCATGCGGGCATTTGCATTTTGGGGCGGCGGGAAGTTTCAGGTCCACGCAAATTAATCGCCAAATTTTCCAGATCCTGAGCAATCTTTTGGGCGCAGGTTCCCCGTTCAATGCGCTCCAGATTTTGACGAATTTGGGTCAGCATCCAATCATTGTAGATGAGTTCGAGAACTTCTTCCTGCAATATTGACAAACGGCTCTGTTCCAAAACGATGCATCCGCCGCGCTGCTCCAGAAAACGGGCGTTGGCCAACTGATGGTCATCTGCCGCAAATGGGTATGGCACCAGAATGGAGGGGGCGCCACAATGCTCAAGCTCGGCAATGGAACCAGCTCCGGCCCGGGAAATGACCAGATCGGCGCTGGAAAGGACCGTACCCATGCAGTCGGTAAACGGTGTATAAAAAGTCTTGATGATCCGGCCATTGGGAAGCGGGTACTCGGAAACGCTTTGCACTCCTTTGCCCAGACCGGTGACACAGTAAATATTGATTCCTTCAGCAGCCAGACTCTCGGAACGATCCATGACCCACTCATTGAGAACCTGGGCTCCCTGGCTTCCGCCAATCACTACGAGCAACTTTCCCTCGATGTCCAGGCCCAGACGCTGCCGGGCGGTTTCCTTGGGCATCGGTTTGATTTCCTGGCGAAGAGGCAAACCGTAATTCTTGATGGCATGGGGAGGCAGTCCCGTGACAATAACGCCCTCGGGCAAATAGAGCCGATCGGCCAGACCTCGAAGGAAGCGAATGGCTTTGCCGGGTTTGCGGTTGGCTTCATGGAAGGCGATAGGACAACCGAGGATGAATCCGGAAAACGCATATCCTGTAGTCATGTATCCCCCAAAGGCGATAATCGCATCGGGCCGAACGGATCGCAGGAAGCGGAATGAAAAAATGAGTAATCGAAATTGCTCAATGATAAACTTAAAAAAAAGAATGGGGCGGAGGGAAAAGCCCGCGCCCGGGGCGCGAATAAAATTAAAATGCTGGTAATTTCGAATCAACCTGGAATCCACCTGTTTTTTGCTTATTACCAGCCAGCACCGGTGGCCTTTCTGTATTAATTGTTCGGCAATTGCGATCCCTGGCGATAAATGCCCCCCGGTTCCTCCACACGTTATGACGAATTTGCTCATAGGACAACCGGATTAGGCAAAGGTGACCGGTTCCAGTTACGGAGGCAATTGACCAGAATACCGACCAGAATAAACATCGTTACGAGCCCGGATCCGCCATAACTGATAAAAGGCAGGGACATTCCCTTTGTCGGCAGACAGCCGGTGGATACCCCGATATTGATGAGAGCCTGCGAGGTTATTAAAAGGATGGCCCCGGCCGCCAGGAGAAACTGGAATAAATTGGGCGCTTTACGCAGATTCCAGAGGCCGATTATGAATATCGAAAGGAAAAGAGCGACTACTCCACCGGAATAGAATACCCCGAGTTCCTCGCCGATAATGGGAAAAATAAAATCGGTGTGCGCTTCGGGCAGAAAAGAGTTCTGCTGGCGGCCGTTTCCCAGGCCCACTCCATTGAGACCACCCGCCCCAAAGGCCAGAATACCCTGCCATAGCTGGTAAGCGCCGTCGTTCTTATGGGCCTCTACATCCAAAAAAGCTGTAATCCTCTTCATGCGAATGGGATCAAAAACAATGGCCAGGGCAAAGAGCAGCCCTCCCGCCAGGAGTGAAGGTATGAGATAAATCAAACGCACACCGGCCAGGAAGAGCATGACACACCCCACCAGCCCGAGAAGAAAAGCGGTTCCAAAATCGGGCTCCAGCATTACGAGCAGAAATATCGTCCCAACAATGGAAAAGGGAATTAGAAAGCCCTTTGAAAAAGTTTCCCGATAACGCTGATTGGCAGCCAGGTAATGGGCCAGGATGAAAATCATCCCGATTTTGGCAAATTCGGATACCTGCAAATTCATGGGTCCCAGGTCGAGCCAACGCCTGGCTCCGTTCACCGAAACACCCACTCCGGGCAAAAGAACGAGCAGAAGAAGCCCAACCGTAAACACCGCCAATGGCCAAGCCAATAATCGCAGGTTTTCCAGATTGAGAAAAACGGTCACTCCCCCGGCCAATATGGCAAACAATAGCCAGAGCGCCTGTTTCCGGACGATTGTGTTGGTCCCTCCCAAATGAGCCTGGGTCGCGCTGAAAAGAATAATGAATCCGAGAAGAGTCAGACTGGCCACCGCCAGAAGAATAATGAGGACCGGCCCATCGCGCCTTAAAACAAGAAAACCTGAACTTCGCCCAACCTCCATGATTATGTGAAAAGTCTGTCTCTTTTAATAATAACGGGGTGTGGCTAATGAAACTGAGATCAATTAGCCGATCTTCCATCCCCGCTTTCGTCGCTATCCAGAGGAATTACCGGGATATCTTCCTCCTCATCGAGAATGGATCGTTCGCGCTCCTCAAAATCGGGTGTGGAAATAGGGCTCGGCTCGTTCGGCGTAGTGCGACTGGCCGAGGCGGAACGAGGGGCGGCAACAGATGCTTTTTCTGCGTTAACAAACAGCCTCTGGCCGATTTGCAGTTTTGTCGGATCAGAAATATGGTTGCGCTGCATGAGGTCCTTGGCGCTCATTCCATACTGCCGTGCGATACCGCTGGGAGTGTCCCCCGAAACAACGATGTGAACCGCTTCGCCTGAACCGGACACTTCCCTTTTTGGAGAAACCTTAGCCGGGGCAGAGACTTTTCGACCCGCGCCTTTCCCTCCCGGAATAACGAGAGTGTCCCTGACTCGAATCAGGTCGTTCTCCAATGCATTGGCGCTTTTCAACGCTGCCACGGTGGTCCCGTACCTTCTGGCGATCCCACTTAGGGTATCGCCTGATTTTACAGTGTACATCACCGTGCTGACTTCTCTTTCCTCACTTGACGGGAGAGTGGGTTCCGGCGTTTTCGGAACCGGCTGGAGCACCTCCTCGGACGGTTCCGGTGTAACGGCCTCAAAATCCCAGCTTGGCCGGGTGGGCGGATATCTTCCAGAAGGTCGGCTTGAGGCCTCATCAGAACCTCTCAAACCGGCATTGAAATCGGGATGAAGTTCCTTCCCGGCGGCTGGACCGGTCACTTCGACTTCCTCCGAGGCCATGGGAGCTGCGGTATCGGAAGCGGAGGGTTCTTTCTTTTTATCGGTCGTGGCACAACCGGGCAGAACAAAGAGAAAACAGATGGCAATTAAGTGCAAGCTGAAGACTATGGTAAAGATTTTCATTAATTTAATTGGTAGGAGGATGATAGTTTTAAGGAACTTAAGAACCCGTGTGGATTTTCTTCAAATCCAAAACGGTTTTATCGAAACAATTTCCTCGGTGGATAAAATTGTTGAACATGCCGAAACTGGAGAATCCGGGACTGAAAAGTATGGTATCGCCGCGCCGGGCAGTCCGAACTGCTTCCGTCACGGCATCCTTCAGGCTGTTGAAGATCGTGGCGGTAGCAGAGGCGAGGTCAAATTCCCTGGCCAAGGCCTGAGCCGTATCGCCGATAAGATAAGCGGCTTTGACTTTTGAAGCCATTTGATGGGCGAAAGATTGTAAAGCGCCGCCGCCATTCCACCCTCCTCCAATCCAGTGGACAGGTCCGGCAAACGATTCCAAGGCAGCCTGAGCGGCGGCAAAATTGGTCGCTTTCGAATCATTCCAAAAAGAAACGCCATCGATTTCGCAAACCTTGTTCAAACGATGCTTGCGGGAAGGGAAACATTCGGCGCAATTTTGCAGGATGTCTTCTGGAAGACCTTTTAGCTTCCAGAATTGCCGGGCCAGCCGGAGGTTAGGGACTTGCGGTCCCGCCGCAAAAGCCGAACCGTCGGGCATCGGCCAGGGAAATTCACTCTCTTCCGGGACAATGGATGTGTAGGATGGAACTGACAGCCCAAAACGCAAAGCGGCTGTGGCAACGCTCTCCCCGGCAACAAAAAGGGCCTTCCCCTTGCCCAAACGATTTACAAGATTCCATTTTGCCGCGAAATATCGATCCATGGTCGGATGGCGATCGAGATGATCCTCCTGAAAATTGGTCCACAGCAGGGCATGGCAGCGAAAATGCCGCAAGGTTTCCGCCTGGAAGGAGCTTACCTCGCAAACCGCCAGTTGACTCCGGGTATCGGGTGCTCCCGCCAATGATGAGAGAGGCCAGCCGTTATTGCCCACCGCATGGGCCTCCCGGCCGAGTTGTTTAAGGGCTTCGGCCAGAAATTCGGTCAAAGTGGTTTTACCGTTGGTTCCCGTTACGGCGATTACCTCTCCCTGGAAATAAAAAGAAGCCAGATCAAGTTCGCTCATGCACAGGCAATAAGATGAACGAGCCAGTCGCAGCCAGGGGTGATGGGGGTGAAAACCGGGACTGTAAACAACCAGCGAGTGACACCGGGCATGTTTTTGATTGAATACCTGACATGCCCCCTCGATCCCTTGTTCGTCATAAACAACTGGGTTCGCCCCTAACCTCTCGAGCAACTCTTTGACCGCTCTGCCACTCACCCCGGCACCAAAAATGGCCACGGGCGGTCCCAAGGGTGAAAGGAGTTCTTCCAGGGCTTTTTTCATAGTGCGAAACCGGTTTAACGAAGTTTTAAAGTAGCCAGGCCGGAAATAGCAAAAATTAATGATAATATCCAAAACCTGATGACCACTTTTGCTTCGGCCCAGCCTTTCAGTTCGAAATGATGGTGTATGGGAGACATGCGGAAAACTCTCTTGCGACGGGTCTTGAAGGAAACTACCTGAATGATGACGGATAAAGCTTCCATGACAAATATTCCGCCCACAATGATGAGCGTGATCGGTTGATGGATCATGAATGCAATGACTCCGATCAAACCGCCCAGGGCAAGCGATCCGGTGTCGCCCATAAAGACCTCTGCCGGATAGGCGTTGTACCACAGAAAGGCCAGGCTCGCCCCCACCATCGCGGCGCAGATAACGGCCAGCTCTCCCGATCCCGGTACATTGCTGATAAAAAGGTATTCCGAAATAATGGCGTGGCCGGCGGCATAGGCCATGATCCCATAAACCAGCGCCACCGATACGGTGCAGCCGATGGCAAGCCCATCGATCCCATCGGTTAGGTTGATGGCGTTGCTGGAACCGGCGAGGACGAGAAAGAGGAAAAAAGCCATGAACCAGATCGGCATCGAATGGATCAATGGATCCTTGATAAAGGGCACCCATAATTCGGTCATGAGGGTGCTGGATTGGCTGTTTAGGAGCAGGGCGGCCATTGCCGCCAGAGTGATGACTAATTGCCAAAGCAGCTTGGCCCGGCTGGAAAGTCCGCCGCTGCTTCGGTGCGTGATTTTGAAGTAATCGTCTGCAAAACCAATTGCCGTCAGGGCGGTAAAAACGAAGAGCGCCACCAGGACGTAAATATTGGGCCGGGCCCAGAGAAGGGAACTTACCATGATGGAGCCGAATATGAGGAGTCCTCCCATGGTTGGGGTGTCTTTTTTACCCGCGTGCAGAGAGGCCAGTTCTCCCACTTCCGAGGCTTCCCTCAGGATTTGGGAAACGTTGAATGCGCGCAACCGGCCAAGAAGCCACGGGGCCAGGGCAAAGCCGAAAACCAAAGCGGTTCCGGCGGCCAATACACTGCGTAAAGTCAGATAGCGAAAGAGCCGGAAGGGTCCGAATATTTCCTCCAAATCTGCCAGGTAGCTCAACATGCTTTTCTATTCTCTACTTCCAGATTCAACTCAGTGCCGGGCAGAAGGGTTTCCAGGTGGTAGGCGCGGCTTCCCTTGAGGAGCACGGCGCCCTCAAAACCGGTCAGTTCCTGCGAAGCCTCCTCTGGAGAATCAATGATAGTCACCTGCTCTTCCTCATTGCCTGCGTAAATCAGGCCTTGACGCAGGCTGGCCGCATCGGCCCCGCAAATCAGGACCTTGTCCTGAGGGCGAAGCTTGAGCTGTTCGCCCACCTCGAGATGCAATTCCGCGGACCGGTCGCCCAGTTCGGCCATACAGCCGAGAATGTAAAGGCGCGGCAGTTCGGGTGGAATGTTAAGCTCGAATGAGGCAAAAGCATCGACCATGGAGGCAGGACTGGCATTGTAACAATCGACATAGTAAAGGGTTCCCCCATATTGGATAATTTCACCCCGCAAGCTAGCTGGCTGCCAGAGGTTGAGCCTTTCCTGGATTTTTTCATCCTCCACTCCCATCTCTCCCGCCATGACAATGGCCAGGGCGGCGTTGCAAACCATCCCCGGGCTGACCGGCGGCAGATCAAACCTCTTCTCTCCCTCGGGTGACTGTTTGAGAGTCAAGCAACAACCTCCGGCGGGTCGACTGCCCCGTTTTTCCCTCCAATAAACAACCTGGGAGGCGGGCAGGTTGATCGGACCCGAAGTGTTTTCCGGAGCCAGGATGATGGAAGTGGCAGGAAAATTATCAAAACTGGAAAACTGAGTGCAATAGTGCGGGAAAATAACGGTTCCGTCCGGTCGTGTATAACAACCCAGATAAGCCTTTTCGCGGGCCACCTGCTCGACCGTGCCGAAGCCCTCCAGATGGGTAGGTGATATCCCGGTTATGAGGCTGGCCGTGGCATCAATGATTTTGGCAAGTATTTCGAGTTCTCCAGGCGAGCTGGATCCAGCTTCCACCACCGCGCATCGATGGCGATCGGGAAAAATTGCCAGGAGCGAAAGCGGCACCCCGATCTGGTTGTTGAAGTTCTCTTTGGTCCGATGCACACCCTCTTCACCCAAAAGAAGTGCAAGAAGATCCCGGGTTGAGGTTTTACCGACACTGCCGGTGATGCCGATAACCGGTCCATCGAATTGCTGGCGCCATTTTGCCGCGATGGTTTGCAAGGCATCGAGGGGATCGTCGACCAACAATTGCGGCAGTCGTATGTTGGTATTGATTCGTGAGACAATCGCCCCCGATGCCCCGCGCTGTGTGGCGTATTCGAGGAAATCGTGCCCGTCCCGCCGGGGCGTTTTGAGTGCGACAAATATCTCGCCCGGTTGGAGGTTGCGCGTATCAATGGAAAATCCGGTGATGGGCCTGGTGACTTTTCTCTTCCACTTGGATTGAGCCCATTGGCTTAATTGTTTTGGTTCGAATGCAGGCATGGCTCGAAGGAGTTCAGGTTTGGATCAATCGTTTTTTGCTTAAAAGTTCGAGGGCTATCAACCGGTCGTCAAAGGGCAAAACCGAATCGGCGATTTCCTGGTAGGTTTCGTGGCCCTTACCGGCGATGAGCAGGCAATCGCCAGGATTGCAATTGTCCAGGGCCAAGCTGATCGCCCGCCTGCGCCCTTCCACAAAATTAATTCCACAAGGGTGGACGACACCTGCTTTCATATCTTCGAAAATGGCTTCCGGGGATTCACTGCGGGGATTGTCCGAGGTGGCCCAGCAATTATCACAGCGGTCCATCACGGCGTGGGTCATAAGCGGGCGTTTATTCCTGTCGCGGTCTCCCCCGCAGCCAAATACCGCCAACAGCCTTCTCGGGGTAATTGCTCGCAACATATCGAGAGTGTTTTGCAAGGCATCATCGGTGTGAGCATAATCAACCAGCACGTTGAAAGGTTGTCCGGCATCCACCTTTTCCATGCGACCCGGAACTCCGGCAAAACCCTCCAATCGATCGATTAATCTCTCCACATCGCAGCCCAGGCTGTGGCAGATGGCGAAAGCGGCCAGCAGGTTGCTCACATTGTAGCGGCCCAACAATGGAGAACTTACAGGCATGGTTTTATTATCCCACCGCAGGTCAAAAGAGGTTTCGTCGGCATTTAGACTCAGGTTTGCGGCACGAAAACTGGATTTGAAGTTTTCTCCAAAGGTGATGAGTTTGCTTTTTCCGGAAATCCTTTCCGCCAGTCGTTGCCCGTAGGGATCGTCGATATTGACGATGGTCACTTCGGGTACACTGCCAGTTTTTCCGGTCAATAGCCCCGACTTTACCTCGAAGTATTCCTCCATGCCGGAATGATAATCAATATGGTCGCGGGTAAGGTTTAAAAAGGCAGCCACCTTGAAAGGCAGCCCTTGCACCCGCTGCTGATCAATGCCATGTGAACTCACTTCCATAACGGCCCGCCGGCATCCGTAGTTTCTCATTTGAGCCAGCATGGAGTAAATTTCGGGTGATTCCGGGGTCGTACGACTGGCCGGAATCGTTCGCCCCCCCAAATCATACTTAACCGTGCCAAGCATTCCGCAAGAAGCTCCACCGGTATTTAAAAAATAATGGACCAGATGGGCAACGGTGGTTTTACCATTCGTCCCTGTTACCCCAACCACTTCAAGGTCCATCTCCGGATGTTGAAAAAAACGGGCGGCAACATTCGCCAGAACACCGCGGATATCCTCAACCTGAAGGAAACAAACGCCTTCCCGATCAAGCGGAGGGCTGCTTGAGACAATCGCCCTGGCTCCTCTTTCAATGGCCTCCTCGACAAAAAAATTTCCATCGGTTTTCAAACCTTGCAGGGCGAAAAAAAGAGACCCGGGGGCAACCCGGCGGCTATCCGTTTCGAGGCTTTTTACCCGGCAGTCGAGTTCGCCGCGACGAGCCACAAGAGAAATTCCGGAAAACAGTTTATGCAGTTGCGGTTCCATCGCGGTGGGGGAACTTTTGTCATATAAAATTGTATCTTCCTCCGGGGCAATAAGAAGGTCGCAATGAGAAGAGGAAAAGGTTGAACTTTTAATAGTTTCGGGCATGGCTCTCCTCCATTAAGGCCAGTGTCTCCCCCAGAGGCGTTGGCGGTTGAATGGCCAGGTATTGAATTAATTGTAGCGCAATCTCCTTGAAAACGGGCGCCGCTACTCGACCGCCATAACCGATGCCGGGAAGTTGAGGCTCATCCACAATCACGGTGATGACTAATTGGGGCCGGGAAGCGGGGAAAAATCCACTGAAGGTCGCCACATGTCGGCTATGCGAATACTTCCCATCGATAATTTTTTGCGAAGTGCCCGTCTTTCCCGCCACCTCGTAACCAGCAATGGCTGCGCGCGGAGCGGTTCCTCCCGTTTTTGCCACGTCGGCCAGGAAACGGGCCATTGTTTGGGCAGTGCTTGCGCTGACCACCCGGCGTTTCGCCCGCGGGGAAAAACTTACCACTGTGCGGCCTTCATGGTCGAGAACCCGCCGAACCACCCGTGGAGTCATGAGCACACCGTCATTGGCCATGACGGACATGGCGTAATGGATTTGCAACGGGGTCGCCCCAACGGCGTGTCCGATGGGAAGCCGGCTGATGGTGAGGCCATCCCAGTCGGCCACCTCGTGCAACATGCCCCTCGTTTCAGAACACAGGTTGAATCCGCTTTTTTCACCAAATCCGAAAGCGCGGGCGTAATTGTAAAGTTTGTCCGCCCCCAAAAGCATGCCCAATTGGGCGGCTCCGCGGTTGCTTGATTTGGACACGATGTCGTGGACCGTGAGAGTTCCACGCGGTGTGGAATCTCCTGGCAGATTGACCAGACGACCACCGTATGCGGCTTCGGAAACACTGCAATCGAACAAACTGTTGGGATTAACAAGCCCCTCGTTGAGAGCCCCGCTGGCAGCCACGATTTTAAAAGTAGATCCCGGTTCCAGAATATCGGTTGCCGCCCGGTTGCGGTGGCTATCCACGGGGTAGAGCCAAAAAGCGTTGGGATCGAAATTTGGGTAATTGGCCAGACCAAGAATGAATCCGGTAGACGGTTCACTTGCAATGATGGTCGCCGACTTTGGGTTATACTGCTCAACGAGGCTGGATATTTCCTCTTCGATGATGTTTTGCACCACCATATCGATGGTTGTTTCGACATGAAACCCATCCACAGCTTCGACTTCCCGGGTCCGAAAACGGGCCATTTCCTGACGATGGCCGTCCATTTCGGTTTCTCGCCAGCCATCCTGGCCCCGTAAGTAAAAATCGAGATAACTCTCCACACCACCGACCGATTGACCTTCCTTATTGAGAAACCCGGTGACATGGGCGGCCAATTCCCGTCCGGGATAAATGCGCTCGTATTTGCGATTGCCATAAACCCCGGCTATCTGAAGGGCCATTATTTTCCCATAGGTATCTTCGGAGACTCTCTCGGATATTTTGCTCCAACGGACAAGACGCACCTGGCGGCCATAACTATCCCGAGTCGGATAGGTTTTATTTTTAAACCGTTTTTCCAACTCCTCCAGGGAAATGCCCGTGTAATAAGCAAGCAAAGGAAGTTTCGGCAAATCTTTCGGGTCCACGGCCTGAGGGTCCACACCTACCTCCATCGCCGTCCGGGTAGAGGCCAGAAGGTTGCCCCGGGCATCGAGGATATTCCCCCGCCGGGAGTGTTTTGTTTCCAGTTTCCGCCGGCTATTCTCGGCCAACCTTAACAACTCCTTGCTTTCCCAAATGTGCAAATAATACAATCGCCCGAAGATGCAGGTAAAGGCGACCAACACGGCTATTCCAACTAGGCCGAGCCTCCAACTTGCAATAAAGGCTTTGCTCATTCGGTTTCCGGGATGCGGGATTCGATGGAAAAAAGGGCTAAATCATAGGAGGAGAAGAGCGTTTCCACAGACTCCTTGCTGACAATGCGTTCCCGCTCCGGAATGGCCGGCAGATGCACCGTTTGGTTTCCTCGAGGTGCAACCAGCGGCAGTCCCCGTTGGCGAACCAGTTCTTTCAAGAATTCGGGCTGGTGGACGGACGCGATTTTTGCGTCCAGCTGATGGAGCCGGCGTTCCAGGCGGGCAATTTCTTTTTCATGACTCTGACCTCTCAGGGCCTGAAGGGAAGATTCCTGCCGCAGCCAGACCAGACTGAGCCCTCCGATGGCCGAAACCAGCAAAATTGCCATGATCAGCAAGAGAGCCTTGCGGGTAAAAGAATTTGTCCTGGCGCTTGTATTATCCAAATTCATACCTCGATCCCATTACTTTCGATTTCCAATTTTTGCAGCGCCCTGAGTCGTGCTGATCGACTTCGCGGATTCCGGGCGACTTCCTCTTCCCCTGGCCGAATAGGCCGGTTCATCGGCAAGTTTGCGCGACGATGGCGAAGTTGCTCCGGTAATGAATCACCGGAGTGCTCCGCCTTTCCTGCCATTCGACGGAAAAACCGTTTTACCAGGCGGTCTTCCAGTGAATGAAAACTGATCACCACCATGACACCGCCGGGGGCCAGCTTGGCAAAGGCTATGGGTAGGGCGAATTCCAGGTTCTCCAGCTCCCGGTTGACCGCCAGGCGAATTCCTTGGAATGACTTCGTGGCCGGGTGTATGCGAGTAGTTCGAGGAGGTCTATTTCCTGCCACGGAAGCGATCAAGGCAGCCAGGCGGGAGGTATTGCTTAAAACTCCAGTGCCACGGGCCGACAGTATGGCCCCGACAACCCTTCTCCAACGCTTCTCTTCTCCGAAATTGCGAATTGCCCGAACGATCTCTTCTTTAGGCGCCTTTTCCAGAAATTCGCTTGCTGATTGGCCCACCCGCGGATCCAGACGCATGTCGGCCGGACCTTCCAATCGAAAAGAAAATCCTCTCTCCGCAACATCCAGCTGAAATGAGGAAAGGCCAAGGTCGAACAACACACAGCCGAACCCGCTTTCTTCAAGTCGATCCAGTTGGCCGAAATTTAAATCCTGAAAACGAAATCTGGGACCGAATTCCGCCTCCAGAGCCACTGCCCGGCTGGATGCCTCCGGATCGCAATCAAGCGCGGTAACAGTTGTCCCCGGAGCGGCATTGAGAAAAGATCGCGCATGGCCGCCACCACCGAATGTGCAATCTAGCAGTTTGGTGTGGGAGCAAGGATTAAGGAAGGCTAACGCTTCCGACAGCAACACTGGTTGGTGGCCGGCCATGGCGATGGGGTTCAGGAGATCAACGCATACGGATGACATGAAGAAAGATTTTCCAGCAGACAGATAAGGGGTTATGGGTGGTTTTTTGGAGAAATTGGGCGGTATCGTAGGATTGCTCCGGCTTTCCATCCTGGATTTTAGGACTGCCTAAATTCCACTCCGAGTAATGGCGCACATTGCCTGAATAAAGTATCCCGTTCTCTTTAAGTTTATCGTTCAACTTCGTTGGCATCGGTTTTAAATTTCCTCCTCCGGATTAAATGAAGATCAAATTCCGAAATCCCGCATGGCTGCCAGCAGGTCGAAGTCCTCCTTCTCCACCTCTTCGTAGCGTTCCGCGCTCCACAGGTTGAAGGTTTCCCCCAGGCCGACCAGGGCCACGTCTTTGGTCAGCGATGTCCTCTCTACCAGGTCATCCTGAATTTTGATCCGGCCCTGCCGGTCGCAGCCGAATTGATGGGCCCTGCCGAAAAGCTGGCGCAAAATTCGCTGTCCTCGGGGATCGCTTTCGCTGATATTATTGATTTTTTGGCGAAATTCCTCTACCTTTCGGGGAGGATAGACAGCTACAAATCCCTCAGGATGAGCCCACGCCAGATAAATATCGGCATCATCCCCTCGAAATCTCCACTTGGAGGGGATTGTCACTCGATTTTTGGAATCGAGCCGGTGCCGGTAATGACCGACATAAAAAGGCTCTGTGCCGAATTGACTCATTATGTTTATCGAGAATTCACCATTATTTGACATTTTTTGACATTTTGCCCCACCCTGGTCAAGCATAAATGCCTTGATTATTAAGAATTTTTGAAATTTTTATGGTATTTGCCCCGATTATGCTCCTGACGGTTAATTCAGCAAAATTGTCCAAAATAGGAGAGCATGGCGGAAATACCGGAAATTAATGGCACGCGAGATAAGAAAACGAAAAATGCGGCTTGATGAACTGCTGGTGAAACGAGAGGCCTGTCCCACTCGATCGCAAGCCCGCTCTTTCATCATGGCAGGCAATGTCCGCGATGCCCACGGTATCCTCGATAAGCCGGGCAAATCGGTGCCTGAAGACATTTCCCTGACCCTTCGACAACCGCCACGATATGTGGGTCGGGGGGCCGAAAAGCTGGAGGGTTTCCTGGAAAATTTCCCCCTCGAAATAAAAGGAAGATCGATTCTCGATGTGGGCGCCTCCACCGGCGGCTTTACCGACTGCCTGTTGCAGCGCGGGGCGGCCTCGGCCGTCTGTGTCGATGTTGGCCACGGCCAGTTGCACGAAAAACTTCGCCGTGACCCGCGGGTAACCTCGCTGGAAAAATTAAATGCCCGCTACCTTAAAGCAGAGGATCTCCCTCATCCCCTTTTCGATCTCATCGTGATCGACCTTTCCTTTATTTCCCTGCGCAAAGTGCTGCCTGCCGTCTGGCCACTGTTGATCGCAGAGGGATATTTGATCGCATTGGTAAAACCGCAATTCGAGGCCCGTAAAATCGAGGCGGACCGGGCCGCAGGCGTGATCCGTGATTCCAGGATTCGGGAACGGGTGCTCAATGAGGTCCGTGAATTTGCCGCTGACGAACTCCCGTTGTGTAAGGAAATTATCCATAGCGAGTCGCAGGTTGCCGGGGCGGAGGGTAATCTTGAGTATTTTCTGGCCCT
>JAJFLV010000248.1 GCA_021772535.1 Opitutales bacterium | reverse complement strand
TTTCGGTCCGTCGAGCGGTCCTGACAGCGAAAAGCAGAGCGCAGTTTCGCCAGTACGCTGCCGCCATCGAGCAATTCAGAATCGAATACGGTTTTTACCCCGATTTCGGCTCAAGTTCCGCCGATACGGACCCGTTGATTTCTCTGCGTGGTATTTCCGAAATATTTCTTCAAACCCTTTCCGGGCGAAAATTCGATGGTGGATCGATCGATCACTCCTACGCTTTGGCTGCCAACAAACAGAGAATTCCCTTTTATCGTTTCGGTCAGGCTGAGTTCGCTTCCGGCACCGTCCCGATTTGTGGGGAGACAATCCAAAAGGGGGAACTGGTTGATGCTTTTGACAACCCCAATATCTTCCTGGTTTTCGATGGAGACCGTAATGGCGTGATTGAAAAACAAAACCTTCCACCCGGGAGCGAGGACCTTCATGCCGCGGTTGCCATTTATTCGTTATCCAGCGGCAATGGCAGCAACGGTTGCCAAGATTGGAAAACCATAACGACTTGGGATTAATGCAACGTCGGCATGAATGTGATCTATGATAAGAAGGTTGCTGGGTTTACTTTGTTTGAAATCGTAGTCGTAACGGGCTTGATTGCCCTGCTGGGAGGAACGTTGGGACTGGCCCTTTGGTCGGAGGGAAAGGAAAACCAACAAGCTCTCCGAACAAGTCAGGGCACTGCCGCTACTCTCCTCAGAACAGCCCGGCTTCAGGCCATTATGCAAAACACCGAAGCCAGGTTCATCATCCACAATGACGAATCTGATCCGGATAAAAAGCTCCGCTACCTTGGCCTCATTTACAAAAACCCCGAAAATCCGGACGGTGAGGAATGGTTCGCTCCACGGGACGGTGTTTTAATTCCCACGGGTGTATATTTTGATCAAAACTTGAGCGGTCCCTTAAAAACCATGCAAATCTCCTTTCCACGGCGACGGGCCGCAACAGGGACCGGCGAAACCTGGTACTACTATGAATTCAGATCTGATGGAACCGCCGCCCTGAACACTGCCGGTGCCAGAATCGTATTTTCTTTCCCGTCAATTAATGGTGAGTCTTCAGAAGAGCACAAATTAACCGGAATTATCATCCACAAGTTAGGAAGCTTTTCTCTGATTACTGAGGTCCCACTAAGTTCTTCTTTGTAGCTGATGGAATTAAGCGAATACCCATGAAAAGCCGTCCTCGAAAAAAAGCCTTCCCAAGGGTATGTCGGCATCGTCACTTTCAGTGCGATTTTCAAAACACGAGGAAAATTTCAACACCTTGAACAAAAACAACAAACACTCCGCACTTGGGAAGGAGATTGAGACTTTGGGTTTTACGCTTCTCGAAGTCGTTTTAGCGGTTGGCCTTCTCGCGCTCTCCTTGCTTGCCTTGGCAGGCCTCCTTGCCCAATCGGCTCGCAACCTCTCCCAAGCCCGTTCCCGAATCCAAACGGAAGCTTTAGCCAGCGAACTTGAGGTCTTTTTACAGGCAAAAGATTTTCAAACCGTTTACAAATGGATCGCGCAGGATACATCCAAGGTTTTGTTTTATTACACGGTTCAATCGGATGCCAATACTGGCCGTGAACCCACGAACTCCCTCCTTCGCGATTCGACCTATACAAACTTGCAGGATGAATTATCACGGTCCATTGGCCCGGTGTTGAAAATTATTCTGAAAAATTCACCTCTTTCCCATAGCTCTTCCACCGGGAGTGAAGATGCAGCAAGCCTTCCTGCCAATTCCGGCGATTATCTTCAAGGATACCTTGCCTTGGAAGCCTGGATTTACACTGAAACTCCTGCCGAGCCGGGGGCTGCCTTCGACACCGGCCCTGAGGTCAGACCCAAAAATTTTCTGGATGTCCGCACTTATGCTGTAACCAGGGCAGATCATTTTTAGATAGGTCCTAATTAACTAACCATGTTGCCAACCAAACGGAAATGCGGGTTCGAAAAGTCTGAAGGAGCCTTTACGCTCCTCGAAGTTCTCTTCGCCTCCGTCCTCATGGTCATTGTTGCTGCCATTGTATTATATTTGTCAAATACCGTCCTAACCACCTGGCAAAGCTCCACCGAAGGACTTTCACTCGATTCGGAAACCGATCTTGTTCTCGATTATCTGGCCCAGGATCTTTCCAGCGCTTTTTTCCGAAATGACGGGCAAACTTGGTTGATGTCCGATCAGAGCCTTTCCGGTCAAACGGTAGAAAATACCCTTTGGCTCCGTTTTTTCACTTCCGCTAGTGATCGCGACCGCACACGGCCCGGTGATCTCAACGCAGTTAGTTATCGATTGCTCCCCATCGAACCCCTCGGCGGCTCCACCACTATCGAGGGCCTCTCAAGTTTGTATAGATCCATTAAAGAAGCGGATGAAACCTTCCAACTCATTCAGGGCAACCTCGAAAACATCGAGGAGGTGGATTTTCTCGATTTCTCCGATTCACAAGCTCTCCAGCAATCGTTTCTTCTTGGCGATATTATCTCATTTAATGTACGATATTTTATTCGCGTCCCGAAACTGAACGGAGGTTGGGAGGAACGAGAAATTGCCGGACAAAATATCCGCTTTCCCCATCCCTCTGCCCTCAAACCGGCCTTTATCGAGATTTCCCTTACTGTTCTTTCGCCGGAT
>JAJFLV010000247.1 GCA_021772535.1 Opitutales bacterium | reverse complement strand
ATAAGCCCCGACCGGACGAAATTGCTGATCCCTTAGGCCATCGAGTCTGTTTTGGGTCTGTCATCCCACTTTATGACTTCTGAGAGCTACAATACTGAATTATGTGGCCCGCCGTTGACCAATCGACAGAGATTTGGAAGGTCTCCTCCACTTTTTCATTTCAAGATTTAATATTAGGGCTTCTTCGGAATCTAAAACTCACCTGTTAAATTGATGATCTTACTTTGCCCCCTTGATTGTTAAAATGATTTGGGACGAATCACATATTCAGAAAGATGCGCCGAGAGAAGTGGTTGTTATCCCAACGGCTACTGAGGTTTTCGGAAGAAATCTCGATATCATCGAGTGCGAAAGTGTCCTTTCCACTATTAACAGAGAGTCTGCGATCCATGTATTGTGTCTGCTCAAGAATATTAACGAGCGGGTTTTCCGAACGAAATTGAGTCGCGAATCGACCGAGTATCTCGTCCCTCTCAAATATCTCTTAAAATTTCTTCTCGATAAGGAACATGGCGTCAGGGTTCTGGAGATCTTTTTAGAGCACAAAGAAGATTTTCTCCCGTTTTCCGATCAAGCTCTCGCAGCTACTCTTGTATTTGCGTGCAAATCATCCAATAAAATAAGCGGGTCAACTCTGCAAAGCGTTGAAGAGCGAATGCGGTTTATAGAAGTCGTATTTTCATTTCAAGGGAACACACTGTCGGAACAGTTTGTCGCGCAAATTGAACAAAATCCGGTGGTTACAGAAACTATCTTCGCCGACTTTTTCAGAAACACGATAGCCCACCTAATAGAAGACAATTACCGTTATTCGATTGCTAGACTATTTGCGATTCTCTCATTCGATCGTATCCACGTGCTTTTTCGAGAAAAGAGCGGTTTTGACTTCTCTAGTTGGGCACTGGATCGACTCGGAATTTCACCTGATCGGTTAATGCAATGCGCGTCTCTAATGGGGACGATAGGGTTTCAGTTAAACCCAGAAAAACCAAATGTCGAGCATCTTTATTTTAATCCCGACCAACATTTTGGAAAACTATTGAATGATTTACCTGATCTCAATGATCTGATTGAAATAGCATCCGCTACTCCTGAAGATTTTGCCGACACAATACGCGAAAAAGATAACCTTTCAGAATTTCTCTATGCATCCAATTTCCCGTTGGTCTGGCCTATTGTGAAACTGGATTCAAATCGCATATGTTTTTCTCAAAACCAATTGATTAACAAATTTGTATTTGGTTTACCATATCTACTTCAGGAACTACACCAATATAAAAAGAGGAAAAGGCTAAACGATGAAGAAGTTAAACGGATTCGAGGAGATTGCGGGAATCTGTTTGAGGCGTATGTGCAGTGGCTCTTTGAAGGTTGGTTTTCAGATTGTGAAGAAGTACAGCTTTTCTTTAATGAAAAGTGGCAGCATGGACCCCGAAATGGTGAAATCGATGTCGCATTGATTCATGGTCGCGTCACTTATATTTTCGAGGTAAAGTCGATACTTCCCACATTGGCTGTTCGTCAGACTGGGAGTGCCTCACAAATAATCGAGGTAATGGCGCAATCGGTTGATCAGGCATACCAAGGAGCAAACTATGTCTATGAGCGCAGCCAAAAGAGAGAATTTGCTGGTGTTCAGAATATGGCACGGGTGATTCCTTGTGTTGTAACTTACGGCAATTTTCCCGTTGCACCTCCCCTCGCAAACCGATTTGAGGAATTGCTTTCCAAAAAGATTGGAAATAACGCGTTCAAAACAGGAGGGGATATTTCGCCAGTACAATTCTTTTCAATCAGTGCCTTTGAATCGGCAGAGCGATACTTCGATTTTAAAAGATCAAGTGTCGATTTTCTTCATCTTTTACAGAAAAGGGCAACTGATCAAAAGGCACGCTATGAGGGACTTCAGAACGCTCTTGGCACTGAGAGGAACGACATTTCTGATCGACCGGGCTTACTGGACCGCACAGCCAGTGAAGCACTGAGTTATCTAAATGAAAAGATTTTACCGCTTCTTAGAAAATCTCAGGAAACTGACCAAATCCTCGATCAATAAACCGCCTCTTTGATAAGGCTTGATGCCCTTTTCCCTAATGCCTTGGCAATTCTGTCTAGGGTGGAGATTGTTACCTCGTGCTCCCCGCGTTCAATGTTGCCAATGTAATTCTTGCTCAGGTCCACCAATTCGGCGAATTGCTCCTGAGAAAGTTTTGTTATTCGTTTCGTCGTCCACGAAAATCTTTTTATTTTTTTGGTATGATCTTCACGTTTATTGCTTCAGGACCCTTTTCTGTTTTCTTGATTTCAAACTCAACTATCTCTCCTTTTCTTAAATAAGTGTGTTTTCCAGCTTGAATAGAAGATGCGTGTACGAAAATATTATTTTTCGCATATTCTATGAAACCAAAATTTCTCTCTAGACTAAAAAATAATACTTTACCTCTCGGATTCTTTTCTAGTCCTGGCCTCAAATGTTCTGTAAAACTTCTTAATCTATGTGCTAAGTTAATATCGCCATTAAATGTTGAAAGGGAAGATTGTATTTTTTCCCCTATTTTAGAAAATTCTTTTATTCGACTCTTCTGATCCCACAGAATTGCACATAATGTATCACAATAATTTGTCATTTTGGAACTGTTCATTTTCGGCAATTTGCCCTGGCAATTTCTGACACGAAACATCATGGCGATATGGAACCTAAATCTCCACATAAAGTTTTGCAATTCATTCTTTTTTAAATGTGCAGTTAACTTTGAAATACAATATGCTGACGTATAATATGGATACGGATTATGGTCTTCCAGAAAAATACGATCTTTATAAGAACTAAGAATCTCACCATAATATCTGTGTGTGCTATGTGGTAAATCAAAAAACATTGCAATAATTGCGTATGATTGAGCAGATAAGCTAACAATATCTTTATGTTTTATGGGCAAATTTGAATATTGTCTCGATCGCCTTTCATAGTACAATCTTCTTCCATTTTCTTTTTCAAAAGAATTATAAAATTCCTCTAATTTACGGTGAAATGCAGTAAGGGATTCGAAGGCTTCAAGGGTAACAGAAGTTTGGCGATTTGTTGCCCGAATGATTCTGTTGATTACCTCTGTGTTGTCAGTAACAATAAGTTTAATAGTTACAAATGTATTATCCGTTAAATTCTCTTGATTCTGATACAGGACATGACTTGTCTGACAACCATTGACAACTTGATATTCGCTAATTTTGAAAGAGGTTCCAATTTTTTGAATTGATCTGGCAACAACTGTTATACCATTATTCAAGACAACAAAATTTTCATTTTCATTTTTTTTACTCAAAGTTAATGCTATATCTTCATTAACAGGATTATTACCTTGAAAATCTCTAACATTATCATAAAATAATGAGCGTTGGATATTACCTTCATCATCGGTTATAAAGCGAATATAATCTTTACAAGATAAAATACCTAGATAAGCTTCTTTTACCCCATTTATCTTTGGAATAATTGTGTGTTTATCGAATTGGATTTCCTTTTCAATTCGATGTCTCAACTCACGATAAGTTTTTAAAAGATTTTCAGAATCAATTGGTGAAAATTCAACCTTCCCGAAGAGTTCGGTTTTGTTTAGCTCAGATAATTCTGGTTTAATTCTTGAGAGCAAATATTCTTCGTTTTTCCATTTGCCTGTTGTTGAGTAGAATAACCATAAATTAGGTTTCCTGCTCATATCTATACTTCTATCATAAATATACTCTTTCAGTTGCCGAAATGCCTTAAGCCGAGGATTCTCGGGTAGAGCTGCATCTTTATAAAAAAACTGTTTAACGCCAAAAAGAAAGCTTCCAATTTCATTTGCTTTAAATTTAGGTCCCGATTTACATTGGAGAAAGACAAAATCGACTTCTAATCGGCCCAAATTCTTGTAGAAAAATTCAATGTCATTTGTAGAATTAACTATGTGGTGGTTGACAATAACGGCTGCTGCATCAATTGCTGCATCATGCATGCCATCAGTAGTTATATCCTTATATTCAATTGTATCTGACGTAAATTTTGATATTGTACAATGCGCTGAAAATGATGTAAAGATAGCAGGTATTTTATCATTCTCAAGACCTTGTTGTTCGGAGAAATCTTTTAAATACCCTTCTAGTATTCGGTCTTTCATAATTAATCGGGATTTCCTATATAATAGGTACAAATCGTTTATATATTGAACTCTGAAGCATTCGAATGCATTTTGCTCATTCAATGTGCTTTAGCAATTGTTTTTTTTATTTACTAGTTGAATAGGCGGTGATTTCTAATCGTTGAGGGTTTGGCCGGTGTCTTACGATGGGCGTCCGCCTTTTTGTACTTCCCCAATGGATGGCATCCAAACCCGTATCCAGCGATAGCTTTCCGAAAAGGGATTCGTTGCCCTCTTTTTAGGGCGTTGAGAGTGAAAGAAATCGATGGAATCATAAAATCCCAATTATCCAACCATTGCCAGTGGAGTGCAGTGGCAATCAAAAACCAGCCTCCTTTACTATCTGTGATGCATTTTTGCCTAATGCTTTGGCAATCTTGTCTAAGGTGGTGATGGTCACCTCGTGTTCTCCTCTTTTGATGTTTCCGAAGTCCAAAAAATCAGGGCAACAAAAAAAATCCCCGCCTTTCCACCGTTTTTCAGGAAATATGGGGGTTAGCAGCCCGCCTTTTAGCTTGTTTTGGATCTGTGTTGTGACATAATGGGAAACCGCGGTAATCATTTTTCCTCAACCGGAGGTATCATGTTAAAAGAATCATTCTATTGCCTTCTTCTCGCCTTGTTTTTTAGATTCGGATCTTCCGCTATTGCCAGTGATCCGGCTCCTAAAAAACCCAATATACTCGTCATTTTAGCGGACGACCTGGGCTTCGCTGGCAAGAATCAATAGGCTTAATGCTCACCGCGAAATGCAATCGCTCAGAGGTCCCGGCAATCGTTGACAACCCTTTCCTTTTCTTTTTCAGAATTAGGTTCTTCACTAAGAAGCGCTTTCGCTTCTTCATCCCACTTACCGGCGGAACCTCTTCGGACCAGGCGGCCGATGGTGACTGCATTACGGATTTCATCATCCAGTATCATTCTTTCTCACCCGCCCTTTTAGGCTTGATTGCCTCGATGGTCGCTGAAACCACATAATCTTCGATTTTGTGACCCGGCGCCCAGTCACGGATGAACTCCTTGCTTTCATCCTTGGGTTTGATCCGAATTTCGGCGAATCCAGTCTCACCCAACACGGATTCAAGCGCATCTATGGTTGATGCTCCCGCCATACAGCCGGTGAAAAGCGCCATGTTTTGCTTTACCCGCTTCGGCAGTTCGGCCGTTGCCACAATATCGGAGATTGCCAGCCTGCCTCCCGGTTTCAACACACGGAATGCCTCATTGAACACCTTCCTCTTTTCCGGGGAAAGATTGATGACGCAATTTGAAATGATAACATCGACCTGTCCATCGGCTACCGGCAGATTCTCAATCTCGCCCAGGCGGAATTCGACGTTACCGAAACCCGTCTTAACCGCATTTTTCTCTGCCTTGCCGATCATCTCCGGTGTCATATCGACACCGATAACGCGTCCCTGCTTTCCAACCGCCCTTGCGGCCAGGAAGCAGTCGAATCCGCCGCCACTGCCCAGGTCCAGCACGGTCTCTCCGGCCTGAAGTGAGGCAATCGCCTGTGGGTTTCCACAACCCAGCCCCATATTTGCGCCTTCCGGGACGGAAGTTACTTCCTCCTGGGAATACCCCAGAACAACGGAGGTGGTTTCCGCTGATCCTTCGACTTTGCTATCGGTATCCGTATCCGTGCTGCAACAGGAGGTGGCGGCCGGTGAGCATTCACAGTTATTGCCACTGCCTCCGGCTTCGGCCACCTTTCCATAGTTCTCCCGGACCAGATTGCGTAATTCATCATTTTTCACATGTTTCATTTTTAATCTCCTCAAAAGGTTTATCCCAGCGTTTCTTGCTTACCACTAAAGACGCAGAAGTCCCGGAAAAGACGCAAATTATTCTATTTCTGCTCCTCATAAACCCCAGTGTTTCTTTTTCGCGCTGCCATCGACCTTCTCCTATTTTCTACTGGGACATGGGGATTATCTTACAGTTTTCGAAGGAGACATTACATGGCGAATGGAACCTTAGTTGCGCGTTCATCATGCCGGCAACCTCCATGCCTTCGATCACTTTGCAACCGGCCGATTCGACCAGATCGCGTACCGTTTTGGTCGCGGAATCGCAGCCTAAAACGATCACGGCTTCATATTTCTTGGCATATTTCCGTAGCTTTTTGCGTTGGCCCGGAGTCCACATGCAAAGAAACCATTGGTGAAAAAGACTGCTCTTGAAGACTTTTGTTTTGATCCCCTTTTCTTTTAATCGGGATTGCAGCGCTTTGATGTATTGATCGTAAGGAGCCGACTTAAGGAAACTCCTGAAGAATTGAATGAATGGTTTATTTTCTCTTACGGCTACCGTCACCGCGGGACACATATTGCAGGGAACGATCAAGGCTGAACTCAGTCCTGCAACTTTAGAATCCACGTCCAGGTCATTAAGATAGATTGGCATTTGTCACCTCCTGTTATTTTTATTTTTGGATTGGTTAATAACATCCGGCAACCAGTGGGGCTAACTTCATTCCCTACATTTCCAGGTTCAACCATTACGCTTTCCGCGACCTTTCTGGCTCAGCAACAGCGGAATGAACCGAACCTGATCGTACTCGCTATCGTCAGGCCTATAATCCCCATCAAGACCACAAATCCCGAAACGATCAGCCACAATACCCGGACTATCTCGGGATCCAGGTAGTAGCCGAGCAGAAATGCGACCCCTGCCAATAGGATGGGAATCAAAGGCATCCATCGGCACGCCTTTTTCATCCCCTCGCAGCAGTTGGCCATCATGGATGACCTGTTCTCGGACCTACTACCGCCTGCTCCCATGCTTTCACACCAGTTGACCATCATTTCGGGCATGCCCTCGGAGCAACAGCGCCTCGATTCTGCCCTCTTTCCCTCGGACTTCGTTTCTTGGGTCTCTTCTTTTGCACTCTCTTGGCTTTTCATCTGAATCGCCTCCTTTCTGATCCTATAGACGAAAAGGCAGCATCAAAGGATACACCCTTTCCACTCTTTTTTACGGACTCTGGCGGGAGACTCAGATTTACGGATTTCCAGGAGATTTAGAACCTATCTCAAATTCGCAGATGAATGATGTTTGTAGCGCCACGGTGGCAGATGCCAGGCGGCTTTGCGCCCGAATGGGCTGGACGCCCCTCGGGTGCAAACCAACGCCGCAGGTGCTGCCGTGCCGCACAAATCCT
>JAJFLV010000246.1 GCA_021772535.1 Opitutales bacterium | reverse complement strand
AGGCTTTTTGAGAGTGCTGGATTCCAGCAAACCGAGAATATGATTATGACAAAGGTTTATAATTGAGCCAACCTTGCGCTTTTCATAACGATCCCATTGCCTTCGCTAGACAATTCAGCAATATGCAAAACGAACAAATCGCACCTATAGTGACTGATCGCCTTCGGCTCGTTTCGATGAGCGTGGAGTTTTTACGATCATTGATAGCAAAGGAATTTGAGGCGGCAGAGAAAACCGGAGGGTTTTCCGTTCCATCGGATTGCTCGCTGCCAGAAAATATTTGGGCTAGAAAAAGACTTGAGATGATCGAGGAAGACCCAGAGCAGCATCCGTGGATGTTTAGAGCAATCGTTCGTAATCAGGATAATAAAATGGTTGGCTACATTAGCTTTCATCACAAAGCCCCGGACCCTGATTTATCGGAATACTCGGATTTTACAGTGGAGCTGGGGTATACGATCGGCCCAAGTTATCGAAGGAACGGGTATGCAAAGGAGAGCGCTATTGCCATGATGGAGTGGGCCTACCGTGAACACCAAGTTCGAACCTTTCTTCTCACCATCAGTCCCGATAATGTTCCGTCAGTGCGAATGGCAGATTCGTTGAACTTTAAGAAGATAGGAGAGTGGCAAGACCCTATCGATGGCTTAGAGTATATTATGAGAGCGGATATCGATGAGATTCTGGAGACTAAAACAGCATATCAAGACCTTTAAGCTGTAGTAGCTATAACTTTATTATTGCAGTAGAATTTGAGGGGACGCATCAACCCGGCATTATATACTATACCGACCAGAAGATGGGGAGGGTGAGCATGACGATGATGAAGGTGACGAGGGAGAGGGGAGCGCCTACTTTGATATAATCGATAAAACGGTAGCCGCCGGGACCCATGACAAGGATGTTGGCCGGATGGGAGATTGGGCTGGTGAAGCTGGCGGAAGCGGCCATGGCGATGGCCATCATCCCGGTGTAAGGAGATATATCCATATCGGCACATGTTTTCAGGACAATGGGCGACATGAGGACAACCAGGGCGGCGGTCGGAATTATGGTGGTGGCAACCGCCGTTACCAAATAAAGCCCGATGAGGACCGGCCAACGTCCGAAATCGCCGAGTGCGGCCACCATTCCCTGGGCCAGAAATTCGGCCGCCCCGCTCTGTTGCATGGCCACCCCGAGGGGAAGCAGTCCGGCAATGAGAAATACCGCCCTCCACTCGATGGCTACATAGGCCTCTTCCATTTTCAAACATCCGAACAATACCATGAGCGCCGCCCCGCAGACGGCCGCCAGGGAGATGGGCAGATAGCCGAGAAGCACGGGAATCAATACGGCCAGCATAATGATTGCCGCGCGGGGCGCTTTAGAACGGTCGACGGCCGGCTTTTCAAGGCCGGTGAGGATAAGGAAATCCGGCTCCTGCGAAAGACGTTCCAGTTTTTCCCGCGATCCCATGAGCAATATGGCGTCCCCGAAACGGAGCGCCATATCGCGCAAATTGGACCGATGCGGATTGCCCTCCCGCCAAATGGCGAGGATTTGCAGACCGTATTTTTCACGGAAGTGAAGGTCTCGTGGAGTCTGACCCGCGAGGTTGGAGCGAGGCGCCAATATGGCCTCGTAGAGGCCCACTTTTTCCGATTCGAGATTCCGCAAATCGACCGGGGCCTTTTCCTCGGTTCTCAGTTTCTGGAGTCCGCGCAGGATTTTCAGATCCTGGGGTTTCCCGTGGATGGTTAAAATATCACCAGCCCTGATCTCTTCCTGAGGTTCCGGCAGCAATTTTCTTTCGCCATCTCGAACCAGCCCCAAAACCCGTAATCCAAAGGCATCGCCCAGGCGGCTTTGAGCCAGGGTTTTGCCATCCAGAAAGGAATCCGTCGGCACGGTTACATCAAAAATCCTCTCCTTGAATCCCCGAAGCTTAATCAAGTCGGCCTCGGAAGCTTCCTGATATTGGTCGAAATCGGAAGTGGATTTTTCCAAATCCTCCAATTTCTCGTTCGGGCCATGCAGCAGAAGACGATCTCCGCCCTGGAGGTGGAGAGCTAGAAGCCCCTTGTCGGCAGGCCCTCCCTTTTTTCTAATGAGAAGAACATTGACCCCGAAGCGGTTCCTGAAATCGGTTTCGGCCAAGGTTTTGCCAATCAGGGAGGATTCGGGAATGAGGCTGACCTGAGCCAGCCGCAAATCCCCGGTGAGAAGTTTACGTGGGTCTCCAGACTTAGGCTCGATGGCAAACTCCCGCCACCCGCGCAACTCGTTCAAGCGCTCCATCCTTCCCTGCGCCACCAGGCGGTCCCCAGGTTTGAAAACGGTTCCGGGCTCGGGGGCCAATCTCGTTCTTCCATCGCGAATGAGGGCAATCACATGGAGTCCGAGGGCAGAGCCCAACCGGCTCTGGCGCAAGGAAATGTCGGCCAGGAGGGAATCTTGCTCCAGGCGCAGGACGAAAGTGAGGTCTCCCAACGCGTATTGCTCATGCAGATCCTGAAGTTTCCCTGGCAGGGATTCGGATTCCGGATCTACTGCGGGGAGGAGCTTGCGTCCCCAAAAAGCGACAAAAAGAATGCCCACAACCATAACCGACAAGCCGACCGGAGTATAATCGAATAACCGGAAAGGTTTTAATCCAGCTTCCCGCAAGGCCTCACTGGCCAGCAGATTGGGCGGTGTGCCGATCAATGTGGTAAGGCCACCCAAAAGTGTTCCGTAAGCCAGCGGCAAGAGTAACCGCGAGGGTGGACGGCCGGTTTTCCGGGCGATGTCCATAACCACCGGCAAGAGAAGAGCGGCCACACCGATATTATTCATGAAAGCGGACAATCCGCCACCCGCCACCATGATCACGATGATTGTTTGTGTCTCACTTTTACCGGTCAGACGCAAAATCCCCCGGCCAATGAAATCGGCCACACCGGTGCGGCTAAGACCTTCGCTTAATATGAACATGGCCCATATCGCCACCACGGCGTGACTGCTGAAACCGGATAACGCCTGCGTGGGGCTGACCAGACCGGTTAAGGCCAGGGCGCCCAAAACCAGCAGGGCTACAAGATCCATCCGAATCCGCTCTGTCAGAAAGAGAACAAGAGCCACCACTAAGATGGTCAGCACTCCGGCAATTTCCAAAGTCATGGAAAATTTCTGCTGATTGAATTTCTCACTGTCGAAAGCTGCCTTATTTTTGAAAAGGTAGAGACGGTAAATATTTTCTTATCGAGCGAACTCAGGTTGTTTGACTTCCGCTTCAATACGCTTCCCGAATCGCTCCCCAGC
>JAJFLV010000245.1 GCA_021772535.1 Opitutales bacterium | reverse complement strand
TCGCCGGTGGACACCGTTGGTCTGGTTATAGACCATGAAGGGTTGATCGTAATCAACAAATCAGCCGTACCCAACTGGCTGCCGCCCGATCAATTCAAGGATTTCGTTGTTTTTCCTCCGGGGGAGGGAGGTGACGGCTATAAGGCCGAATACTTGGGTAGCGACCACCTCAATGGTTGGAATTACCTCCGTGTGGAGGAAGCGTTGTGGCCCCGCTTGGTTCCCATCATCGAATTTGAAACCACCTCTGCGGTGATGGGTCAGAAATTATGGGGTATCGGCATCCTGGATCAAAATTTCGATTACAAAGCCTATTTTCTGGACGGTCGGATGGCCATGATGCAAAAAGTTCCCCTCAAATTTGGGTTTTCGGAGGGCTTTTTGGCCAGTCCCGGCTGCCCGGTATTCGATTTTGAGGGTCGTTTCGCCGGTTGGGCCGGCAATCCCGTTACGCGGGAGCGCATTTTATTGCTGGATGGGCGGCAGTCCAGGGTAGGGTTCCGGCCCATTCGGGAAAGCGGAGCTTTTCTTTTTGCCGATGAATTTTTGGCCAATGTTGGTCGGGTTCCCTCCGACCCGGCGGGCGACCCAAGCCCCTGGATCGGCATTGCCGGCATGCAGCCGATCGATAGGGAGGTGGCCGGTTTTTTGGGTCTGGAGGATCAGGGCGCCGTTGTTGTCAGCACCATTTTGGAAGGGAGTCCGGCCGAATCCAGTGCCTTGCAAAGCCGGGATATCATCGTTGCTGTGGATGGGGAGGCGATTCCAAAATTCCGTCCCGATCAGATTGTGCAAAGCTATTTCGAACGCCAAGTGCTTTTGAAGAAGCCCGGTGAAACCTTGACTCTCGAGGTGGTTCGTGGGGATGGCCGCGAACATGTGGAAATTGTCGTTGGCGATCAACCCACGCCACTGAAAAAGGCGCGCCGCCAATATCTGGCCGACCTTGGTTTGACCGTCAGGGAATTCGTGGTATACGACGCCATACGGCAACGCATTCCTTTTCTCGACGCTCCCGGTGTCATTGCCCAATTCGTCAAACCCAATAGCCCGGTCCATGCCGCCGGATTAAAACTGAGTGACTGGATCAAGGAAATCGATGGACAGGCGGTTTCTTCCTATGAAGAAGCGTTGGACCTTTTGTCATCCATCGAAGATGACGAAGCTCGGGAAGAATTTGTTCTCCTCATTGACCGCAATAATCAAACCTCAGTGCTTCGTGTCAAACTACGTTAGATTATTCGACGACACAATACTACACACCATAACATTAACAAAGGATCCGAGATGTTTACTGGAATTGTTGAGGAAACGGGAAAAGTTCTGGTTTTTGAAGAACGCGAGGAGGCTTACCTCCTGACTGTCCAGACCGATAAGATTCAGGATGGCATGGCCATCGGAGATAGCGTGGCGGTTAACGGCTGCTGCCTGACCGTAGTTGCATTCGATTCTGAAAGCGTTAGTTTCGAGTTGCTGGGCGAAAGCGTCCGTTTGACTTCATTTAGCGAAATGGCGGTGGGAGCCGGAGTCAATCTGGAGCGGAGCCTTTGCTTCAATGGCAAGATCGGGGGGCATTTTGTGTCCGGCCATATCGACACCCTGGGCAAGGTCGAGGTTCTCGAAATGCGGGGCAAAGATTATTACATACGGGTTGCGCCTCCGCCCGAGTATATGCGTTATCTCATCTACAAGGGAAGCATCGCCATCGACGGAATTTCTCTAACCGTGGCCGAAGTGGACGATACGGGATTTTCCGTCTGGCTCATTCCCCATACCATGCAGGTAACCAACCTGAATGAGAGGCGAATCGGACAGCATGTGAATCTCGAATTTGATTTATTGGGCAAATATGTGGAAAAATTATTACCCGACTATTCACGAGCCATTTCGTAATTTGATTCCATGAGAGAGCAGTTGGAAAATCTTGTCAGCGAACTGAAACGCCTCAAAAGCGAGGGTACTGAGAGCGTTTTTATTGAAGATGAAACCTTGCAAAACCTCAGGGAGTCCGTGCAAAAAATGAAAAACTCCAAGGAAGAATCCGCACCGCCTTCCGTCGAAAAGCGAAAAACGAAATCCCGGCCTGGTCCGGCCGTAAATCTCGTTGCCAAAACAAAGGAATTCCAAATCGCGCCTATTCCTCCCCCCCCTGTGGTGACTTTACCTGCCGGAGACAGACAACAACGTTGGGAATGGCTGCGGGACCGGGTTCTCAATGACCCGGTTTGCAACGAGCACCTCAAACCCGGTAAAAAAGTGGTTTTCGGGGTCGGCAGTGTCGATGCCGATCTGTTCTTTTGCGGGGAAGCGCCCGGCGCCGATGAGGAGATTATGGGTGAGCCTTTCGTGGGCCGGGCAGGGCAGTTATTAACCAAAATCCTGGGCGGAATGGGTTTAAAGCGGGAGGAGGTTTACATCGGCAATATCATGAACTGGCGGCCGGAATTACCGACCGCCTCCGGCAACCGCCCGCCGACCATGGAGGAGTTTAATTACTGCCTGCCCTTTTTACGGGCGCAGCTTGAGATCGTGGAGCCCAAAGTGATTATCGCCTTGGGCGCAACTGCCGTCAATGGGCTCCTTGGGCCCGATCCAAAACGTCGCATGGGAGACGTCCGTGGAAGGTGGCATGAATTCCAAAACATCCCGTTGATGATTACCTATCATCCCTCCTATATTTTACGAAGCGGAACCCTCCGGGCCAAGCGCACCATATGGGAAGATATGCTGATGGTAATGGAAAAAGCCGGGTTGCCTGTTTCGGAGAAACAGAGAGGTTATTTTCTGACCAAATGATTCCTTGCCGGTCTTCAGGGATTTTGGGTCTCGACACTTTTCTCCAAAATGAAGTCGGCCACGATGGGCAAATGATGTGATCCCATATTGGTATCCTCTGCCAGTAGTCCCTGTGACTCCAGAATATCCTTTGGAATTCTGGGTGTAAAAAGAACGAACCGGTTTCCAATATCGATAACGGAATCGCTGTAGAACACATAATCGAGCCGGCCCGGACTGAAACTATCGCCGTACCAGGTAAATGCCATCCGGCTGTGCGTATGCCGGGGAACCAGATCGATGAGAGTAGAATTGTCCCAATCGGGAAAATGATGTTCACCAAATTCCGCTGGATTTTTGATTCTCCCTGCCTTCAGAGAGATGCGCTGACTGGCCGGCCCGACTAAATTGGCGTCTCCCATATAAATGATTGGTGTGCCGGGTTCGATATCAATGACACCTCCCGGGGTTTTTGCCTCGCGCACAAAAGCCGTTATGCTGTCGATTTCCCTTTGCCGATTGATGTGTTCGTTGCAACAAGGCAGGCTGAGGCCAACCACGAGCATCTGACCTCCCTTTCTAGAAGTCAGGTCCAGCAGGAATGCAGCGCTTTTCCCTAACGAGTAAAAACTTTTGATTGGAACCGAGCTGAGCATAAGAACCTCTTCGCCTCCGGCCTTGGCCGAATACCAACCGCGCGCCTTTGGAAATATCCGGCTTGTGATATAGTCAACCGATTTGGAATGAGAAACTCCGTAAACCTCTTCCCAAATCATGATGTCCGGTTGCACCGCCTGCACGATGCGGCGGTAGGCGTCAACCCTGTGGGGCTCCATGAGGTGGCTGTTAATGTTATAACTAAGGATGCGAAGATGCGTTGAGTCTCGCTTGTCCAGGGATAAGTTGGGAATCGTTGGTAGGGAAATATCATTGAAAGTGTAGCTTGCCTCGTTATTTGCATCCGGGAGAGTATCGCCACCTGCTGATTCATCGGCGAAGGCCAGGCGAAACCCCGGTCCTGAAAAAAGTGAAATACCCAAATCCGCAATGACTCCCCGGCTTAATGCGAACTCGAATTCGTTGGCAGTAACGCTGGGTGAGGAGACCAGTCCGATTTCCTTGTGCTGCACCGGACGGGATTTTCCCTCATAAAAAATGTGTCCTTTCCTTTGCCCAAAGACCCATTCCATCTCCGCTCCCAACCCCAACTCCTTCACTGCCTTGCCGGTTTCGGGGTTGGCGTCACTATCAAGGTAAAGCGTCAAACGGTTGCCGATTTGCAAACTTATTTCAGCGCCAACTTCCAGGCGAAGATAAACATAATTTTCATCATTGGCAATCCACAAACCGCCAAAATCGATCCCGCTCACACCGGAATCACCGGCGGAGTCCTCATGATTTTTTTCACTCAACGCCCAATCATCACCATCCCCGTCAATTAAAAAATGCTCTTTCCCCCTTAAATTATTCAGTGAAAGTAAAAGTGCTGAAATCACAATTACCAAAACTCCTGAACTTATAAGATTCATTTTTTGGGGCCGATAATTTTCCGAAGGGAATTCAGTTTGAAGTCGGTCCCGATGACATGTGCGTGCTGCCAACCGCCGGGTTGAGAATCTCTTTTAGAAAGAACCATGTAGTATAAATTCAGGCTGATTTTCGAGGTCAGTTTGAACTTGGCCCGTAGGGGATAGAATCGATTCTGATTGTACTTGTCGGCGTCGAAGTCGTAAAAGAATTCGTTGGCCACGGAGATCTCTTCCATCCGTGGCAACCAGTTTGCGGATGAGGAGAGGAGAATTTTGTGGCGATAACGGGGGAACAGTTCTGCTCCTTTGCCTTCTTTCCAGCGAAATTCAAATCGGTTTCGTGTTTTCAGGTTTATCCCGTTGAACAATTTAAAATGTGGATTGACCTCGAGTTCCAACCGATGCTGCCGCCTTAAAGGATCGTTAATGCCATTGCCGTTCTTTTCAAAGCGATATCCGATGCCTAAATCCAGATTTTTCTTCGGTGAATAAATTAATTTTTGAGCCAGCCTCCAGTTAAACAAATTTGTGACATCCTCATTAAACCTCATTTCCACTTCGCCATTAACATCAATCTTATCTCCATCCCACTCCTTGATTTCCGTTTTCCACCAGTATTGAACGTCGTTGTTGAAATCCGCCCTGGCTTGAGGAATCAGAAATAATGCCATCGTCTGGCAGAAAATAATTATTAGTGGGGTAAACTTCAACATGCCAAAACCTCCGCCCGGTGGATCGCGACAATGGAAAAAGAAAGCCCCCGGGAATCGACTTTTTCAAAGCCTGCGCGGCGAATTTCCTCCGTTAAAGCAGCCTGGGGAGGGAAATTGCCGATGGTGTCTCCCAGATAATGGTAGGCCTCCGGTCGTCCGGTAGCCAGGCGGGCAATAACCGGAAGCACCCATCTGAGGTAAATGTAGTAAAACGGACGCAGCCAGGCCGAGGGTTGACTGAATTCCAGGACCAGAAGAACACCTCCCGGTTTTCGCAAAACCCGGCGCATCTCCTGCAGCCCCTGATGACGATTTTCGAGATTGCGTAAACCGAAAGCGATAGTGAGCACATCCACCTGCCCATCGGAAAACGGCAGCTTCAGGCAATCACCATGAACGAAGTTCACTTTTTCCAGAAAAGGCTCCCATTTTTGATTTTTTTCCAGACACCGCTTTTTTTCCTCGGCTTTTTCCAGCATCGGGGGACAAAAATCGACTCCCGTTACTTCTGCCTCGCCTTTCATGGTTTTTGTTATGGCAAAAACTACATCCCCGCTCCCGGTGGCAAGATCGACCACCCTGAGGGGGCGGCATTGCCGCACTAACAGAGCCAATTTATGCCGCCAGTAAAAATCCAGACCTCCACTCAGCAAGTGGTTGGCCAAGTCGTAGCGTCCGGCGATGCCGGCGAACATTTTATTTACCGCTGAGGCCTCCGGCATATACGGCTTAGTCCTCCACCTCTTCTTCTTTCACGGCTTCCAATTCCTTGAAGCTCTCCACCACCATCTGCGATAATTCCTTGTCCGGGTTTTCTACTAATGCCCCGTCGATCGCAAAAGTAGTTTTGCCGGTATTTCGAGAGACAATTTTGAGACCATGCTCGAAATCTCGGAATTTTTCCTCACAGATGGTGCGAATCGCCTTGTCCGTTTCGATAGCCAAATCGATGAGGGCATTAATGGCTTCCTCATCAAATTCCAGTTTCAGGCCATGCTCCTTGGCAAAGCGTTGGGAAAATGCCTCGATATCTTTTCCCATAACCCCTCTCTGGGCATGCTGGTGCTCCTTCAGGAGTTCTTTCAGCGTATACAGCGGTTCCGCGATGGTATCGGTGGTTACTTCAAATCGCTTGACCGCAGTGGAAGGAAGCTCGAATTTGTAATTGCGGAAAACCTTCTCAAATACTGTGAGGAGTCCGCGGGCTCCCGTTTTCTCCTTATAAGCGCGCTCGGCGATTTTTTCGATCGCCTCCGGGGTGATATTGAACTCGATGTCATAGCCTTGGAAATCGTGTTTGTACTGGGCCAGAATGTTACCCTCGGAACTAGTCAGAATTTGAGCCAGGTCTTCTTTGTTCAATTGGTCGCAGGCTTGCCGCACCGGCAGACGGCCGATAAATTCCGGCTCGAATCCATACTTGATAAAATCCGCCGTTTCCACGTATTTGAGAAAATCCGACGCGTCTTTTATGGAATCCTCCGAGGTGCCCGCAAAACCGATTTGAGAAGCCATCTGTCTCTTCTTGACGGTTTCGCCCAGCTTGTCGAAGGCTCCGCTGACAATGAAAAGTATGTGCCGGGTGCTGACGGTCTTTTTACGGGTTTTCCCTCCGCGGGACATTTCCATCATGGCTTGCATCTGGGCCATCATATCGGTCGGGCTGAAGAGATTGACCTCCGTGTCTTCCATCAGCTTGAGGAGATTGATCTGCACTCCGCGGCCCGACACATCGCGTCCGAAAGCTTCCGAGCTTCCCGCAATTTTGTCGATTTCGTCGATGTAAATGATGCCGTACTGGGCAAGATCGACATTGCCGTTGGCCACCTTGACGAGGTCCCGCACAAGATCTTCAACATCATAGCCGACATAGCCGGTTTCGGAAAATTTGGTTGCGTCGGCCTTTACAAAAGGCACGCCAATGAGCTTGGCGATACAACGCATCAAGTAAGTTTTGCCAACCCCTGTAGGCCCCAGAAGGATGATATTTTGCTTCTGGTATTCTTTTTCCAGCAGAGCAGGATTATCGATACACTGGCGTACATGGTTATAGTGATCGCAAATAGCCACAGAAAGGACTTTTTTTGCCTCTAACTGCTTGATAACAAATCGGTTAAGATAATCGCGTATCTCTCTTGGTTTGAGGCTGAATTCCTGGATACGCTTTAGTATAAGCTCCTCGTCCTCGTGCATTGGCGCATTCTGGCCAAGCATCTTTTCTCCCTCCGGTGTTGATGTTTCAGGACCTTTCTGGATGCTGAAACTGACGTTTTTTCCGCCTAAAGCCGCACTGATTTGCTTTTGTATTTCCTCAAAGGGATTTTTCGGTTCATCGCTCATAATTTATTGTTTGACACTATCTTGTAAATTTACAGAAGTATCAGATGATAAGATACTTTGACCATACCAATATTCCGTCATACCCCAAAATTCAACCACTATGTCCGGCAATCTGACAAAAAGAGACATCGTTTTAAACATTTACGATAAAACGGGTCTTCCACAAAAGGAAGTTCGCGAGGTGGTGCAATTGACTCTGGACGCAATCGCCGAAGCTCTCTCTGAGGGCAGAAATGTCGAATTGCGCAATTTCGGGGTTTTTGAAGTGCAGGTGCGTAAGTCTCGCATCGGGCGCAATCCCAATAAACCCGAAAAAGATGTCATCATCCCCAAGCGTGCGGTTATCAAGTTTAAAGCGGGAAAGGAACTCAAGGCTGAGCTGAAACGCCTCAATCTGAATCGGATTGGGGACTAGCCCAGGCTGGATTTCCGCACCGCCCTTTAACCGGGGAATTGCACCTGATGTTCGAAAGTCTTCCGGGATTTCGCGACTTTTATCCCGATCAGTGCGCTGTTCGTAACCATCTCTTTCGCATTTGGCGGCAAACGGCCAACTCCTTTGGCTTTTCCGAATATGATGCCCCCATTCTCGAACCGCTTGACCTTTTTCGGGAAAAAAGCGGCCCCGAAGTTGTCTCCCAATTATTTGCCTTTACCGACAAAGGAGGGCGCGAAGTAGCCTTACGACCGGAAATGACGCCTTCTCTGGCGCGCTTGGCCGGAGCCAGGGCGGGCAGCCTCAAGCGGCCCATAAAATGGTTCCACATTGGCGAGCATTACCGCTATGAAAAACCTCAACGAGGCCGTTTGCGGGCTTTTTACCAGTTCAACGCCGATATCTTGAGTGAACCCAGCCCGGCCGCCGATGCCGAACTGATGGCTCTCTGCATAAAGAGCCTGACCGCATTGGGTTTGGGTATGGAAGATTTTCGCCTGCGTCTCAGCGACCGGAATATCTGGTATTATTTTTTGGCTGCAAACGGCATCTCGGAAGATCAAACGGCTGGCGCTCTTGAAATTATCGACAAACGGGAAAGAGTTGACCGGCAGGTTACGCTGGAGAAGTTGGCCCGGATTGCCGGGGAATCGGCGGAAAATCTGTTGGGCGCGATAGAGTCGCTCAGTGGCGTGCGGGATTTTGAAAGAATGCAGCAGATTCTATCGGGCTCCACTGATTGCGATGATGATGCCCTTGAAAAAATTTCACGTCGTCTGGAAGATTGGAGGACCCTTCTGGGGCACCTTGAGGACATGCGCTTGATGGAGTATGTGGAAATCGACCTGAGTATCGTTCGTGGTTTGGCCTATTACACCGGTTTTGTTTTCGAGGCTTTTGAGCGCAAAGGAAAATTACGGTCTCTGGCCGGTGGAGGTCGCTATGACCGGCTGGTACAAAAACTCGGTTATGAAGATTTGTCGGCCACAGGGTTCGCCATGGGCGACGTAACTCTCTGCGACCTTCTTTCGCGCAAAAATCTATTGCCCGGCGTGGTTTCCGTTCCCGACATCCATGTCATACTGGGCGGAAGCAAGGAGCGCGCAATCGCTCTGAGCGATATCCTGAGCCTGCGTGAGCTTGGTTTAAGGGTCGAATACCCCTTGAAAGAAACCGGGTTTGCAAAACAGTTCAAACAGGCTGGTCAATCCGGCGCCCGATTCGCCTTGATCTATGGTTCGGAGGAGCTGGTTGCGGATTCTGTCAAAATCCGCGATATGGGGTCCGGGGGTGAGTTGTTGCTCCTTCGCAAGGAGTTGAAGACCGCCATCATTGATCTGCTGGAGACTGGAATTTCTGGGAAGTCCCAATAGAATTTCAGCTACGATCAAATCCACATGATTGACTGCGGTGGATTTTTTCGCCGATTCCTCTACATTTTCCGGACATGCGACCGACTTACTCGACTGTAAATGACCGTTTACGAATTATGCGTCGTTGTACCGCAAAGCAGGAGATTCAGCAAAAAAAGGCGATCTCCGGACAGGAATCTGGTCAGCCTGCCGGACCGAAGGTACGTTGTGGACCGCTCTTTGGGTGAAGGTGGTTTTCGGAGAGCGTGCCAAGTTATCATGGGTGCCCAATTCGGGGGTCGTCTCTACGACCAGGGGACGGTCGGAGCGGTTTTAACCAAAGAACGCATTAAGGCGTTTCTTGATCTTTTCTACCGCCAGCCTGTTTACCATAAGCGCGCCAGTAGAATGATCGAACCCCTCGATCCTGAGCAGGAATATTATCTATTGGTGACGGAATGCATTGAGGTTTAGGAGCTTTCAGAACTTGATCATTCCCTGTCGCTTGCGACAGGGTTAAAAAAAACACCTTGTTCCCCGATGTCCGTTCTCCCGCGCCGCGAGAGATAAAAATGCGTAGATACCCCGTCTCTTGCGGCGGGGAGTAGAATTTTTAAGGGTATCGGGTTCATATTCACATTGACGGCAGGCTGCCTTGCATTGGCCGTTATAATGCTGTCAAAAACAATTCGGATAACTTCTGGAACTGGTAATGGAAGGGTTGCACCACGCCAAGATACTGCTTTTATTATTTATAGTATTTAGAACCTATCTCAAATTCGATGATGTTGATGCAGAGAGCAATTATGCGTTTTGAGCAAGGCGCGACGAGGCGTGCCGGGCTGCCAGCCCGGCTGCCCCGTCGGAACGCTGCTCATACACCATTCATCTGCGATTTTGAGATAGGTTCTAGTTAACAACAGTCGGGATTTTCCTCCTGCTTCTATGTCAATGGATCCAATCACCAAAGGAAACAAATATTCTACCAGCGCGACCAGGATATCATTTCTGGCCCGCCAATTTCCTTCGCTGGTTTTTTATACGAAACTCTTCTTTCTGGTAATTAAGGCCTCAAGGATCGCCATTAAAGGTAAATACAGGGATGAGGAATGGGTCAAAAGCAGCGAAACGATATTCAGAGCCCTCGAGTCGGTCGGGGTTCGCGTGCAGGTTGATAACCTCTCCGTTTTAACTCATTTGGATGGCCCCTGTGTCTTTGTCGGGAACCACATGAGCACCTTTGAAGGATTTTGCTACCCATATATCATTCGGCCTTATCTTCCGGTTACTTTCGTCATCAAGGAAGATCTGGCTAAAATGCCCTTTTTGAAACATATTTTCTTAAGCCGGAACCCCATCCTGGTAACTCGGAAAAACCCACGGGAAGACCTGAGGCAAGTATTACAGGGCGGCACGGAGTTGCTGAATCAGGGGATCTCCATTATCATTTTTCCGCAAACCACCCGGACAAACGTCATAAAGGCCGAATCCTTCAACTCGATCGGGGTAAAATTGGCCCGGCGCGCAGGTGTCCCCGTCGTGCCGGTGGCAGTCCAGTCAGAGGCTTGGGGCTGTGGCAAATGGATTAAGGATTTGGGCCGCATCCACCCCGATAGAAATGTGCGGGTCTCTTTTGGGGAACCCCTTTACCTCCAGGGCAATGGCCGCAAAGAGCATGAAGAGACGTTTGCCTTTATAGAGGATAAGTTGAAAAGTTGGCGTAAACCGAAATCCCCATCGGACCAGATAACCTGATTGCCAAAAGAGACAAGAAGCACACTGACCAGAATCCTTACTGCTCCTGATCCCTGGATTGGTCCCTCTTCCCCATGACTCCAAGGTATTCCCGGTCAAAAGCGGCCAGCATGCTCTCCAGCTTGGCATAGGGACCGGGCAATGCTTTTCGAGATAGCAACCCCTTTTGCGTCAATTCGCAAACATGCCAGTCCTGGCGGTTGGTCATATCCCAGAATTGAACGGCTTCCTCCAACCGAAAATCCGGGCTCTCCATAGCTTCAGGGTGAAAAAGCCAGTCGCAGTGAACAAGCGTTTCGCCGGTGGCTTGCCGCTCCAGGCGGTGGGAGACTACGTACTCCGGGTGCAGACTTAAAAATAAGTTTGGGAAGAACGTATAAAAATAGACCTTTTGGCGATTCTCCCTCCCGGCCAGGAGTGGCCCGCAGGCCCGCCCGCTCATGGTCAGGCTCCCACCTTTGGGCTTGATCAGCATGGGACCGCCCAGGATGGGTCCCTCCTTCAAATCGTTGCTGCTGTTCTTGTAAGGGGTGATGTCGTTTAACCGGGGATGAACCGTGGGACAATGATAGCACTCGGAAAAATTGTGAAAAAGCAGCTTCCAGTTTGCCCCCACCGGGTAACTCTTGCGGTGGGCAACCTGTAGCTCAGGGAGCCGCCATTGCGCAAATTTGTCCTTAACGGGTGCGAACGTGCGCTCAAAGGGCTCCGGCTTATCCCCGAAATTGAGGAAAATGAATCCTTCCCAGACTTCCATCGCAATGCGTTCCAAAGGGTAGTCGGATTTCCTAAACCCTTCCACCTCCGCCATGTTGGGAGCGCCGCTCAATCTGCCGTTAAAGGAATAAGTCCAGGCATGGTAGGGGCATTGGATGTTTTCCCCGAAATGCCCGCTTTGGTCTTCGCACAGTTTGGCGCCACGATGACGGCAATGATTATAAAAGCCATGTAGCTTTTCTTCTCCATCCCGGACCAACAGGATACTTTCTCCTTCCAGATTGCATTGCCTGAAATCTCCTCTCCCTTGGAGTTCACTTGCCCTTCCGGCGCATAGCCAGCGGCGGCTGAAAATCTTTTCCCATTCCTCCTCGTATATACTTTCGGATGTGAAAAAGCCGGCCGGCAAGTTTTGCCGACAACCACCGTAAAATGGTTTCGATTCCGATTTCAAGGATGTTTATTTCTATCTAGCAACCAAGGAATCTCTTTCCGGGTTGAGTTAGCCGTTGAAAAGAATTTTGACTTCTCCGGTTGAAGGTGCAGGCATTGGGTTTACCATTATTATGCGCATATCCACATTCCCCAACCCTAAGATTCACTTGAGAAAATTCCGTAATACATTTCCCGTATTATTTCTCACCATAGTTCATTTATTGATTCCTTTGCAAGCAAGGGCGGTGGACGAAGCTCCGGAATTCGGCAACGCTCCCGTAACCCATGGTGTGGCCATTGGGGCGGTTCAAGAGGGCAGCGCCATCTTCTGGTCCCGCAGTGATCGCGCGTCCTTCATGAATTTGCGCGTTGAGGACACGGAGAGTCTTACTGTTCTGGGAAAATCCACACCGGTGGCAGCGGAGCGCGATTTCACCGGAAAAATAAAAATCCACGGTTTGCAGCCCGATACTGTTTTCAATTATCGAGTATGGTTTACGGTCGAAACCCGGGAATCGAGCGCGAAATTCCCCCCTGTTGCCGGCCAGTTCCGCACCGGACCCTCAGCCACCTCCGCCAGAGCGGTTACTTTTGCCTGGAGCGGGGATTTGGCCGGTCAGAATGTTTGCCGGGATGCAAAGGAAGGCTATCCTGTTTTCAACGCCATCAATGCCTTGTCCATGGATTTTTTTATCGGCCTGGGGGACATGATCTACGCCGACAATACCTGTGAGGAAACCGGTAAATTTGGCAATCCCCAGATCCCGGGAAGTTTTCAGCCTGCAGCCAATATGGAGGATTATTGGGCCCATTGGAAATATAACAGGGAGGATCCCGGATATCGCCAATTGCTGGCCCGAGTCCCCTATTTTGTCATTTGGGATGATCACGAGGTTGTCAACGACTTCGGACCTCAACTCGATACCCGCCAGGAACCTCCTTACATTCCCGGAGAACATCTTCTTCCTCTCGGACGCAGGGCCTTCGAGGATTACAATCCCATCGCGGAAAACCCGGGCGCTCCCCACCGCCTCTATTACAACGTTCGTTGGGGCCGAAATCTTGAAGTATTCTACCTGGACAACCGCCAATACCGCGATGCCAAGATCTCCCCTGATAACCCCAGTCAGCCAAAAACCATGCTGGGCCGCGAGCAGATGGTATGGTTGCAGGAAAAATTACGCTCTTCGACCGCTTTGTGGAAAGTCATCGTTTCCAGCGTGCCCATGTCCATCCCCACCGGTTGGCCGTCCGTCGATGGCCGCGATGGCTGGGCCAATTTTGACCAGGAAACCGGTTTCGAAAACGAACTCCTCGACCTCATCTCTTTCATGAAGGGTCTGCCAAAACGGAATTTTGTCTGGATTACCACCGATGTGCATTTTGCCGAAGTTTTTCGCTACACGCCTTTTCCTCAAGAAGACCCCTCATTCAAACTCCATGAATTCGTCGTTGGCCCCATCAGCGCCGGATTATTCCCCTCCCGGGATTTCGATACGACCCTAAACCCTGAAAGCCTTTTTTTCCACGGACCGGAAACGATGGATTCTGTCACTGATTGGGAGGAGGCAAAAAAATGGTTTAACTTTGGAGTGATTTCTATCGATAAAGCGGGCTCAATGACAGGTTCAGTGCAAGATACCTATGGCAAAAGACTATTTGAAACTACCGTGAGCCCGGAGCGATGAAGTGGCTCACATTGGTCCGGCATGCCGAGTCGAAATGGAATCAACCCGGCTATACCGATTTTAGTCGTCCCATTGATCCTCAGGGTGAACGGGATGCTCAACAAATTGGCACACTCCTGACGGAGCGCGGTTTTTCTGCCGATGCGGTTTTCACCAGCTCCGCCCGGCGCGCACAACAAACGGCCCAAATCCTCGCTTCTGTCCTTGGCTATCCGGTTTCAGAAATTGTCGTAAAAAACTCTCTCTACGGAGCCGGCCAAGCCAAAATATTCAGCATTATTGAAAATCTGGACGACACACTGAAACGCGTAACGGTGATCGGCCACAACCCCTGCTGGACCGAACT
>JAJFLV010000244.1 GCA_021772535.1 Opitutales bacterium | reverse complement strand
GCCAGGCGGCACCTCTTGCGGGGACGGCCTAGGAGAAGCGACGGGCAGCCGACCACATCAAGCGTTGGGAATGCTAACCCGACATATTCCGCTAATCCCTCTTTGACAAAGATTTAAGGTTTAAGCTAAACGCACTTCCGTGAAGAGGCCGAAAGCATATTTTGGTTATTTGGTGTCCGATTGGAGTGGTTGCGAGCCTTCGAGACACCGCGGTGGAAAGCGGCATCCAGCCAAATGAATAAGTTTTTATAATGAATTCATTTGAAGCATTGACAATGGCCGGGCGCAGTCTAGGTTTGAGTGAAGCTTGTCTTGATTTAAGTTGCCTGGAATACTACTTGAGGGCAGCACAAGACGATTGGCAGGAGTCCCAAGGGTTTTTCTGGAAAATCTTTTCTCCTGTAGATTCACCCAATTTTTCGGGATTCTCGGATAAGCTATATATTGCGAATGCAACAGAACGAACAATCGCCCGATGAGGGGCTTGTTGAGGGAATTTTAGAGCCTCAACCAAACAAAGCGGGCCAGTTAATCAACCCGGCCCGCAACGGACGGATACGCCCCGACGATCCCTTTGTGCCCAGGGAACTGCTCCGCCGTTTCAAAATCAACAAGGGAAGCTGGGTTTGCGGCCAGGCAAACCGGGATGCACGATTTCCCAACCCCAAAGTGCGCTACGTCGAAACCATCGACGGATTGCCGGTGGACCAGCGCAAAAAGAAAATCAATTTTTCCCAGTTAACCACCATCACGCCGGACAAATGGCTCCAACTTGAAACCAAGGACGGCGCCATGACCGTTAGAGCGATCGATATGTTCTGCCCCATCGGGAAAGGGCAGCGGGGTCTTATCGTGGCTCCACCCCGGACCGGAAAAACCATTATTCTGCGCGATATTGCCTTGGGTGTTCTCGAAAACCACCCTGAGTGCCATGTTATGATCGTGCTGGTGGACGAGCGGCCGGAGGAGGTGACCGACCTCAAGCGGAGCGTACCCTGCGAAGTATTGGCCTCTTCCAACGACGAAGATGTGACCAGCCACCTGCGAATTGCCGATCTGGCCATCGAGCGGGCCAAGAGATTGGTAGAAGTGGGCAAGGATGTGGTGATTTTGCTGGACTCGCTGACAAGGCTGGCCCGCGCCCATAATTCGGCTCGCGGATCCAGCGGGCGTACCATGACCGGCGGTCTCGACATTCGCGCCCTGGAAAAACCGCGCCAGCTTTTTTCCGCCGCCCGCAACACGGAGGAGGCCGGCAGCCTGACCATTATGGCCTCGGCTCTGGTGGAAACAGGTAGCCGCATGGACGACCTTATTTTTCAGGAATTCAAGGGAACCGGCAATATGGAAATGGTGCTCGACCGCAAGGTGGCCGAGCTGCGCATCTGGCCTGCCATGAACATTTCCTCTTCAGGCACCCGGAGGGAGGAACTGCTTCTGGAGCCGGCTATGCTGGAACGCTGTCATTTCTTCCGCCGGGCATTGGCCAATATGAAAGTGGACGACGCTGCGGAACTCGCCATAACGCGCCTGGGCAAAACGGAAAACAACGCGGAATTCCTCGAACTGATCACACCTTGAAAGAAAATTTCTGTAGGATTCATCAATTAATGCCGTTGGAATATCGGGATATGGGCAAAGCCAGATCGGCTAAGCATCAGTGGGAACGCCGGATTGCTCGAAGCAAGATTTTTCATTTTTTGCGTGCATTTTCTTTTGCAGGCACTAACTTGCCGTTTTTCTTTTTGCATGCATAATTTTGCTGATCAGTGCCTCGACATGGCCCGCACAATGCTGGGGCAAAACCTTAGCGCAATCAACGAGGACGGTTCCATATCGCCAGTTGAAGGCGAAAATCCCCGCCTTGATGAACCCGGACACGCCGCCTTGGCCATCGGTGAATACCATCGGTTGACCGGTGACGCCCAACTGGACGATCACGACCTGGTTGACTTGGCCGCCCGTACCATAACGGCACAGGCTTTTACCGAAGCGCCCCAGGAAAATGGTCTGGCCTATACCGCCCTCGGCCTTCTCTCTTTCGGCCCCTCCAAGGACCGCAACCCGGTCTGGGAAAGGCTTCTCGATCCGACCCGTGAAAAGCTGGATCACCGCCTGCTGGCGCGCACCGATTACAGCAATCACCTGCAAGCGTTCAATGTGGCCAAAGCAGTTGCCCGGTTTAGCATGGGGCTATCCAAAAAAGACGAAACCGGGAGGTTGATCGACCGCTTTATTGAGCGCATCAAGGCCAACAGCACAGCCAATTACGCGGACGACGGCCCCGATGAGGGAATCGGCGGCGTATTCGACATTTATGGCGTGGTCAGCTTCGTGTTCATACGCCAGGCAATGCAATTGCACTCCAATATGCACCTGAGGGAACGCAAGCTGCCCAGCCTGCGCACCTTTGCGGAAAAATACATCCGCATGTTGCCGGATATCGTGCGGCAGGACGGCATGGGCTGGATCTATGGCCGGGGCATCGGCGCCTACGGGCAAATGCACTGTATAAGCATCCTTCTGCAGGGCATGAGAGATGGCTGGATTTCCGAGGACAAGAAAGCCGTTTACTACGATATTCTGCGCCGCCTCTTTCAGTTTTTCTTTTTAACCTTCCTGGACCAGGAAAACGGTAATATGGTAATCCGGGACGGAGAGCGCGGCATGGTTGAGGCTCACACTACCCGTATGGCAAATTTCGATGGCGCTCGCTACCTCTGCCAATGGGCCCGGCTGGCCCGATCCATCGGCGGGGGATTGAAGCCTGAAGTATTGTTGGCCAAAACCAGCGGAAGATTTGTAATTTTCGACAAAACCAATCGCAAGGAGCAGGGACTGTTCGTCTATCAGGATACCAACAGCGGATTGCATATTCAATTACCTCTGGTGGGAGCCTCGGCTGCGGTCTCCTCCAACTCCCTTTCCTTCCCTCATTGTCCCGGTGTTTTCGACTGGCCCGCCAACCACTATCTTCCGGTCATGATCCCGGAGCTGACCTTCGGCGACAAGGTGACCATACCGGCCTTTTATGGAAAGAAGTGCGTGACGGGTCTTGGCCTGCGGCGCTCATTCTACTTTCGATACGAACAACCTGAGCTCATCACCCGGGAGGAAAAAATCGTTAACGGAATTGGCAATGTAAAGGTGTCCTGGACTTTCGCCGGCAACAAAGTAACCGGTGATTTCATCTATCGGGTCAAAAATCGGGTGCAAATGGACCATATGCGCTATGTCCTGGTCATCGGCGCCCCCCACTCCATCTACCGAATCGGCACAACCTACACATTGGGACCGGCGGGGTTGCGGTGCCAGGTGCTGAAGGACGATTTCCAGGCCAGTTGGGAAGAAACCGAGGTGGTTACCAATGAGCCTCAATTCAAAACTTTTTTTGGAAACATCCATTACCTGCAGACTTTTTCACGAGACCATCCATTGATCATGCGCCCCGGGCAGCAATATCGATTGACCGTTTCCTTTGAGCCTGACATTGTCTTCGCGGAAGAGTAGGCATTTCAATATCCCGTATGCCGGCTCCTTTCATTCCGCATTCATCAAAGGGGGTATTGCTTCACCCCTTCTAATCGAAAATGCTTTCCATACGAATTATTCCGTGCCTTGACGTAACCTCCGGACGTGTAGTCAAAGGAATTCGTTTCAAGCAGCTCCGGGATGCCGGCGACCCGGTGGAAATCGCTGCCGCTTATGAAAAACAGGGGGCCGATGAGGTGGTCTTTCTGGATATCACCGCCTCCAGCGACGGCCGGCGGATCATGCATAAAGTGGTGGAAGCAACAGCCGCCCAATGTTTCATGCCCCTGACTGTGGGCGGAGGGTTGCGAAATCTGGAAGATATTCGGCAAATGCTCCGCTCGGGGGCAGACAAAGTCAGCCTCAACACCGCTGCGGTGGAGAATCCGGATCTGGTGTTAAAGGCATCACAAAAATTCGGAAACCAGTGCATCGTGGCAGCAATCGATGCGAAGAGAAATCCAGACGGTAAGAGTTGGCAGGTTTACACTCATGGTGGCCGCAAGCCTGTTCCTTTGGATGCAGTGCAATGGGCAAAAGAACTCTGCCGACTCGGGGCCGGTGAAATACTGCTTACCAGCATGGATCGCGACGGCACTTTGAAAGGATATGATATCGAGTTGACGAGGCGCGTCAGCGAAGCCGTCGAAGTGCCGGTTATTGCTTCCGGAGGGGCGGGGAACCTAAACCATCTGGCGGAAGTAATCAAAGAAGGCAAGGCAAGTGCGGTGTTGGCAGCCTCCATCTTCCATTTTGGTGAGTTTTCTATTGCCGAAGCGAAGCAAAAACTGGCCGAGGCGGGTATTCCGGTCCGGCTGCAGGAGGGTTAGCCTTACCCTGATCTTGTGAAACAAAAAGCGGGTTCAGCCCCGTTCTTCATCTTGCAAATAATTCAAGGCTTTGTCATAACTGCGCCGAGCGAGAAAATGAGCCAAACGCGGATCCAGCCTGTTGCGGTGCTGCTCAAGCCAGGAGTCGATCGTCCGAATCCTATCCACCAAACCGGTGCCCTGCTCTTCCGGTAAAGAGTGAAGGAGCTTTTCCAAACGGTCCAGGGCAGAAATTTTTGAAGACACGAACTTAACTTAATATGGGTATTGACTGGAGAAATAATCATTATGTACCAATTGCCTTTTTAATGCAAGGCTTTCAGATAAATAACGGTTTCAGAGGGAGTGAATGTTGACCACTCAGGACCGAACACGACCTTCTTTCCCTGCTTAATCTTCCTTCTTTAGCCCTCTTGGAAGGATTACCAGAAATCGATAAACAAAATTGGGAAAGGTCTGATTAACTCCAATCCGGGAATTAATTTTGGATGTAAAAAAGCGCCCTGTCATGAATGAGAAGGGCGATATCGTCCAGCCCATCTCCCGTCAGGTCGCCGACCACGAGCTCCCGTGGTTCCAAGTTCGCCCCTTTTCTTCCCCGATAATGTGGATTTTCATCGAATACGGTAAAGTGAAGAGCGCTTGACCACCCAACCGACTCTACCTCGCGCAGAATTTCGAGGACATGATTTTGCGCATCGAGCGCAATGATCTCGGGATTCCCGTCTCCATCGAAGTCTCCCGTATCCAACCCCGTGTAACGGATATCCTTAAGGTCGGTTTCATAGGTCGCAACGGTAGTTATCTCCCATCCGGCGGTATCCATGGGAATTACCCAAAAGCGATCATTTCCAAAAATAAAAATGTGTTCCCGCGAATCCCTGCCCAAGGTAATGGAACGGGCCGAAAGAAGATCGATTTTGCCCACCTCGAAGGAGTTTTGGTAGCGGTAAACCCCAGTTTCATCACGCTCCAGGACCTGGATGGATTCGCCCTTTTCGTCATAAAATAAAAGTTCGCCCGCTCCATCGCTATTAATATCAATGACGAGAGGACCCCGCACTTTGTCTTCACCACGGCGAGCGTTGTACTGATCGGTGATTTCAAGGCTGCCTTTTTCATTCAATCGCAGGGAACGGGCAAATCCATCGGATCCGACCAATATCTCCCGCAAACCGTCTCCATCCAGATCACCCAAACCTAACTGGCTTAAATCGAGATTGGTGAGCAAACTTTTGCGGACAGCGGAATCGATAGCCGTCGGTTCAAAAGTATTATCCTCCTTTTGAACAAAGATCCGGGCCGCCTCTCTGGGAATCAATACGGTTATTTCAGGAAGTCCGTCGCCATTGAAGTCTTTGACAAAAAGGGCTTCCGGATCCCGGTTCAGGTCGTCGAGAAGAATGGATTGAATGGCTGATCCAGCAGAATTGGATAATTGATCGTTTTCAATTTCGTTCGGGCTTCGATTTAATCGGGGAAACAGCAATATTGTCAGGCGGTATTTCTTTTTGATTTTCTCGACCAGAACGATGTCGTCACGCCCATCCTGATCGATATCCTCCACCGTTAGGGTAATGGGCGCCCCTTCAACCGAAATCGGCTCGGGAAATTCGAGCCGTCCTTCAGCAGAATAACGGGAATAGCCCAAAATGCCTTCTTTAGAACTTAAAACTACCAAATCCGCACGGCCTTGACCTGAAAAGTCAGCCGCGAAAATGGCGGAGAGATTAGACAGGGAGGGGTATGGGATCGGTTCGGAGAAGATTCCGTTTTCCTTTTGCCAGAAAAGCAGAACTCGAGCTTCGCGGGAATCACCCGCTGCCAAATCGATCAACCCGTCGCCATTGAAATCTCCCATGGTGTAAAGGTTGGCGTTATTGGTCGTCATTCCCGAAGAATAGGTGGTTGGCTGCAAATCTTCGACCAAACCACCAAGCGGTGAGGAGGGATGCAGTGACGCTATTTCCAGGTGTCTGGTTTTTGACTGGATAAAGGCGAACCCGGCGCGACCTTCCAGAGCTTTTGGCCAAGTCCGAATACTGGAGGTGGCGGATTCCAGCGGAAGGGCAATTTCCGGGCCAAAATCGCCGTCTTCATACTGCAGGCGCAACCGGATTGATCGTTTGGTCTGAGCGAGAGCATAAAATAGGTCGACCAAACCATCGTTGTTGAGATCGACAAGCTGCAATCCGAAATTGTTTTCGTCGGCCACACTATAAGATTTCGGCTCCCTCAGACCGCCTTTTTGGTTCTGATAAAAAATAAACAGTTTCTCCTTGGCCAGAACGATAAGGTCGTTCCTCCGGTCGGAATTGAGGTCGGCAATCTGCAAAGTTGAAATCCACTGCTCCGGCTCCAACTCCTCATATTCCCAAGATTCCTTCCATGCAGCTTCGCTGCCTTGATAACGAACAGTCAAAGGGACTTTATTACCGGTATAAGCAAAATCGGTTCGCCCATCGTCGTTCAAGTCTCCTGCCGCCAAAGCGTAAAGGAAGTCTCCGCTGACAATGCTTTCCCGCCGGAAACGGGCATCTTCCAAAACCGGTTCCCAACGGTTTTTTTGCACGGTACGCAGAACCTCTTCAACTGGAGCATCGGGGTCTCTTTGTAAAAGCAGGTCGATTTTTGCGCTGTTATTGTTGATGACCGCAAAATCGAGCCGTTCGTCCCCATTCAAATCGCAGAGGGTAAGAGCGCGGGTATTCCAATCGAGCTTGGTCACCTCCGGCCCTGAAAGATCAATAGGCGCCAGGCCGGGCGAATCCGCCGTTAAACCGCGAGGTATTTGCAAGAGTAAGAGGGAAACCCCAACAACCAAGCCCATTAAACCGTTATGAGTCAACCTATTCACTTCTTTTTCGTACCAGTGCTTTGGCAAATAGACCATTTTCTTCCAAATAGGATTTAGCGACCAGGAAATAAGGAAAATCCAGTTTTCCCGGCAGTTTGTCAGGCAGACAAAACTCAAAGTAATCTGAGTCCTCTTTGGAAACCCTCTCTTGGGCCCGGGCCAGGGTAACAAAGAGGGTATTGAGGAACGCGCCGAAATCCTGGTAATTCAACTCGGTTGCCCCCGGGGGAAGATCGTCCAGCGCCTCCTCCAGATCCTCGTCATCCCAAAGAGAATCCGTCGGTTCCTCCAAGCGGGCAAGAGTGGCTTCAAGCAAAGAGACCGAATGAAGGCCGAGCAAAAGGAAACGATTGGTCAAGGCATAGGAAAAGGATTGTCCTGCGGCGGTTTGGCCATCTTGAACCGAGTTCGATTTAAAGGAGAATATCGTAGTCCCCAAATATTCTCTTTCTTCAAATGCCAAGGAAAAACCGGCGAGCATTGGTTTCAAGGTTTCGAGAGCCATTTCAAATCCCTGATGGTCTTTTAAGGAAAGGACTATAACCGTATCGGCATCCTCCAATCCCAGGGACATGTTGGGAGCTTTCTGCTGTCCCAACTCACTGAAGCTGACAATTTCGTCATCGATATTGTTGAAAAAACTGGTTTTGAGATCGATTCCCGCCTGTGTTTTCACCTGATCCAGAAAGGTTTCATAATACTGATACCAAAAGGGACTGATCCCCGCGATCATACCCTCCAGATTTCTCCAGAATTCACTTAAGCTGAAGAGGGTGACTTTGGCGGACATGGCTTCCCTGGATATATAATCGGGCCTGGACACTTCTCCTTCGGCATAGGCCAGCAGGCTGGAAATGCCACGTCTTTCTGAAAAAAGAAACCCTGAGTAAATAACCGGCTCACGACCGTTGGTGTCCACCGTGACATATATTCCTTCCATCGCCTCTGGCGCCAGGGCCTGCCATACACTCTCCGGAGTAATTGCCAGAAAATTAGGCTGCGCGGGTTGAGCCTTGTTCAATACATCGGCCTTCAACAAGGTAAAGAAGTTTTGCAGATCCAGGTAGATTAATAACTCCGCTTCCTCACTATCATCAATCATCCGGGAATAGGTAGCATTAGAGACGATAGAATTTGCCCTGGAATCCTCTTCCAGCAGGGAAATCGCATCCTTCACTCGGTGCAAAGAGGTAGAAACCAATAAAATGTTGTCATAGACCGCCCATACTTCTTGTTCTTTTTCCAGATCCTCAAGGTCAGCATCACTTTCTTCCTCTACCTCATCATCTTCTTCCTCCAGCATCCAAAGCTTTGCGCTCAAGTATTCCTGCTCTACCACTGTAGTCTTGACCTCTGCCGGAAGATCAGGCTTTTCGAGGGAATGGTGGATAAGTTTATCAATAATCTCGAAATCGCCATCGTATTCAACCAGGCCGATGAAGCCACCTGAATAGTCATCATTATCCAGTTTGCTCATGTCCAGATCAGTCATGGCGAAGACCATCTGTCCCGGAAAAAGCTCCTTAATCTGATCATCTTCAAGGCCTAATTCCTCTTTCAGGTTACTGGAGACAAACGCTTTTTCCAGTTGACCAACCAGTGGTTCAAAAAATTCCTGAACATCCTCTTCATTCCAAATTGCGAGGACTGGATTCTCTTCCATGTCCTCCAGTACTTGGGCGAAGTTGGATATTTTAAGAATAAAGATGGTATCGTCGGGAAGCGCTTCTTCCAAGGGTCTCTGCGCAATCAACGTCGAGTAGCCACACAATGCCACCGCAATTGCCAGAAAAATGGTCGAATTAAATGGAGAAGGTATTCTCATCGATCAGGAATATTTTGGGGAGTAATATTTGGTGGCTTGTTGTAGCGGTACCCGGAATTGGGGTTGCGCGAGTCAAATGCATAAGCGTCCCTGTTTTTGAGAAAACTTTTCAACACAGTGGAGGGAATGGCAAAAGCAAGCCCCTCCGCCCCGAAGGCATTTACCTTCATATTGGTAACGCCGACGACTTCGCCCCGACGATTGAAAAGCGGGCCGCCGGAATTTCCCGGATTAATCTGGGTAGTGGTCTGAATGAAAAGCCTACCCGCAATCAACCGGTCCTTGAGGCTTACAATCCCCTGAGAGACAGACCTTTCCAGTCCCAAGGGGTTACCAATGGCAAACACGGTCTGCCCGGAGCGCAGTAAATCGGAGTATCCCAGAGGAACCGTCGGGAACAGGCGATCCTCTATATCTTCAATTTTTAACAGGGCCAGATCCAACTCCGGGCTACTGGCGACGATACGCACATTTTCGAATGAGACTTTCAGCAACTCATTTGCGGTTTTTTCATAAAGAGTGATTGAAATTTCATGTTCGCCCGCAATGACATGGTCATTGGTAACCACATAACCGGAGGGGTGTATAAGAAATCCGGAACCAAGCCCGGTGGGCGTTCTTACCATGACGACAGACTCGCCAATAGCCTCCACCTGTTCCTTCACTGACTCCATTTGAGCATTCTTGTCGGTACGATAAAAGTCCTCACCGAATTCATCCTCCGAATACCGCTCTTCACCAGAATACATCCGCGCAATTGAGTCCCGTGGAATGGAAATCACTGAAAATCCCAGGTCTACCACCACACGATCCGGTTTTTCCTGGATAATTTCTGCTTTAATTTCTCCCCCCTGGACCAACTCGATAACAGTTTCTCCCGGGCAAACCAGACCGAGTACAAAGGTGAAAAGCGAAATCAGGAAACATTTTTTCATCGAATTATCAAACTCCTGAATAAAATTAAAAAGCAATTTGGCCATCGAAAAGTTCCACAGTCAAAGGGAGATCGTTGTTCGGACTAGCTCAACGGGAACCATAATAAGCAAGAAGCCCATCAACGACCCCATCGGCATATTCACGAATCAGGCTTTTGCGCAAGGCTCCCTCCACCTCGAGATAACCTTCATAATCACCCATCCGCGCTCGCATTGCAACATCCCGATTGTTGAGAACATAGGGCTCAAGATAAACCACCGGGCACCGGTAGAGGCGATTAGCCAGAAGATTGCGAGCCCACAAATAAGGACTGGTGCCGACTTTTGCCGCATTGGGTGTGGAGTAAATAAAAGCTGGGAGTTCGTTAGCTTTTACCATGGCAGGAATGATGGCTTCTCCAAGAGCAATTTCCTCCTCCGCAGTTCCGGTCAGAAGTTTCAGGAGCATTTCAAATCGAATGTCGTCATAGGAAAGCTCCTTGCTGCTGTAGGCACCATTGACGAGGAGGTGAAAGTGATTCTCAAGTGGAAAATTATCCTTATCGTGATCGGGCCA
>JAJFLV010000243.1 GCA_021772535.1 Opitutales bacterium | reverse complement strand
CAGAAACCAGGCCCCGGCAACCGACGCATCTATGACCAGGAGCTTGATTTAACGGCGCCCTTCCTCGACCAGGGCTTTCAGCGAAGAGCCTCCAGGCTTGCTTTGGGCTCGTATGCGCTGCGCCCAATCGACCAATGACCCCAACTCCTCGCCCGCCTTTCTTGGAATAGGTCCCAAACGAGCAACCGGACGGCCACGCCGAGTGATCTCAATGGTCGCCCCGCGGGCAACTTGATCGAGCAAACCGGAAAGATGTGTTTTCGCCTCAAATGCACTCACTTGTTTCATATTAACAAACTAGTAGATTAAACTAGTTGTTTAGTCAAACGAATTTAAAAAGAGACCTGAGGTGGTGGCACTGAATGGGGCGAACTTCAGCATGAAATCTTCGTCTTCCTCTATTTTTATGCAAGTTGTTGTTATTAAAAGAATAAGGGACGAAAAGGAAGACCTGCAAGAGGAAGATTTTCAAAAAACGGCCTTAATTTCGCGCCATGCGGGTCATACGGGTCAGCCCATCACTTTGCAGGCCCGGGATATGTTTCCCGGTTACCCGGACAGATTCAGTAGTCCAAGCTTATTCTTGATGATTTTCTGTTGTGTGATCATGACATTCTCCTATTCTACCGACTGGTTATTTAGAATGTCAGACCAAGTTTTAACTATTAGAATTTAGTCTCTCGGCGGCGGCAGGAGAATGCGTTACCTCGATAGACTCAAAATAACGGTCGGCGAAGCCTCTAGGAGGCTGATTCGAAAGAACCGCGTTGAAGACAACGAGGGTTTGACCACTGATAAACATGTAGGCAACTCCATTGAACGAAGGCTTTCCATTTAACGGCCTTGTTGTGTAAACCAACTTCATTCCCGCGATACCCATGTATTGGGTCGGCTCCATGGAATTCTGTTCTCCGTTGGCCCTTTCAAGGACGGTATCTCGGGCTTTTATGAAAATGGTCTTTTCTCCAACAAGCGATCGCGCAATCTTCGGGATCAGTGAGTAGGACGCCGTAAGGGTAGCTCCCTTCCCCTTTGCGGTGTAAGTATGATGGGAAACCTTTCCAAGCGGAGAGCGGGTATAGGACTCCCGAAAAGTGGCGTCATCCGGCATCATTATGGTGATCGCCTGGTCAGGTTTCTCCTTTGGCTGTATGCGATACCAGAACGGTTCCGGCGCGTTCCGATTCAAATTGGTAAACTGATCCAGGGGATCTTCCCGCGGCCCCTCTGCTCCAATCACCGAAGCAATCGCATGATTGTGCTTCATCCCGGAGGGGGAACCCCTCCAATCATCTACGCCATCCAGTTGGTCAAGCGGGAGCGATTCTTTTTGAACGGACGGCGCCGGGAGCGGAGTTAGGTCTAACATGTTGATCGCCACCACCGAAGTTACGGCATTCTGATTCTCGGAGGGAAACAGAGTGATCGGCAGGGCGAGGAAAAGTGAAGCGCCTAGGGCGAGCGCCCACACGAATGGACCCGAAGCTCTACCTTCGATATTGGGCATCACGTTGACGGTGATTCGTGTAGAACTCTGTCCCTCACTTTCGGAAGCCTCGGTTCGGGCCGGTCGGTTTCTGACTCTCGAAGTCTCTGCCGATATGCCCATAACCTTATCCCGGAAAGATCGTAGCTTCTCATCAAAATTGTAATTGTTAATTTTCATTTCTATCTAGGTCGTCTTTTTGTAATTTTCCTTACAAATCGAATTCTCCAGCCCATCCTAAGTATCCAGGCCAGTTCGGATTGATTCTGAAGCATATTAATTAAGAGCAGCCTAAACGAATATGGCCCGCTCTCGCCTCGCAAAACAGAAGGCGGTATTCCACCTGCGGAACGGAATTTCGTGTTTTAAAACTTCAGTTTTCATGCCCTTCGGCAGTAAAATCGAACACGATCTTCATCGAAGAATTCTAGGCCGTCTTCAAATATAAAACCGGAAGAACAATAATGAGGATATTCGTTGCAGAAGCGACCTGCATCATCGGCCATTCATTGATTCCCTAACTGATTGATCCGGGCCATTCGGTCACCGCGATGACCCGAGACCCGGACCGGGCCGAAGGGATTACGTCCCAGTGTGCGGAGGCCGTCGTGTGGGAAGACTACGGCACGGAGGGCGGGGATGTCAGCAGGAACTAGGCAAACCAAAAGGCATGCGGTGCGGACTATCGCAACCGGGCGGATCTGGCCCACGTTCTGCAAGCACTAAAGGACCTGAAGAGTAAGTTAGTCGCCCTGCAAAAGCGAGACGGAACCCTTTGGATGTTTCGCTGCGTCAAGGATGCGGCTAGCGTTCTCGACGCCTACGAACGAGGCTTTCATTTTTCGTTCATCGAAAGATCGGGCTTACTGAATTGGCGATTGAAAGGGCGCCATTGTTTCCGACCTGGCATTTTCTCGCCAAACCGTTCTAACCATTCCTTGTTAGATTTCACACAGGCGGGTGTCTCCTGTGCCATTCTGTTGACTCTTCGTAGGCGTGACCGATCCGGCACAGCATTGCTTCGCTCAAATGACTGCCGGCTAACTGCATTGTGTAGGGGAGGCCTTCATCGGAGAAACCGCAGGGAAGGGCCAGGCCAGGCGTTCCCGCAAAGTCGAGGGGATAGGTAAATTCAGTTCCGATACCGCGCGACTTCGTGCTCTCCGCAACGGCCGTGCCGAAGTCCGGCATGGATCCGTATTGCGCTTGCTGGCTAAGAGCAAAAGGCACATCAACCGAAGCGGGAATCGCGACAGCGTCGACGTTGGAAAGAAGGGCCGTGAACTTGTTCGTAAATTCGGTTCGGACGCCACGCATATATTCGAGGTCCTCCTCACTCAAGTCGGCACCAAAGTCGAGAAAATCGTGGAAATAAGCGCCGTACTCATCCGCGCGGGCGGGATAGTTTGCTCGATGAGATTCGACCGCCTCCGCCGCGCAAATGAAAACCCAGGCGGATTGAACCTCAATAACGTCGGGGACCTTAACATCGACGATCTCCGCTCCCAAGCGCTCCAAACTCTCAACGGCAGTCTCGATCGCCGCCGCCAGGCCGGGCTCGACTCCGTCCAGCGCAAAGACGCGATCGAACCCGATTCGGACGCCCTTGATGCCTTGGCCGAGTTCCTCCAGCATGTTTGGCACCGGGTCCTTGAGGGATGTCGGATCGTTGGGGTCGAAACCCGCGATCGCTTCGAGGATGATAGCCGCATCGCGGACGCTTCTCGTCATCGGCCCTACATGATCCAGAGATTCCGCAAGCGGAAGGACACCATAACGGCTCACGCGGCCGTAGGTCGGCTTGAGGCCAACGATGCCGTTAGCCATTGCCGGAAAGCGAATCGACCCACCAGTGTCCGTTCCGAGCGAAGCAAAGCACAGGCCAGCTGCTGTTGCGACACCCGGCCCGCTGGAGGACATTCCCGCCCATAGCTCTTCTCCCCAAGGGTTGACCGGAATATCGAAATCGCGATGATAACCTGCCATGGCGCCCTCGGTGAGGTTCAGCTTTCCGAGTAGAACAGCACCGGCCGCTTCAAGCTTCGAGACCACAGTCGCGTCGAATTCCGGGACAAAATCGCTTAGTACCTTCAGGCCGCCCATCGTCCGCACACCCTTCGTGTAACAGAGGTCCTTGACCGCGATCGGTACACCGTGCAAGGGGCCTCGGTAGCCTCCGGATTGAATCTCTCCCTCGGCGGCACGTGCGGCAGCCAGGGCTTGGTCCGCCATTACCGTCGTGTAGCTGTGCAGCCGGGAATCCTTCGCATCGATCCGGTCCAGCATCATCTGCGTGAGCTCGACTGGAGAGATCTCGCGCGATTCAACAAGCCGGGCGACGTCCGTGAGGCTCAGGAAATGTAGCGGCCCCCGGTCCGCGTTGACCGCGGGAGATAGTTTTGACGGTGTTGAGTAGGCGGTGTGAAGCGAGGCCACCATACCACCGCCAAGCATTGCCAGGAACTCCCGCCGGGATTGCCGCCCGCGACTGTCTCGCCCGGATGAATCAGTATTTTTGCCATTTTGAGATGTATTCATGCGTGTAATGTCAATAGATTGAAATGATGAGTTACGAGCTGTCGTCACTGCCGAATCTAGGATCCGAAAATAGACAGGGATCCAAAGAACTGTTCAGAATATTCTGGCGGCCTCGTCTCCGGTACGATAGAGTTCAATATGACCAACTGGCCTTTCTCAATATACATCTGTGCACTTCCCTTAAAACTGGGCATTCCTCCTATTGCACATGTCTGGTAAACCAGCTCCATCCCTTCTGGATTGAGACTATCTGCCGGTTCGAAAGATACTTCTTCGGCAAAGGCTTTCGATAGAATCGCTCCACGCGCATTGTTGAAAATAGTTTTCGACCCCGCCAGACGAACGGCCAGTTTCGGTAGTTTCGAATAGGATACCAGAAAAGTGGCCCCTTTTTCACGATTCGCATAATCGTGATGCCTCACACTTCCCAATGGAGTTCTGGAAGCCGACTCCTTAAGCTCGGGATTGGAAGGCATTTTTATGCTCAGGAAACTCTCATCCTCCAGGCTTGACCTGAAACTCTGCCATGGTTCCTGAGGAGTGAATTTAGCGGAGGCAAAAAATCGGTCTGAGTCGGCAGTCGATTTACCCGCTGGGACCCTAGTGACCCCTATGAACAAGAGGGAGCCGTCGAGGTAGAACTTTGCTCTACCGTTAAATCCCGGATGCTCCACCCCTGATCCCGGACATCCAAACAGAAGCTCCTTTCCGATAAGTCCGGTTTTCTCCACCACAAATTCGGAATACTGAGATTCAATTCCGAAACTATTTTGAAGATAGGTCGCTTTGGCCACGTCATAGATATCTTCGCGTTTCATTTCATCTAATATACCATGTGGAATCCTGGCAAATCCGACCCTGAAGGATCCGGAATCTGAGTCCACTCCGTAAATGTTCGTCACGATGTCACCGAGAATCGTGCTAATCGTCCTCTGTTCAAACTCCGGTTCACCCGGAAGCGAGACTGTGATCAAACCCTCATGGGCTTCATCCGAAGCAAACTCGACCCAGTCCTCCTCCGCAGAGAGCTTCTGGCAAAGGCAAAGAATAGACAGCGATAGGGCTGCAATAATATATAGTCTAATTGTTTTCATTTTAATCATCGGTTGGTAACTTCTCAGGTAACTCCACCATAGCGCTCCCTGTTGAGTGGAAAATATTCTACCCCCCCCGAGTGAGGAACAACAGAAAAAAAGTATTGTTTTGAAAAAGCAAAAGGGGGAAAGTGAAGGGGTCGGCCCTGAATGGCGCGAACTTAAGGGCTGACCCCTTTCTTTTCCTTTTTTCTTCGAATGCAACCAATACTGGCTAGAAAACTTAGATTATTGTTTGTCATCTGCTCCTTTACCTGCTTGGCAGGGATGATGTATCAACTCATCGGCGAGGAGTATGTTGGTTATCAAAGTGTTCTAATTGGCTTACCGCTAGGATTGGCCTTAGGAGTACTCGAATTATTTCTTTTTCCGAAGACGCAACAGAAACTTCTCAGGCTGCCTTTCACCTGGTTGATTATCGTCAAGACTATACTCTACACATCAATTATCTTCCTGGTGACGGCGACCATTGGGTTGTTCGTTGGGCTCTTTGAAGGTAAAAATATCGATGAATTCTATGAATCTGTGCTCAGCCGTAGTCAGGTTGTGATCATTGTTTATAGCTTGGTTATCTACATGCTTATTATTTTTTACCTGCAAATCAACAGACTTTTGGGCGAAGGCGTTTTATTGAAATTCCTGAAAGGCAAATACTACAGTCCGACCGAAGAGGAAAGAATTTTTATGTTTCTCGATGTGAAATCTTCAACCAGTATTGCCGAAAGATTAGGCCACAAAATGTACTATTCTTTGCTCAATGAATTCTTTCACGAAATCTCCGAACCTGTACTGATGACAAAAGCAGAAATTTATCAATATGTAGGAGACGAAGTCGTCTTCACCTGGGAAACAAAGAATGGACTGGAGAATGCCAACTGCCTGGAAATCTTTTTTATGATCAAAAAGAATGTAAATGAGAATCGCAACACCTACATACAGAAATATGGTTTCGCACCTGAGTTTAAAGCTGGTGTGCACTCGGGTAAGGTGATTAGTGCCCAAATCGGGGATATTAAGAGAGAGGTCATCTACAACGGTGACGTCTTAAACACGACAGCGAGAATTCAAGAGCAGTGCAATAAATTTGAACGTGAATTATTAGCGTCCGGAAATCTACTGGATCAGCTCGATTTGACTAATCTGTTTAAAGCAGAAAAGATCGATACGGCCAAGTTACGTGGAAAAGAAAGCAATGTTGAGATTTACAGTGTGAAAAAGACATAGGGGGGATGAAGAGGTCAGCCCTGGGATTTTCGTGTTGCTCTTTAAAAGTGGAAATTGGAAGCGAAAACGGCATGGGAGGGAGTGTAGTGTTAGAAGTGATTCAACGATTGGACAGAAAAGTGGTTATTACTTGATTCTTGATATTGAATTGAAACTTCCAGTGGCCGCAATTCGACCTCCTTCGAGACGAAGGTGATGAGTCATGCCGTAAGGGAAGTCTTC
>JAJFLV010000242.1 GCA_021772535.1 Opitutales bacterium | reverse complement strand
ATCGAAATACTCAAAAACAGGGTTGGCGCGCGGCTGGTAGGCGATTTCATGGAAGACCTAACCCCTGAACCGGATATTGCAGCCAACCTTAAAAGGGGCCGGGAGGCGGCCGAGTTCGCGAAATCCACTTCGCGAGACCGCCGCCGCCTGCGTCAATTTTTGACAGAGGAATTGCACCACGATGACGATGAAGAATAACTCGGCCAGTTTATCTGTCCTGAACTTATCGGGAAAATTTTTTGGAAATGATCTTGTCAGAGCGGTCACATTGTGATGAGCAATGGAAAAATTCCCATTAATGCGATTACCATGGGAGCGATTGCCCGGGATGCGGGTTTATCCCCGGAAAAATTCCAAAATTTACGTTAAAAGGTTTTGTTCGGGAAGTCTGAATATTAAAGAAAAAAGTGTATAAATTATCCAAATTATATACTTTTTGTATTGATTTAATACCTTTTTTATATAGATTTTGTATATTGAATGCCTGAAAACTATGAATTCGATCCGGCTAAAAGCAATGCCAACAAGGAAAAACATGGAATCGACTTTGAGGAATGCCAACAGCTTTGGGAAGATGGCAACCGTGTTGAAATCGCCGCTGACGCCAAGGGAGAACCACGTTTTGCCGTCATCGGTCAAATAAAGGAAAAAATCTGGATCGCATTTATTACTTATCGCCATGAAAACATCCGTATCATCTCGGTCCGCCGCACGCGCAAAGGGGAAGCCCATCTCTATGAAGACACGCAAGCGCAAGGATAATTCCATCATCACAACGGAAGAACTGGACGCCAGGTTCGATCGCGGGGAGGATATTACTGAACATCTCGATCTTTCCAGCCTCCGGCGGCCCGGGTTGGAGAGCCGGCGCGTGAATGTGGATTTCCCGGCTTGGATAGTCGATGCGCTCGACGCAGAGGCCAGGCGGCTGGGAGTGCCCCGCCAGTCGGTCATCAAGGTCTGGATAGCGGAGCGGCTGGAGAGCTGAACTTTCGCTTGATGGGTGTCGCCTGCGGCTGTTCCCGGCGGCACATTGACTCATTTAGAAATGCGATAAAGAAAAAATGAATGATCGATTGAAACGTTGGAAAGGGAAAGTCGCACTGGTCACCGGAGCCACTTCGGGAATCGGCTATGCGACGGCGGAAGCGCTTGCCGGGGTGGGCATGAAAGTCGCCATAACGGGAAGGCGGTCGGAGCGATTGGAAGCATTGAAAGAACGCCTCGAATCCAGTGGCGCCGAAGCGCTGGCGCTAACCGCGGACCAGTCTATCCCGGAGGCCAACCACAAAATTTTTCAGAGATTGCGGGACCACTGGGGTCCTCTGGATGTTCTCATCAATAATGCCGGAGTTGCGCATAGAAGTAAAATCGCCGACCTGGAGGAACATCAACTACAGACCATGTTCGACGTTAACCTGCGCGCTGCCACACTCTGCCTACAGGAGGCGGTTAAAGAAATGAGGGAAAAAGAGGAGGCCGTCATTATCAACATCGGATCCATGTCGGGGCACCGGTTGGTGCAAGGCGGAGGTGGCGCATTTTACGCCGGCATCAAATCTGCTTTTAGAGTTATGACGGATGGGCTTCGTTATGAACTGGCGGAGGAAAAAAGCCGGATCAAACTTTGCATGATATCGCCTGGTTTGGTTGATACGGAATTCCACAAGATAGCCGCAGGCGAACAACCTGAATACCAATTTACACCGTTGCAAGGCAGCGATATCGCCGATGCCGTTCTCTATATTTTATCAACGTCCCCCACTGTGCAAATCAGTGATATGATGATTCGCTGCACGCGACAGATGACCTGACATTGCTTCCTGAGGATACCGGTTCGTTCATTCCGGCAGCGGTCTTTTCATCACCTCACGAAAAGTCAGGGGCGTTTCCTGCGAACGTTTAACGGGTATCAAAATACTGGCCAGACTGCCCACAATAAGCGTCATGGTGATTCCTATGGGGGAGGGCCATTGCCAGCTCAGATTGGTGAAAAAATATACAAACCCATCGCCGAATAAACGACCGCAAACGGTTTGCAGCCAGGAAATCTCACTGAAGAACGAGGAGAAACAACTGGAAAACAGTCCAGCCATGGCGCCGATGACCACTCCGGCCGAATGGCTTCTCCGGTTGAACATGCCGAGAAAAAATATGCCAAAGAGCGGCCCGAAAAAGGCGCCCAGGATTTTGTTGCCTGCCTGGTAGATCTCACCCATTCCCTCGATGTTGGTGGCGATGATAATCATCATAATACCGAGACATAAATTGATAAACCGGGAGACTTTCAGTTGACGCCGATTTTCGCTCTCTTCAAGATTTTTAACGGGGCCTTTGCGGCCCAAAATGAGGCGGTTGTATAAATCAACCATAATGATTGAAGTGACGGAGTTGAGGGCGGCATCGACACTCGACAAGGAGGCCGCAAATATGGCCGCGATAACGATTCCGGAGAGCCCTATGGGAAAATGCAGTGACATGAAGTAGGGTAGGACATGATCGTTCTGCATGCCCTCGGGAAAGGGAAAATGATGAAAGTATGCAAAAAGGGCCAATCCAATGAAACCGAGGACGAACATCCATACGGTGTCGGATATGGCGCTGACGATAAAAGATTTGCGGGCCTCGGCCAACGATTTGGATGCCTGGAAACGCTGGATGGCAATCTGGTCAGCCGTATATGCGGTGAACTTGCTTAACACTATCATGATGCATATACCCATGAAAGTGACTTCGGTTGTCATGTAATTTATAAAATTTTCAGCCAGATTTTCGGCTGGAGGGACATGGCCGAAGGGGCTCAACCGACCCGCTTCCTTTGCTAAACCCCAAAGTTCGCTCATACCACCCGGTATTTGTGAAACGATAAAAATAAAGGTTGCTGCGAGACCACCGAACATGATGCAAAACTGCGTCACATCAGTCCATACCACAGCCCTCATTCCGCCCAGCATGGTGTAAACGGTGACAACAGATCCCAGCACCACTACCATGAGCGTGATGCTCAGTTCTCCACCGGTGGCCGCACGAACCGCCAAACATGGCACATAGATGGCCGCCCCCATCCAGCCCACACGCCATAGGATGTATATGATGGATCCCATACATCTAACAGTCAGCCCGAATCTTTGTTCAAGATACTCGTAGGCGGAGTAAACGTCGAGGCGCTTGTAAAATGGCAAAGTCACCCGTGAAATCCAGGGATAAGCCGGTATCCAAGCGAGAAACCCCATGATAAATACCATACCGATAGCGAAGACGGCGGCGGGCGCCTGGACATAATCCAAACCGCTGTTGAGGGCGGCCATCAACGATATCCCAACGGTTAGCCAGCCGAGTTTCCGGCCCCCGCGGATGTAATCATGCAAAGACCTCTGCTTCCTTGAAAAATAAAGCCCGATGCCCATCAGGGTACTCAGGTAAACGACTATAATCAGGGCGTCGACCCAGTGGAATCCCCCGTGTGGTATATCAGTCATTCGTTGATGAATTAGGATCTTGCTAACGACCTTTGTTAAACGAGCGCAGCCGTCTCCCTTCGCATCCTGAGGCTTGCAGTTAACCCCAATGTTCCAAACGGCTTCTTATGGGCGGGTGAACAATTTTTTGTAATGAAAGTGTAATGATGCATAACCGGTCAAATCAGGTTGCCATAGAATGTGAGGATTCGAATATGTCCTTAAGAAGCCTAAAATCGACAAGCGCGAATAGCTGCGTCGCAGCCCGCAAACCACTTGGTTATGTAGGCTACTACGCTCCCGCGCCGGTTTACGAACTGCGCCTTGCTCTTCATCACTTCTCGAATTTTTGAAACACTGGGTAAATATTCGGGGCACAGTGGAGGAAAAATTTATAAGGTCCTGCATGTCAAACTTTTCTTGTATTACTTGTCTGGTGTAACGTTCCAGGATGCAGAAATTCCTAAAATTATTTTTCGCAATCCGCCTCATGCCACAAGTATTGCCGAAAAGCCAAAATTCATCATACTACTGGAATTTCCATTTTTTATTAATCAGAAATAACAATGCCCGTTATCAAAGGAGTCGAATTTCGCCAGTTCTCAGCCCGTCACCATAATGCCAAGCGAAATTGGCTGGTGGTAAAACTCAATACCGACGATCCCGGCCTTTACGGTCTCGGCGACGCCGGATCGATGACTAACGATGAAGAGGTCAAGAGCCTTGTCAGCACTTTCGTGGAGAGGTTTTTGATTGATAAAGATCCTTTGGATTCCGAAGTGCATTGGACGACAATTTATCATGATGGCCATTTGCGGGGCGGCCGGCTCGGGACGACGGCACTCTCCGGTCTCGATATCGCCTTGTGGGATCTGAAGGGGAAATTGCTCAATCGGCCAGTTTCCCAATTGCTCGGCGGCGCGCATCGCAAAAAGATTCGGGTTTATGCCAACGGCTGGTACACCAACCCCGGAACGCCGGAGCAGAATGCAGAGGAGGCCATGAAAGTCGTCGATATGGGCTACACCGCTCTCAAGTTCGACCCGTTTGGCCAGGAGAATTTCTACACCATCTCTTTGGAGGAAGCAAAACTGGCGGAGGATCGCATGGCTGCCGTTCGCCAGGCCGTGGGGCCTTTTGTCGATATCCTGTTGGAAGCCCACGCCAAATTCAATGTCATGAACGCCATTCAATTGGGCAAACGGCTGGAGGAGTATAAGCCTCTTTTCTATGAAGAACCTGTTTCGCCGGAAAATATTGCGGAGCTGTTAGAAGTTCGCCAAAGGGTCAACATTCCCATTGCAACCGGGGAAACCCTCTACACGAAATTTCCTTTCGCGCAAATTGTGGAACGGCACGCGGCAGACGTTCTACAACCGGATGTGGCCAATGCCGGGGGGATCACGGAGTTGAAGAAAATCGCTGCCATTGCCGAGGCGAAACACATTACCATAGCGCCTCATAATATTTGTTCTCCGGTTGGAGCCCAAGCCGAACTGCACTTGTGCGCGTCCATTATCAATTTCGAGATAATGGAATACCACGCGGAATTTTATTCCGATCATTATTTTCGCCTGTTCGACGGATTTCCCCGTCAAAAGGACGGCTATGTCACTTTAAGCGATGCGCCGGGTTTGGGCCTGGAAATCAATGATGAAGAAATCTCTCTGCACCCTCCTTTCGAAGGGGGCACTAACCCACCAGGTTTAGTGAGAGGAATCTGAGAAAGAGTTGGCGGTTTCCGGCGATTTTTATGGTTTCGCTTCAGCCAGAAGGAGATCCAGAACCACTTCGACTTTGGAGGCATCGGCCCAGGTGGAATAAAAGGCCAGGCGTCCTTCCGAATCTACGACAAAGGCGGCGTTGGGAACTTTGCCATATAATCGGAGAACCTTTTCGTCCACCCCATCGATCAGGACGGGAAGGCTGGTCTGTTGGGCGAGCGTTTGCGCATTGGCCGTTTTTTCGGCATCCGTGCGGGTATGCCGATACTGGCGGTAGCCTGGCTCCCGGGGATGTCTCTCACGCGAGTAAATGACGAACAAGGTTGCCTCGTCCCGGTTATATTTTTTCTGCAGGTCGGTCCATCGTTTTACCTGCATAATGGCCGGGGGGCAGGTCAGGGCCACAAACATAAATGCAACGGGGCGTCCACGCAGGTCGGATAGTTTGATTTTTTCGCCATTGACCGAAGGAAGCTCAAAGTCGGGAGCGGGTTGGCCAATTTTGTGCCACCAGAAAAACCGAAGAAACCAGGGGTATTCCGTCCAATGACGCGGATCCGCGATCATGCGCAGAATGCTGATTTTATTTTTCATGGCCGACACCTCTTCACGCTCGTAGCCGGAAAGAAAAATTGAGCGAAATGGTTTGAAGCACAAAGAGCCACACCGCTTGTATGTTGCCGGTGACCAAGTTTTTTTCATCATTGATTGTGAGATAGGTTCCAACCCCATAATCCTGGAGCGATGGTTGACTCGAAACCACTTCAAGCGCAATATTTTAATAATTTTTGAGTCAAGAAGGGTTAGAGAAC
>JAJFLV010000241.1 GCA_021772535.1 Opitutales bacterium | reverse complement strand
TAGTCGCGGTATTCGGCGGTGTAAAGTTCCGGGCGGATGGGCGGGCGGCGCAGGGTAAATTGTTTTGGCCCGCCAGGTGCGCCGATTTTGAAATCCCACAACTTCTGGCCCTCCACGGACATGACATAATCCATGAATTCGATGGCCAGTTTATTGTTGGGTGCGCCGCGAAAGATTCCGATGGGGTCAACGGAGACGGTCGAACCCCCGACCGGGGTGAGGTATCCGAAGCGATCACCGCCCCCGCGGTTGCGAGTGGATTCCGCCTGGAAACGCCCGTAAAAATCGATGGTCATTCCGACCGCGCATTCGCCTAGGGAGACATCGATGTTGGGCTTGGTGGAAGTGTCAGTGAAATAACGGGCATTGGCGGACAATTTTTGCACCAGGCGCATGCCTTTGTCCCAACCATGGCGGATGGCCATATTTCCTCTTTCGTCGGGAGATAGTGCCGGTTTTTCCGATTCCAGATCTTTGAGAATTTTCTGCATTTGTTCCTGCAGGATCATTTCGAAGACTTTGTTCATGGAGCCGCTTTTAGTAGGATCGGCAGCGGCCACCTGTCCAAAGAGGAGCGGGTCAGTCAAATCGTTCCATTGAGCAGGCGGTGTGGATAAACCGAGCCTGCGCAGGGCATCCTTATTGTAAATGATCCCAAAGGAGGAGAGGACGGCGCCCACCCAACGACCTTGAGGGTCCCAGAAAGGTTCGCCGGCAAAGGACTGGGGTATGGCATTGGGACCAAACCATTCAGGGTGGCGTTCGATGATTCCGCTATCGGCCAGAAGGCCATTATTGGAAAGCTGGATAAAGTCGTAACTGCCGCCGCCAAAAAAGACATCGATTCCGCAACCGACACTCGATTGAAGAAAAGCGCGCCTGGCAGACTGTGCCGGGGTGTCATCCTCTGGAGTGTCATCGGGGGTAATATTGGGGTCGGCAAAGGCTTGCTGAACTTCGATGCTCCAGGTTCGGCTCAAATTCTTTTCCCAATGTAATCGGAAGGCATTCAAGTACTCAGAGTTGACAAAACGGGTGATCTCACTGGTGCCCCCCAGGTTGCGCCAATCGACCTCGACTCTTTGACCGGTTTTTTCCCGGTACCATTGGCGGAATCCACGCCTGAACTCCTGCCGGATGGATTCGTTGTGAGGGGTCACTACCACAACCACCGAGTCGGGCGAAACCAAACGGACTTCCTCTTTGCGCATCAAAAAGGGAAAGACAAGGATGGCAGCGAGCAACAGGGTGGTTATGAGAGCTTTCCGCTTCACGAGTCTTTCAATCATTCAGGACCACCACATCTTCGGTGGCAACCCAGGCATAGAGGTCATTGCCCGCCGGATGCACCAGATAGCGGGGATTAAGCTCGAATATTTTCAGGCTCATTTCTCCGCTTTGGAATTGGTAACGGGCGACTTCACCGTAGTAAGTGGTTTCTCCGATTGCCCCTGGAAAGCAGTTTTCCTCTATGGGCAAGGTTGTCAGTTGGCAACATTCCGGTCGAATTGAGAGAGTGACTTCTGAACCCTCCGCCGGTTCATTATCGGGATGGCCAAGGATGCCCTGAATTTCACCCAGAGGGGTGTGGGTCAAGCAGAGACCGCCTCCGCAGCGTATAACCTTTCCCGTAATGAAATTGGTTTCCCCGATAAAGTCCGCCACGAACCGGTTCCTGGGGCGACGGTAAATTTCCTGGGGCGCCCCCGATTGCAGGATTCGGCCATTGTGCAGGATCGCTATGCGGTCGGCGATGGAAAGGGCTTCCTTCTGATCGTGGGTTACGTAAATGGTGGTCAGCCGGTATTGTTTGCAGACACGGCGAATTTCGACCCGCATTTCCAGGCGCAGTTTGGCGTCGAGGTTGGAAAGCGGTTCGTCCAACAGGAGGCAGCGCGGGCGGACGACCAAGGCGCGGGCCAAAGCCACCCTTTGCTGTTGACCGCCGGACAACTGGTTGGGCTTGCGGCCGGCATAGGGAAGCATGTGGATGGAATCGAGGGCTTCAGCGACCTGTTTATCAATCTCGGCCCGAGGTTTTTTCAACTGTTCAAGCCCGAAGCCGACATTCTGGGCCACGGTCATGTGGGGCCAGAGGGCATAACTTTGGAAAACCATACCGGTTTTGCGTTTGTGGGGCGGCAGGTTGGTAACCTCTTCGTCACCAAACAGGATTCTTCCGCTATCCGGGATGTAAAACCCGGCCAGGCATCGTAAAAGAGTCGTTTTACCACAACCACTGGGGCCGAGAAGAAAGAACAATTCCCCCGGCTCGACGTCTATATCAATAGCCTGCAATGCGGCTGTGGAGCCGAAAGTTTTGACCAATTTCCGGACTTCCACCGAAATCATAGTCTGTCTTTTTGCGGGGCCTGAAAACCATGTCAAAAGAATAAGTTGCCGTATTCCCTCCTTCCACCCTTGGCGACGAGACGGATTGCGGGCAAATCCACCGGATATTTCAGAGGAAAGTTCGGGATGACAATTGACAGGGCCTTCGAGCATGCGTTTTTATGGGGCAAGCTGGCTCGATTCGAACCAGCCTTTGCGATTCTACCGGACAGAATAAAGATCAAATCCTACAACATCTGAAAAACCCCACCCCCATGCTGGACGATCTCGCCAAAACCTTAATTACGGAAGACCAGATAAAAACTCGCGTGAAGGAGCTTGCGGCGGAAATCTCCGCCCATTACGGGCAGGAAGAAGTAACCGTAATCTCCATCATAAACGGCGCCATTCTTTTTACCGCAGACCTGGTCCGCAATATGCCGGGGCCGGTGAGGATTGACTGTATCCGGGTTTCCAGCTATGAGGATGCTTCCAGCCCGGTGGGGGCGCCGAGAATTACAAGCACGCTTTCACTCGATCTGGACGGCAGGCACGTCCTCTTGGTGGACGATATATTCGATACCGGCAAGACCATTACCAAAGTGGTCAAATATGTGGAGAATATGCACCCGGCATCTCTAAGGACTTGCGTTTTGCTGGAGAAAAAGGCTCGGCGGGAAGTTGCTTTTTCGGTAGATTGGGTGGGTTTCCAGATCCCGGATGAATTTGTTATCGGTTATGGACTCGATTACGCCCAGCGCTACCGCAATTTACGGTGCATCGGCATTCTCAAACCGGAATTACAACCGACTTGACGGGCTGCCGGACCCGTTTGGAAGAAGACAGGAGGCAGAAATGGCGAGTCCTGACACCTGAACGCTGAAACCTGCCTCCTTCTCCATATATTGTGGTAGAACCTTATTTTTCTTTTGACCCCGGAAATCCCGTGGCGTTGAAATCATCCTCACCCTTTTCGTGTGGAAGGCAAAAAAGAAATTTTATGGATGACGATGGTTCAGTGCAATTTTTCAACCGCTATACCGGGCAGGTTGAGACGGAGCGGATTTATGGGGAGAACTGGCTGAAGTGGGCTTACGAAAGACCCTCCGGGCAGTTGCTTCTCTGGGCGGCAGGCAAAAGAATCTGGTTTTCCAACTGGTACGGCTGGAAGATGAACAGGCCCAGCAGCCGGATAAAAATAGAGCCGTTTTGTCAATCCTATGAGCTGGACACCTCGGAATTTGAAAAACCAGTCGAATTTTTCCCTACTTTTAACGACTTTTTCTCCCGTCGATTAAAACCGGATTCACGACCAATTGATTCCAGACCAGAAGCCGCCTTATTTCCCGTTGATGGGCGACACCTTGGATTTCAGGATATCTCAAAGACCGACAGCATTTATGTCAAAAGTCAGCGCTTTAACCTGCCCGAGCTATTGGCCGATGACAACCTTGTCCGGAATTACAGGGATGGTTCATTGATTCTTTCAAGGCTTTGCCCGGTGGATTGCCATCGGTTCCACTTTCCGGCATCGGGGATTCCTGGAAAAACCCGGCTGCTTAATGGATTTCTTTTTTCAGTAAACCCGATTTCCTTGAGAAAGCGGATCGATATCCTGTGGCAAAACAAACGGTTTTTAACTTTCTTTGAAACGGATAAATTCGGCCCCATATTAATAATTGAGGTAGGGGCCACCTGTGTGGGGTTGGTTCGGCAAATTTTTCAGTCCGGAAAGCCTGTCTCGAAAGGAGCCGAAAAGGGTTACTTCCGTTTTGGCGGTTCCATGGTTCTGACTTTTTTTGAAAAAGGACGTATTCGGCTTGATGAGGATTTACTGGAAAACTCCCGCCGGGGCCTCGAACTCTTTGCCCGCATGTCCGATGGAATGGGGACCGCGGCATCCCAGGGAGGTTAAGGCGATCTGGGCAATTGATATCGAGTCGGGTCGAAGCCCCTTGCCCGGAGGGCTGAAGCCACCGCCACAAGGTCAATTTTTACACCCGGTAGAAGGTTTTTTTCCTTAAACCAACCCATATTAGTTTCCAAAGCAAATTGGATGGATTCATCTCTTGAACGGACTGATGTTTCATCATGAGGATACATTTGGCGGATTTCCCGCAATCGTCCTTCGGAATCGAAAAACCCAATATCCAGCGGAATGAAGGTGTTTCGCATCCAGAAACTGAGTTGATCGGCTTTTTCATAAACAAAAAGCATTCCTCGGTTTTTGCCCAGGGATTTTCGATGCATAAGGCCGCGACTCATCTCCGAACTGGTGACTGCCAGTTGTGCTTCGAACTTGCTGTTTCCCAAGCTGATGGAAAAATAAGTCTCCCGGGTTGCCGGTTCGGGGCCTAATTCCACCGAAACCTCCTCCGCACGGCAGGACGATAGAATTAACGGACCAATAGCCAATACCGCCCACCAATAAATCCGAGGTCTTTTCGCCATGGATTTTCTCTAGACAATATTACAGGAATCACAATGCTTAACGGTCGCATGGTTCGGAGAAAAAAGACACATAACCCGTCCCCGCTTCTTTACGCTGATTCTGATGTCAATGCCGACCAACTGTATTTTGGTCAGGCCTTCGTGCCCGACGCTTTTCTCTCCTTCGGCCTCAAAGGGAAAAAATACGCCTTTGCCAGCGCCTTGGAGATATCGCGATTAAAAACAGAATCTTCGTTTGACGTGGTGTATTCCCTGGAAGAATGGCGTCAAAAAGCAGCCCGACATTATCGAAAAAAAGCCGCCACGATAGTTGATATCGTTCGTCTTGTGGCGCGTGAGTTCAAAATTTCGGAATTTGTGGTAGCCACCGATTTTCCCGCTGGAATCGCATTTAAGCTGCGTGCCGCTCGTGTTCCCTTGCAAATAGCCGAAGGTCCGCTTTTCCCCGGTAGGTGTTGCAAAAGCGAGGTTGAGGCCAAAGCCGTTCAAGAGGGCAATGCGGCCAGTGCCGCTGGAATTCGCGCAGCGGAAAAAATGTTACGCGCTGCCAAAATTAAAAATGGCAAATTGATTTACGATGGTCGCCCGCTGACCAGCCAAAGAGTCCGGCAGGCAATCGAGATCGCCTGTTTGGAAAAGGGCGCCCTGGCTGCTCAAACCATTGTGGCGGGCGGTGACCAGGCTTGCGATCCGCATTGCAGAGGTTCTGGTCCTTTGCGGGCCAATCAGTTAATCATCATCGATGTATTCCCTCGGGTCGCCCGCACAGGTTATTTCGGGGACATGACCCGCACTTTTCTCAAGGGCCGCGCCAGTCCCGAGCAGCGTCGACTCGTCCACACGGTGCGAGAGGCTCACCAATTGGCAATCGATACCATCAAGGCAGGAATTTCGGGAGCTAGAATACACTCGTCTGTGGAATCCCATTTCGAGAAAACAGGTTACCAAACAAAAACATCAAACGGTATTCCGCAGGGATTCATTCATGGAACCGGGCACGGCTTGGGTCTGGAAATACATGAACCCCCACGCCTGAGCCGGGGAGGGCCTCGTCTCAAGGCCGGCAATGTGGTCACTGTCGAGCCGGGCCTGTATTACAGGGGTCTGGGTGCCTGTCGCATCGAAGACGTAGTGCTGGTTACGAAGAAAGGTTGCGAAATGCTTTCAAAATGCCACTACCGCTGGGAATTCACATGAACGGCAATAGATTTTGTGGAGAATGATGAAGGGGGAAAGTTTTAAGTGTCAGGAATCGACAATCCCGCCTTCTGTCTTATTTCTCCTGTATCCTGTATCGCTCATCCTTTAAAATCATCCAGGTATGAAAGCGCTTCTCGATAAAATTGCGGATCTGAAAATACTTGTCCTCGGCGATATTATTCTGGACCACTACATCTGGGGCGACGCCTCGCGTATTTCGCCGGAGGCCCCTGTGCCGGTGGTGGAAGTGGACCGCGACAGCTATGTGGCCGGCGGAGCAGCCAATGTAGCTTTGAACCTGGTAGCCCTGGGCGCGAAAACAGAGCTTTGCGGGGTCACTGGCAATGACGATGCGGGCATAATGCTGCGCGGTTTGCTGCTGGAACATTCGGTGGCTTACGACGATGCCCTCGGCAACTCCGAAATTCCTACCATTTTGAAAACGCGTGTCATTGTCCGGCGGCAGCAATTATGTCGATTGGATCGGGAGAGGGATCCAGACTCCTATAGCGCTATTCTAAAGGACCACACACTCGATATTTTAGAAAAAATTGAAAAATTTGATGCCTTGATTCTCTCCGATTATGCCAAAGGAGTCGTGACCAATGAATTGATTACGGAAGTGCAGGAAAGAGCCGCCACCTGTCAGGCCTTGGTCACTTACGATCCCAAGCCCAAGCGCCGACTGACTCACCATGGATTGGACTTGATCACCCCGAACCGGGCCGAGTCTCTGGAGATGGCCGGAGTGGAAATGGAACCCCATCAGCCCTACCCAGCGGAAGAGGTATGTGCTCGCATCTGGGAGCGTTATGCGCCGCGCTACCTCGTTATCACGCTGGGCGGGGAGGGCATGCTTATAAGTGAAAAGGGCGAGGTTTCCAAGATCATACCGACCTATGCCCGCGAAGTATTCGACGTATCGGGGGCGGGAGACACCGTTATCGCCGCACTGACAGCCTCGCTGGCGGCGGGCGCTACCCTCGAAGAAGCTGCCCATTTTGCCAATACCGCCGCAGGTGTCGTGGTGGCCAAACTGGGCACAGCCACTGCTACTCCCGAGGAGATACTCCTTTACGGGGCGGCCAATGAGTAAAGCCCTTTTCCTCGACCGCGACGGAACCATCATCCGCGAAAAAAATTATCTCTCCGACCCCCATGGAGTGGAGTTATTACCGAGAGCGGCGGAAGGACTGAAAAAAGCTCTCGAGCGTGGCTACCTGTTATTTTTGCACACCAATCAAAGCGGGGTGGGCAGGGGCTGGTTCGACCTGGAGGCCGTCCATGCCTGCAACCGCCGGATGCTCGATCTACTGAACCTACCCGATCCTGGCTTTAGCGCCATTTGTATAGCCCCCGAAAGCCCGGATGAACCGGCGGTTTATCGCAAACCCTCTCCCCGCTTCATAAACGAAATGCTCATTCAGCATGGATTAACAGCGGAAGGATGTTTCATGGCCGGCGATACTATCAGAGACCTGCAAGCAGCACTCAATGCCGGAATCACTCCGATAATGGTAAAATCTCTCCCCGGCCTTTCCGCCGAAGAGAAAGAATTTGTTCAGAACCACCAGATTGCCGTCCGAGAAAACCTATTTGAGCTTGTCTCAAGGTTACCATAATTCCGTCTAAAAATCAGCTAAGAATACAAGTCGACAACCTTTACTCTGTCATCGGTTGCCACATGGCGAAGACCGCTCCGGTGGGGTCCTGAACGATGCCGAAGCAACCGTATTGAGGGATTTCATGCTTTTCATGCAGTACCGTGCCACCCAGGGATTTCGCCTTTTCGAGGGAAGCCGACACATCATCCACCTGGATATACGACAACCAGTGGGAGGGAACATTGGGGACGGGATTTTTCATCATGCCGCCGCCGGTTCCCTCGCCCACATTGATCATGGTGTAGGTCTCTTCGCCCATCGGCATGTCTTGCATTTCCCAGTCGAACAATTGGCTGTAAAACTCTTTCGCTTTATCGGGATCGGTGGTGTTCAGTTCAATGTGACAAAAGGGATTGGCCATTTTTTCTCCTTCTTTTAGTTGAAATTATTTTTTCAGTTCTAACAAGCTGATACATTATTTTACGGACCAGCTAGCTGTCAATCCAGACAAGAGGTGGATTAGTAGAAAAACGAGACTGTTGCCCCCAAAAATTACATTCTCTCCAAGGTTTCCAGGCTGAGCAGATGGAGGCCGGTTTCGAGGAAAAGAAGGGTGCGGGCACAGAGAATAAGGCGGCGCGCGCGAACCCCACTTTCTTCCACTATGACTTTATCCGAATTGTAAAAGGCACTAAATACGCCCGCTAATTCATACAAATAAGTGCAGAGAAAATGAGGCCTCCAGTCGTTGAGCGTTTGTTTGAGCACACTTGAGAACTCGACCAGCTTGCGGGCCAGGGCCATCTCCGCCTCGGTTTCAAATTCAGAGGGGTTGGCCTGCCCATCCCCGGACTCCGGCCTGAGGCCCGCTTTGCGGAATATACTGTGAACTCGCGCCACTGCGTAGAGCAGGTAGGGAGCGGTGTTGCCTTCGAAGCTGAGCATTTTACTCCAGGAAAAGAGGTAGTCGCTGGTTCGATTCTGCATCAAGTCGGCATATTTAACCGCTCCCAGGCCAACAACTTTGGCCACCTTCCGGCGTTCCGATTCGCTAAGATCGGGATTTTTTTCCGAGACAATGGCATAGGCCCGGTCGACGGCCTCATTGAGGAGATCCTTGAGTTTGACCGGTTCTCCATCGCGCGTGCGAATTGCCTTACCGCTTTCGCCCAGGATTGTACCAAAGCTTATGTGTTCGAGCCTTGGAACGAGCAGGTTTTTTTTCAGAAACCACTTTCGGACTGTCAGGAAGAGCTGCTCGAAGTGGTCGCTTTGGCGGGAATCAACCACGTAAAGGATGTCGGTCGCCTTGTAGTGCTCGACCCGGTGCAGGATGGTAGCCAAATCGGTAGTGCCATAATTGCTCGCTCCGTCTGTTTTGCGGATAATAAAAGGTTGATCCCGGAATCGTGGATGTTCCGGGTGAAAGACCACCAGAGCGCCCCGGCTTTCCTCCGCCACCCCTGTCTCGGCCAATTCCCGGTAGATACGCCCGACCTTTTCCCGGTAAAAACTCTCCCCCAGGACTGTATCGAAACGGATTCCCAGTCGTTCGTAGATTTCCTCAAAAGCGCCATAGCTGACGGAGTTGACTTTCTTCCATAGGGCCAAATTTTCCTCATCTCCATTTTGCAGCTTGACCAGTTCCTGACGCGCCTCCTCAAGGGAGGACGATTCCTCGTTGGTCAAAGCGACTCCCTTTTTATATAAATCTTCCAGTTCACCCAACGGGTCGGCAACGGGTTGGTTTGGGTCAAAGCCGGTCTTTTTTATGATCCATACCAATATGCCGAATTGCGTCCCCCAATCACCAATGTGATTATCGCGCAGGACGGATGCTCCGCAAAATTCCAGCAAGCGACAGAGGGCCTCTCCTATAACCGTAGAGCGAATATGCCCAACATGCATTTGTTTGGCTGTATTGGGAGAGCTGAAATCGACCACGAAACTCCTTTTTGGAAAGATGTCCCCGGCAGCCCGGCGAAGTTGGTCCACCGTGCTGTGGGCCGCCAACCAGCCTTTCAAATAGGAGGTTTTTAGGTTAAAGTTGATGAAACCCGGGCCTGCCACTGAAAAGTCGACCATATTCTTATCGATTTCCCCCGATTTCTCCAGAAATTCGATTAGTTGGATGGCTGTCTGACGGGGGTTGAGGCTCCTTTCTCTAGCTGCGGGAAGTATGCCATTAGCTTGAAAGTCTCCATGTCGCGGATCAGCCAATCGGATTTGAGGATCGAAGGACTTTTCGAAAAGGCCGGATTCAAGGGCGGCTTTTTGCAAATGCCGATCCAGAAAATCCGCCGGGTTGAAACAAATTTCCATATCTAAAATCAATAAGGAATGGTCTTAAAGAGGGTCGGGGCAAGTGCCGAATATCAGAAATTTTCCACTTTTTTGGAAAAAAAAGAAAATTTTCCTTAACTTCTGAAATCGTTGTCTTTGGCTTGTTTACCCTGCTTTAGAAGGTGTGGAGAAACCCTGGAATCCAGAAAAGGCTCGACACTCCTCTTCTTAATGGCCTAATGGTAAAAGGTTTACGGTTTTGCTAAATCCACTGGTAGCAAGGGATTTTATATAAAATGAGGAAAAAGCTTTTATCACCGCGAAAGTTCATCAAGCCCTCTTTCAAATATCTGATTGAGAAGAAACGTGATGGGGGTGAATTCGCGCAGGAAGAAATCCGACATGTAGTCGATTCGGTTATGGAAGGCAGAATGCCCGATTTCCAGCTAGCCGCCCTGACCATGGCTATTTACTTCAGTGGGATGTCTGCCCAGGAAACAGCCTTTCTGGCTGAGGAAATGATGCTTTCCGGGGAGGTGATGGATCTTTCGAAGATCACCAAGCCGAAAATCGACAAATATTCAACCGGAGGTGTGGGGGACAAAACCTCTCTTGTGCTGGCGCCCTTGGCGGCCGCATGTGGCGTTGTCATGCCCATGATGAATGGTGTGGATGAGGAGTTTGTTATCAGCAATCTGGACAAATTGTCCTCAATCCCGGGTTTCAATCCGGACGTCGATCTGAAAAAATTCATCGAATTACTTTCCACCGTTAACTGCACCATTGTCAAGCAATGCCCGGAGATTGCCCCGATTGATGAAACGCTCTATGCCATGCGGAAGAAAACCGCCACCATACCGAGCATCCCTCTCATTACTGGCAGCGTTCTCAGCCGCAAACTGGCCCAAGGGGCCGAGGGGCTGGTGGTCGATGTGAAATGGGGCAACGGATCCTTTATCAAGGATGTGGAGCAGGCCCGGCAGTTGGCCCGCTCGATAACCCGCGTCGGTCGTTCCATGAAACGTCGCTGCGTCGCTTTGGTGACCGATATGAACCAGCCGTTGGGCGATACTGTTGGAACTGGGTTGGAAATCCGGGAGGCCCTGCAATTGCTTCGCGGGGAAGGACCGGAAGACCTCAAGGAACTGGTTCTCAAACTCGGCATGGAAATCGTTCGATTGGCTGGTGTGGCTGGTTCCACCCTTTCAGCCAAGCAGACCGTTTTGCGCCATCTGGAGGATGGCACCGCTCTGGAAAAATTCAAGGAAATGGTTGCTGCCCAAGGTGGAAAGGCTGATTGGCTGGACGATGACAGTAAATTTCCCGAAGCCAAATATGTGCGTAAGCTTCCTGCGCCCAAAAGGGGCTACGTCCACACAATTAATGCCGGCATGATCGCTCGTGGAGTGCAGTTACTGGCAACTGATAAAAAGGGAAGATATGAACCGGCCGTGGGCGTTTCTGAAATCAGGAAAGTGGGTACTCAAGTCAAACAAGGCGAACCTCTAATGATGATTCATTATAATGATGAATCACGCCTGGACAGTTCGCTCGAATACTTGCGCTCGGCCTATCGGCTCGCTCCGAAGCGGCCAAATCCTCCCCAGCTGATTGTCGAACGGGTGGCCTGATTGGGAAAGCATTTAGTGTTTATTCATCTTTGAGTCTTCTTTCAGCCTGGGAACGGTTGAACCTTGCAATGCCTGATTGTATCAATCCACGAACGCAAAAAGCCCTCTGAGGTCTGTGTTTTATGAAGGTGCAAACAAAGGGACTAGAAAATAATCGTTATTTGTTGCCAATCCTTGGTGAAAAGCTATCTAAGAATATTTTCTAAAATGTAGAGATACCCCATATGTCTGAAAATAATATTAAATCCAATCATATAGCCCTGAACGAATGGGTCGAAAAAGTCGTTGAATTGTGCCAACCGGTAAATGTCCACTGGTGCGATGGCTCCGAGGCGGAAAACACCATACTTTGCGGGCAAATGGTGGAAGGTGAGACTTTCATCCGCTTGAACCCAGAGAAGCGGCCCAACAGTTTTCTCTGCCGCTCTGACCCGCGGGATGTGGCCAGAGTCGAGGACCGTACTTTTATCTGTAGTGTCAATGAGGCCGATGCGGGACCGATGAACAATTGGGCAGACCCAGTCGAAATGCACCGCACTCTGGATGGGTTGTTCAGCGGTTGTATGAAGGGGCGTACCCTCTACGTTATCCCCTTCAGCATGGGGCCGATCGGTTCGCCCATATCCCAGATTGGGGTGGAGTTAACCGATTCCCCCTATGTGGTGGTCAACATGCGTATCATGACTCGCATCGGGGCCAAAGTATTGGAAGTTCTGGGTCAGGATGGATTTTTTGTCCCCTGCTTGCATTCGGTCGGTCAGCCGCTGGGTGAGGGGCAGGAGGATGTACCCTGGCCCTGCAATCCAGACAACCGCTATATTGTCCATTTTCCCGAAGAGCGTTCCATATTCTCCTTTGGGAGCGGATATGGAGGCAATGCTTTACTCGGTAAAAAATGTCTGGCCCTGCGAATCGCCTCCTGCATGGCAAGAGACGAGGGCTGGCTTGCCGAGCATATGCTTATCCTGGGTGTAAAATCCCCCAAGGGCGAAACGACTTATGTATCCGCGGCATTTCCCAGCGCATGCGGAAAAACCAATTTCGCCATGCTGATCCCGCCGGATGAATTGTCGGATTGGAAGATTTCCACCATCGGCGACGATATTGCCTGGATCAAGCCGGGGGAGGATGGCCGTCTCTACGCCATCAATCCCGAGGCAGGGTTTTTCGGAGTCGCCCCGGGCACTTCCTATGACACCAATCCAAATGCCATGGATTCCATGCTCGAAAACGCCATTTTTACCAATGTTGCCTTGACCGACGACGGCGATGTCTGGTGGGAGGAAATGACAACAGAGCCACCCACCCACCTAATAGACTGGTTGGGGAACGATTGGACGCCCGATTGCGGTCGTGTTGCGGCACACCCGAACTCACGCTTTACGGCTCCGGCAGCACAATGTCCAACCATCGATCCGGCTTGGGAAGATCCTGCCGGAGTTCCCATCAGTTCTTTCATTTTCGGTGGACGAAGAATGCATGATGTGCCTTTGGTTTTCCAGGCTCTCAACTGGTCTCATGGCGTATATGTGGGTGCTACAATGGGTTCCGAAATGACCGCCGCAGCGGAAGGTCAAGTGGGAGCTTTACGCAGTGATCCCATGGCCATGCTTCCTTTTTGCGGCTATCACATGGGTGACTATTTTAAGCATTGGCTGCGGTTGGGCAAAACCCTGCCGGAACCGCCCCGTATTTTCCACGTCAACTGGTTCAGGAAAAATGAGGAGGGGAAATTTTTGTGGCCCGGCTACGGTGAAAATATGCGGGTTCTCAAATGGATTGTGGAGCGTTCGCTGGATCGGACTGGTGCCAAAGAGACTCCGATCGGATGGATACCCCGTTTTTCAGATATGGATTTGCGAGGTTTGAATATTACCGATGAACAGTGGGACGAGCTGATGTCCCTTGATGTAAAACGGTTGAAGGCGCAAACACTGAGTCATGAAGAGCTGTTTTTGAAACTCTTTGAGCGATTGCCCAAGGAACTTATTTTCGAAAGGCAATCGCTGGTTTGCAGGCTTTAGAGGCTTACTTTTACGAGTAACGTCGAGAAGACAGTTTTGCGCGAGGAGGTTTTTCTTGATAATTCTTGAAAAGCACCGATATTAAACGACTTTTTATGTCCGAGCGGTTCATATTTTCCTCCGAATCAGTGGGTGAGGGTCATCCTGACAAGGTGGCCGATTACATATCCGACAGCATCCTGGACGCTTGCCTGGAACAGGACTCCGCCAGCCGTGTGGCCTGCGAAACGCTGGTTAAAAGCAATTGCGTATTCCTCGCCGGGGAGATTTCCACCACAGCCGACATCAATTACGATCAGGTCGTGCGACAGGCCATCCGGGATATCGGCTACGTCAACAACGATGATGTTTTTCACGCCGACACGGTTTTTATCTCCAACAATTTGACCCAGCAATCCCCGGACATAGCACAGGGTGTCGATGCCAGGAGGGCAAAAGGAAAGAAAAGAGCCGAACAGGGAGCCGGGGACCAGGGAATCATGTTCGGGTACGCCTGCAATGAAACCAAGGAACTGATGCCGGCAGCCATCATGTACGCTCATCGAATCAATCAGGATCTTGCCCGCATACGCCATACTGGAAGGCAAAAATGGCTGCGGCCCGATTGTAAATCACAGGTTGCAGTAGTTTATAACAGCAATGCCCCGGTAGCAATCGACAGTGTTGTAGTTTCGACCCAGCACACGGCCGAAACCGAGCATTCTACCATCTCCGATTTTATCATAAGGAAAGTCATCCCCAGAGTTCTGCCCAAAAGGCTTTTGACAAAGAAGACCGAGTATTTCGTAAATCCAACGGGTAAATTTGTCATCGGCGGGCCCCAGGGCGACGCCGGGTTGACCGGGCGTAAAATTATTGTCGATACCTATGGCGGCTGGTCCCGGCATGGCGGGGGCGCCTTTTCCGGCAAAGACGCCTCGAAAGTGGACCGTTCGGCGGCTTATATGTGCCGCTGGGCAGCCAAAAATATCGTTGCCGCAGGCTTCGCCGAGCGCGTGGAGCTACAGGTTGCCTACGCGATCGGTTACCCTGAGCCGACCAGCATTTTAATCAATACCTTCGGAACCGGCAAGGTCTCCGATGAGGGCTTAACTGATGCGGTCAAATCGGTTTTCAGCTTTAAGCCCGCCGATATCATTGAACAGCTCGACCTGTTACGGCCAATTTACCGCAGCACCACCAATTACGGGCATTTTACCAAACCCGGTCTTCCCTGGGAGCAGGTCAACCGAACGGGTGAATTGTTGAGCCATCTGGGATAACCCAACACTGGCGATGCCTGCAAGAGCAACTCATCGCCTTAATCTTCCATTAGGAAATCTATTTTATGAGTACACAAACCGAAGTTGCGCAGGACTATAAAGTCAAAGACATCAGCCTGGCCGAATGGGGTCGCAGTGAAATAGGCATCGCTGAAAAGGAAATGCCCGGCCTCATGGCCTTGAGGGAAAAATACGCCGGCAAACTGCCTTTGGGCGGCGTACGAATAATGGGATCGCTGCACATGACAGTGCAGACAGCGGTGCTCATAGAGACTCTTCGCGACCTGGGGGCCGATATTCGCTGGTGCAGTTGCAATATTTTTTCCACTCAGGATCATGCCGCAGCCGCCATGGCCATCGCCGGGGTGCCGGTTTTCGCCTGGAAGGGCGAAAGCCTGGAAGAATATTGGTGGTGCACTTACCAGGCTATGACCTGGCCCGACGGCAAGGGACCCCAGCTTATCGTCGATGACGGGGGCGACGCCACGCTTCTGATCCACAAAGGTTACGAGTTGGAGGATGGTAGCCGTTGGGTGGATGAGCCCTCAGGGAGCATTGAAGAAGGGGTCATTAAGGACTTGTTGCGGAAAAAAAATTCCGAAGATCCCATCCATTGGCACAATGTAGTCAAAGATTGGAAAGGGGTGTCCGAGGAAACAACCACCGGTGTAAAACGCCTCTATCAAATGCAGGAGGCGGGCACTCTGCTGGTTCCGGCAATTAACGTTAATGATTCCGTCACCAAGTCGAAATTCGACAACCTCTACGGTTGCCGGGAGTCGCTGATCGACGGGATTAAGCGGGCCACCGATGTCATGATCGCCGGAAAAACGGCCGTTGTCTGCGGTTACGGGGATGTGGGTAAAGGCTGCACCCAGGCGCTCCGGTTCCAGGGAGCCCGCGTTATCGTCACCGAAATCGATCCCATTTGCGCCTTACAGGCCGCCATGGAGGGATTCGAGGTAAAAACACTTGAGGATGCACTTGGGGAAGCCAATATTTACGTCACTTCAACTGGCAACATGGATATCATTACAACGGATCACATGGCCCGTATGAAGGATCAGGCCATCGTTTGCAATATCGGGCATTTTGACAATGAAATCCAGGTGGAAAGGCTGAATACCGAAGAAGGGGTGGTCAAAGAAAACATTAAGCCCCAGGTGGATCGATACACTTTCCCAGACGGACATCAGGTATTTATGCTGGCGGAAGGAAGGCTGGTCAATCTCGGCTGCGCCACCGGCCATCCGTCCTTTGTCATGTCCAACTCCTTTACCAACCAGGTGCTGGCTCAGGTCGATCTTTGGGAGAGCCTCGAAAAATACACTCCAGGCGTTTATGTGCTTCCCAAGGAGTTGGATGAAGAGGTAGCCCGGCTGCACTTGGAAAAAATAGGCGTCAAATTGACTAAACTGACAAAGGAGCAGGCCGACTATATCGGGGTGCCTGTTAACGGACCATATAAAGCGGCCCACTATAAGTATTAGGACCGATCTCAAAATTGATGAGGTTGGAGCAGGTATTAGTTAGGTGGATATAGCTGCTTCCGGATCAAGTTCTCAGACTTGGTCCTTCTACCTTTTATAAACTGTATTCCAGCTCTTTTGGGAAAGGGTTCTCAGGAATATTGAAAAAATCCGTTATTCCAGCATTTGACATTCCTTTGGGGTTAGATTATATTGGCCTCAATTGAGGAAATAAATGTCTGCGATCTATAATTGGAAATGGATTGAGAACGTGGAAAGCCGGTCTTTCTGCTGGTGGAACCCACGGTTCTGGTCCTCCAAAGAGGGATTGCTCGTAAATTACTCCCACTATAATTGGAGAGAAAGGAACATAAGAATGCACCAACTGGTTAAATTAATCGCTCTATTTGTCAGTCTTCTACTTCTGCCCTGGCAGTTGATGGCCGAGAGTGCCGAAGAAAACTGGAAATCACAATGCGCCAAATGCCACGGGGCGGACGGCAAGGCGAAAACCAAGGCTGGCATTAAGCTGAAGCTTAAAGATTATACCACCGCCGAGTTTCAGGAGTCGATTACCGACAAGGAATTATTCGATGCCACCAAGGAGGGAGTAAAAGAGGGCGAGAAGGTTAAAATGAAGCCATTCGCCGACAAACTCTCCGATGAAGATATTGAGGCATTGGTAGCCTATATCCGAGCGATGGGGAAATAAGACGTCCTTTTCCAGTAATCAAGAACCATGTCCAACTGGCAGATTTCTGCGGGTTATGGCGGGTATTTTTAAAAGCAAAAGGATGAACCGTTCAGCGGTCCTTCACAGATCGAAAAAATATGACTGAGGCAAATCCAGAGGAAGCAAATCCAGAGGAAGCAAAACCAGAGGAAGTAAAACCCGAGGAGCAGCCGGCCTACAAACGGGCTTCCATTTTCCGCAACTGGATCAGCCTGAGCGGTGTCATCGTGGCGTTTGGAAGCCTTTTTGCTTTTATACTTCTTTTCGGAATCGATATTTTGACGGGCCACAATAATCCCTACATGGGGATTCTGGCCTATCTCGTGGCGCCCGTTTTTCTCGTGATCGGGATAGTCCTGATTAGTATTGGCGCGTTGCTACGGCGCAGCAAAATCGCCCGCGCCACGGCGCGTGGAGAGCTGCTTCCAAAGGAAGTGCAATTAACCCGCCGGCGCTATAAAAAGGATCTCGTTCTTTTTGCCGTCGGCGCCTCCATCTTTATGCTCCTGACCGCCATCGGCAGTTACCAGACCTACCATTTTACCGAGTCGGTGGTCTTTTGCGGACAAGCCTGTCATGAGGTCATGAAGCCGGAATTCGTCACCTACATGCATTCCCCCCACGCCCGTGTCTCCTGCTCTGAGTGCCACATCGGTTCGGGCGCCAACTGGTACGTTAAATCTAAAATTAGCGGGGCCTACCAGGTCTATGCCACGGCCTTCGACAAGTATCCAAGGCCCATCACGACACCGATTTCCAACCTGCGGCCCGCCCAGGAAACCTGCGAACAATGCCACTGGCCGCCTATGTATGTAGGTAATCTCGACCGCACCTACAACCACTTCCTGACCGACAAGGAAAATACGCCTTATTCCATCCGGCTTTCCCTCAAAGTGGGAGGCGGCGATGCCACCCAAGGACCCATTGGTGGCATCCATTGGCACATGAACGTAGCCAACAAGGTGGAATACTATGCCGCCGACAAGCAAAAGCAGAACATCCCCTGGGTGCGCATGACCGATCCCCAGGGAGTGGTCACCGTTTATCGTAACGAAGAGTTTCAAGGGGAACCGGATAAGTCCTCCATAAGCGTAATGGATTGCATGGATTGCCATAACCGGCCGGCCCATATTTTCAAATCGCCCAATGACGCCGTCGATCTGGCCCTCAGTATTGGAGCCCTGGATAGTACTATCCCCGGCATTAAAAGAAAAGCGGTGGAAGTGTTGACCGGGGACTATTCCACCGAGAATGAGGCTCTTCAGCAAATCGCCACAGCTCTCAACCTCGTTTATAGGAACGATCTGCGCGTTAAATCCACCATTGATGCGGTGCAGCAAATTTATCTCAATAATTTCTTTCCGGAGATGAAGGCGAACTGGCAAGTTTACCCGGACAACATCGGTCACAAAAATTGGCTGGGCTGCTTTCGCTGCCACGACGGATTGCATTCTTCCGTAGATGGCTTGCTCAATATTAAGGCGGACGACTGCAACGCCTGTCACACCATTATCGCCCAGGGAAGCGGGGAACAACTGAACCTGCTGGCGCCCAAGGGTTTGGAGTTCGATCATCCCGACGGCGATTTTCTGGGGCTGACGTGCAGCGATTGCCACACGGGCGCCTTGCAATGAAAACTGAAATTTTTATGGGGAAAAACGCAGACTCCTTCCGGATAGAAGGTGTCTTGTGCCGCAAATTCCAGCGGCCAAAATAGGGAAAGGATAAACAAAAACCATGAGTTCCTACCGAGAACTCTTTCACCGACCGGTTGGTTTAAGATACCGACTGGTCTTAGTCTTGGTATTTCTGTTCTGTGCCCTCAGTGGGGCGATTGCCTCTCTGCCCTCCGATGGGTGCCTGCAATGCCATGGCGATCCTCCGCCCTCTGAAATTGAGGCCGGATTGAAGGTTTCCAAACTGAAACTGGAAAGCGACCGGTTCGATGACTCGGTGCATGGGATCTTCGATTGCGTCGATTGCCACCTCGACATCGAAAAAATGGGGCACGCCCCGAAATTGGCTCCCGTCAACTGTGCCGAATGCCATGACGATATCCAAAAAGACTACGCCACGAGCATCCACGGAGCCAGCCGCGGCACCGGCGCAACTTCGGCAGCCTCCTGTGGGGACTGCCATGGCTCCCACTACATCCAGCCGGTCAACGATCTAAGTTCACCTGTGTTCAAGCTGAACCTTCCTTTCACCTGCGCCCGCTGCCATGAAAATCCGGATATTACTGAAGAATTCGACATGAAATTTCCGCATGTGGAATCGCTTTATCTGGAAAGCATACACGGACGAGGGCTCTTGCAGATGGGTCTTGTGGTGGCGCCCTCCTGCAATGACTGCCACGGGGTGCATGATATTAACCGCACCGTCCACCCCGATTCCCCTATCAACCGGGCTCAAATTGCCGAAACTTGCGGGAAATGCCATGTCGGAGTGGAAGAAACATTCAATCAGAGCATCCATGGGGATTTGATGACCAACGGCGGCCATGACAGGCCCGTCTGCACCGATTGTCACACCGCTCACGGAATCCAGACGACCGACGCCATCGAGTATAAAGCGCTCAGCGACATGCGCTGCGGTCAATGCCACCAGGACCGCTTGGTTCGTTACAAAGACACCTATCACGGTAAAGCTTTGGCTCTGGGCCGTCCGAACCAAGCCGTTGAGGTGGCCGCATGTTACGACTGCCACGGAGCCCACGATGTGCTCCCCTCGACCGATCCGCTCTCCAAGCTATCGGCGGACAATATTGTGGAAACGTGCAGCAATTGCCACCCGGGAGCCAATGGGGGGTTTACTGGATACATCCCACACGCCGATCCCCTCGATGCTGAAAATTATCCTACACTTTTCTTCGCTTTTATATTCATGACTTCGCTCCTGGGTGGGGTATTTCTGGTTTTCGGAGTGCACACCTCCGCCTGGTTTTACCGGGCGGCGAGACTTTTTATAAGCGACTCAAAAAGTTTTCGCAAAGCCCGCCTGTTGGGCAAACAGGAAAAAGAGTGGTTTACCCGCTTTACCCCATTCGAGCGATTTCTCCACCTCATGGTGGTGACCAGTTTTCTCCTCCTCGTTTTCACCGGAATGCCTCTCAAATTCTACTATGCCGACTGGGCCAAAGTCCTCCTCAACATGATTGGAGGAGTCGAGGTGGCCCGCTCCCTGCACCACTTTGGCGCGATTGTGACGTTTCTCTATTTCGCTTTGCACCTGGGCAGTTTGGCTAAAAAAATCTGGCGATGGTTTGTTCAAAACTATCGGGCCAAGGATGAAAATGGGAACCGCAAGATTCCCTGGAAGAAGGCTTGGAACGGAATTTTTGGACCCGATTCCATGGTTCCCAGCATGGCTGACTGGCGAGATCTGGTCGCTCATGTTAAATGGTTTACGGGGCGCGGCCCGCAACCGCAGTTCGATCGCTGGACCTATTGGGAAAAGTTCGACTACTTCGCCGTTTTCTGGGGTGTTGCCATCATCGGAGTATCCGGTCTCATTTTATGGTTTCCCCAATTTTTTTCCGAGTTTCTGCCCGGATGGGCCATCAACGTGGCCCTCATCGTGCACTCCGACGAAGCCCTCCTGGCCGCCGGTTTCATCTTCACTTTCCATTTTTTCAACACCCACTTCCGCATTGAGAAGTTTCCCATGGACACGGTCATCTTCTCCGGCCGCATCCCCAAGATTGAAATGCTGCACGAGCGCAAACGCTGGTACGACCGCCTGGTGGCGGAAGGCAGGCTCGACGACTTCCGGGTAAAGGACGAATGGGAAAACTGGAGATCCATCGCCCGCACTTTCGGATACCTGTTCTTCGGCCTCGGGCTGATCCTTTTGTTTCTCATTATCTACGCCTTGGCGTTACATTTTACACAATAATTCCGCATTGCACGAAACTCGGTTTTGTATTAATAAAACTAATACACCTCTAACGTATTATTAACAAATTTGATAAAAAGTTGAGTCAAACTTAAAATTGGCTATTGTGTTGTAAAGTTAATCAACAACCAGAATTGGCAGAAAAGAGGATTTGGAAATCATGGCACGGAAAAACGGGATTCCACCCCAACTCGTCAGGTTGGTATTGGTCACCCTGGCCATCATTGCCCTTTATTTTACGGCCAGGTATTTCATGACCCCGGAAACTTTCGGCCAATTCGGGTTTTACCGAGGGGCTTCATTGAATGAGCATGCGACTCGCCCTTTGTCATTCGCCGGCAAGGAATCCTGCCGAAATTGCCACGAAGAGGCATTGCAACTGGTTTCCCAATTCGAACATAAAACCCTTTCCTGCGAGACCTGTCACGGCCCGGCCATGAGTCATGTTATCGATCCTGAAACACCTTTAGTAAAAATCGAGGACGGGAGCTGTCTGCGCTGCCATCGGTCCGATCCGAGCAGACCTTCCTGGCTTGCCCAGATTTCCCTCGATGATCACTACGAGAGTGATAGCTGTACGGATTGTCATACCCCCCACCAACCGAACGAATAAGGTGAAAAGTTCAATTACCAGGCGAAAACTGATTTCCCTCACCGGCAAAGCGCTGGCTGGATTTGTCAGCCTTGCCACTGCTCGCAAGGCCAAAGGCGCGGTGAGGAAGTTTATGGTCAAAACACCCGCCCCCAAGGGTTATGACCCGACCAAACACAAGTGGCTCATGGCTTTTGACATCGAGCAATGCATCGGTTGCGGGATGTGCGTCCAGGCCTGCGAATTGGAGAACAAAGTGCCGCCGGGTCCCACCTATTTCCGGACCTGGATCGAACGCTACGTCATCAAGAGACGGAAACCCGGTTCTTCCAGGGCCCGAGGAGAAACTCAGGTTGATTCACCGTCCGGTGGCATCAACGGATTCCCTCCCACTTCTGTTCCACGAGAGGAGATCCTGAAATCGTTTTATGTGCCCAAACTTTGCAACCTCTGCGTGGATTCACCGTGCGTTCAGGCCTGTCCGGTAGGCGCTACCTTCGATGCTCCCGACGGAGTAGTTCTGGTCGATCCCAACTATTGCATAGGTTGCGGATTCTGCATCCAGGCTTGCCCCTACGGCTGCCGCTTTATGCACCCGGAGACCGGAACAGCCGAAAAATGCACCCTTTGCTACCACCGCATTACGCGTAGTTTGCTACCAGCCTGTGTCGAAGTTTGTCCCACCGAGGCACGGATTTTCGGCGATCTGAAAAACCCGGTGGACGACGATCCGTTGATGCAGTTTATCGAAAAGAACAAGGTGCAAACCCTCAAACCACACCTGGGCACCTCTCCGCGAGTCCTCTACGCGGGTATGGATAAGGAGGTAAGATAAGATGATGTCCGCCTACGAAATCCCGGCCACAGATGTTCTTCCGCAAGTCGAGGGCTATATCTATCCCAATGAGCTGAATTTGCTCTGGGGCGACCTGATTGTTCTTTACCCTTACATTACCGGACTGGTTGCGGGGGCCTTTATTCTCGCCTCCCTGGTTCGCGTTTTCAAAGTCAAGGCGCTGGAACCCACCTATCGGCTGGCTCTACTGACATCGCTCGCCTTTCTCCTGGCGGCCCCATTGCCACTACTTTTTCATCTCGGGCATCCGGAACGCAGTCTGCAGGTAATGATTACACCGCACCTTTCTTCTCCCATGGCGATATTCGGCTTTGTTTATGCCTGGTATTTAATGGCGGTTCTTCTGCTCGAATTGTGGTTCGATTACCGCAAAGATTTCGTTTTGTGGTCAAGGTATACCACCGGACCCAAGCGGTGGCTTTACCTTATCTTCACTTTGGGAGTAACGGATATCTCGGAAGAATCTTTGAAATATGATGCTCGTCTTTGCAATATCGTTACCATAATCGGCATCCCCTCTGCCTTCCTGCTGCACGGATATGTTGGATTCATCTTCGGTTCAGTGAAGGCAAATCCATGGTGGGGCAACGTTCTCATGCCGATTATTTTTATTTTCTCGGCCATCGTTTCAGGGATCGCCCTGTGCCTCTTTCTATTTATGATAATCAGCCAGGCCCGGCGCCTGAAAATGGATATGGATTGCCTGGATGTGACGGCAAAGTTTCTCTTTTACACCCTCATCATCGCCGCTGCCATCGAATCGCTGGATTGGATACACCGCCTTTATGAGGCCGAGGAATCCATCCACATCATCAAGACCCTGGCGACGGGAAAGCTATTTGTCAGTATCGTCGTCATACAGGCTTTTCTCGGCAGCGCCGTTCCTCTCGTCCTTCTTGGATTGATTCAAATCTTCAAAAAAGACATCGCCGCGCGAGCCCGTGAATGGATCTACTTTCTCAGCAGTGTGCTGATTCTAATAGGAGTTCTCGCCATGCGCTGGAATGTCGTCATCGGGGGCCAGCTTTTTTCCAAGAGCCTGCGCGGCTTTACGACTTACAAAATGGAACTGGCCATGGCCAGCCATGAAGGATTCACCATGTCGTTTGCTCTCGTTCTCCTGATCCTGCCCTTCGTCATCCTTTGGGTCTTCCTCAAGCTATTCATGCCGGTGGAGGAACCAGGGCCGAAAGGAGAGCCATTAACCCGTGCCGAGACATCGGCTTGAGTGAGGGAAATTGACCGCAAAACAATTTTCAATCTCACTTTTTTTCTGGTTGAAATAACCTCCTTCGCGGCTTGTAGGTTTGCCAAAAAATAACCCCCAAAACCGCACGATTGAGTCCTTTACCCTTCCGGGATTTAATGGGATTGCTGGTCACAGGACTCTGTTATAATTACGGGTATGGGTTAGTGTGTCAGTCTGCTTGTTTCGGTGATAGTAAATGGTTAATTACAGTTTCTAAATATTTTTGATTTTATATTGTAAATCACACTTAATAAATCGTAGATCAACTATTATGAAGCACACTTATTTTACCATGAAAACTCATTATTTTATCCGCATCTTGGTTTTTGCAACAAGCTTCATGCCGGTAGGTTTTTATAGCCAGCAAATGGATTTAAGCGGAAGGGATATTGAGCAAACTGCTTTGATCCCTCCTGTCAGTGTTAAAGATAGAATTTTACGCTATAATCCAGGAGACCTGAGTCCTGTTACTCTGAATCTGTTTGAAACACGCCTCTTTTTCGGTCTTTCCAGAATTGAAAATGACTCTGTAATTGCGATATCATCAGAGGAATGGGAGGCTTTTCTTGAGGCCTCCGTGCGGCCTCGATTTTCTTCCTTTACGGTAATCAATGCGATGGGGGATTATCAAGGATTGCGCGAAGGCACGAAAATCCTTATTATTCTTCATCAGGGCGGTAATGATGAGAAAAAGATTCACGCCTTAGTGTCAGAATATATTAAGCGCTTCGACCAGGATGGGGTTTTGCGCATCGACCGCTAATCAGCAGTTCGTTCTGGTCAACATTATGACAAATCCTGGTGGTCGCTAATGCCGTTACGGGGAAAGCAGGTCCTGGGCGTGGAAATGCCAAAGATCAGACACTTCATCCTTTCCCCCACCGGTCTTACCATTGAGGAGTTTGCCGTAAGTGTCGTAGATTTTAACGGTCATAACGCGATTGTCCTTGTGGCCCGAAAATTCAAGAATAGCGAAGTTTCTTTGGGCGATGTAGTCTTTATCTGATTCGGGAAAAATATTCACCCGAAAGGAATTTTCATTTGGGGTTTCATTTACTTTGGCCGTAAGGGGTGAAACGGTGAGGTCGTAAAAAGTATATTGGCCTTTACTCTTATTTCCATGACTGTTTGAGGTGCGCACTTCCCGGCTTAATTCGGTGAAGTGCATGTCTCCACTGAGGAAGAAGACTCCGTCGATATGGTTTGCCATGATCTGGTCCATCAAGTAGTTCCATTCCTCCTTATATTGGCGGTAGATTTCGTGATTGGAGGCGTCGCTGAGCACCTGGTTGCCACTGACGATGATATTGAACGAGCTAGTCTGGTATTGCATGTGGCTCTGGTTGTAGCGGAGGTTGTCTATCAGCCAATCCACCTGCTTTTTACCCAGGTGGTTCTTGGGGCGTCCGAAAGGTTCAGTTTCCACGTCTTCGAATGTTCTGTAGGTGCGATTGTCGAGAAGGTAAAAATTAACGTCGCCCCAGTTAAAATAGGAGAACGAGCCCGGCAACTCGGGCATGCCGTAGGTTAGATTTCCCCAAAAAAGTTTAAAGGCCTCAGTCGTGATTGCTTTATTGAAGAACTCCGCGCCGGAATTATCGGGGCCGTAGTCGTGGTCGTCCCAAATTGCATAATGGTGGGTGGAGCCCAGGAGCGCCCGCAGGTGGGGCAGGGCGCGCGTATGGTTGTTGCGGTGGATAATCCCCGTGCGGGTTGTCCAATCCGCTTCCCGCAGGTAAATGTTATCACCAAGCCAGACCATCAAGTCGGGGTGTTTCTCATAGATGGATTCAAATATTTCGTAGTCACCCCCATAAGGAGGATCATAACCCCAACCATAACCCTCTTCATTAATAAACGAACAACTACCTAATGCGACAGTGAAATCGGGTGGATGAATCTCGGCCGTATCGCGCCACCTTTTTTTGGCCTGGAATCGAAGTGGAATGGGGCCTTTTTTATGGTAGTCCTCCCGGAAAAGCGGGTCGATCTCTCTGCCGTCAACAATAACCGCGTATTCATAAGAATCACCCTCGTCCACCTTATCGGCGATGCACTTTGCGATAAAATTATTCTCCGACAAGGTAAGAACGGGTCTGGTTTTATGGATCAATTCAGGCTGATCCGGCTTCCAGTAGTGGACCTCTACACCGGCCGGTTCGTCTGTTTGCACCCAAATCAATACCTCTTCCATCTCACTGTAACCAAGCATTGGGCCCGATTTTATCCAAGCTCCAGATAAAGAGGCCGGAATTGCGCCGATAAAGACCATCAGGAGGCCGAGCGATTCGAATATTTTTTTTGTCATCATTTGATAATGGTAAGATTTTTAAGATATTCCCGGATCCTTTTCAAGGGGGACCTTGGTTAAGCCTATCGATAATCTTCACGGATGGGATGAAAAACGTCGATGATGTAGCACTTTGTCAGGGATTTGCCCGAGTGGACGGCATTCGGGGGAATAACGGCTACAGAACCGCTTTTAAGCAAGTGGGTTTCTCCGTCGATTATCAGTTCGAATTCGCCGCTGATGATGTTGGCAACCTGCTCGTGCGGATGTGAATGGACCGGCAATTTCGCGCCTGCTTCAATATCCCAATGAACGAAGGTCATAAATTCGGAATGGATAAATTTACCTTGAAAGCCCTGCATGGGTTCTGCGGTCTGAATCTTGGCTAGATCATATGCTGGCATGATGGAGTTCCTTGGGAAATGGGTTTTGGTTGAATCAGCGTACCCTTGCATCGATTTGCTCCCGGAAGGCAGGAAATTTTTGTATAAGTTCCTCTTTGCCGCCCAAGTCGAAATGATCCCATTCGAAAGACGGGGCCATGGTAGTGCCGATTAAGGAATAACCCTGAGGTCCGTCGCGAACCGGAAAAGAGCCTTGCCATACGCTTTTGGGGACGACTTTTTGCGGCCTCATGCCTGCCGCCAGATCGGTGCCCAAGAGAAAGATTTCTCCCGACCCGTCGGGGTGGAGGAGGAGCATTTCCAATGGGTCGCCCCCGTAAAAATGGTAAACTTCGTCGGTTTCCAGAATATGCATGGCCGAGAAGTCCACTGCGGTCAGCACCGCGTAAATGGCTGTGCAGTAAGGCATATCCTCCTTGTAGCGTCCGGGAAGGGCGTTAGCCGGAATTTTTTCAGGGCAAACATAGGTTTGCCGATAAAACCCCCCTTCCTGTGGCAGTGGTTCCAATTGTAATAATTCAATCAATTCCGTTGAGGTCATAAAATCCAAGCAATCTTCAAAAGGGCATTTTTTCAAAGTAAAAATTACCGTTTATCATAAATAGATAACCTGCTCTTTAGGACCTTTAGCAGAAAGCATGGATGGATAACGCTGCTTACACAAGGACTTGAATTCAGTGCAGTCAGACCGTGGGTGGCTCAGGTTGAACCGCGAAATATGTTCATAGTAGGTCCAGACAGCCGACGGATAGGGCTGCAAGGCTGAGCTGAGAACTAATTATCCCGAAATCCTATCAGGAAATCGTGCAACTTGTAGAGGAATCAAAGAATAGGAAAAAAAAGTAAACCTGAGTTTCCACTTATTCCCGAAAACGGCAGAACTTAATTTACCGATCCGAAATTGATTTGTTGCCGGGTCAGCACGCAAACCGGATGGCCTTTGTTTAAGGGCGGTTCATATTTCCACTCCCTGATTGCTGCTAGGGCGGCTTTACTGAAGGACTTGTGGCTAGTGGAAATGACTCGCGGAATACGCACTTTGCCATCGGGCCCGAGATAAAATTCGATCAGGACGCCGCCGGTGAGGGATTGTTCCAAAAGTTCTTCCGGATAGACCGGAACAACTTTCTCAATTACCTTGGGCGGACTGTCCAACTCGCTCATTGAGCTGATGCGAGTAGATTGCGAGCGACGTTGGGAGTGGTCACGCTCGACTTTTTCTCCGGGCATCATTTCCATCACTGCCCTCTCCATGAAAAAATTCGTCCGATGGATCAAGTAGGCGGATTCAGGTGTGCCATTTCTTCTGGCTGGAGAAAATCTTACCTTTTGCACTGCCTCTATGATTGCCTTTCCGAAGGCTGGGTGAGTGGCCTGCAAGACAACAAAATCGGTTGGATTTCCTTCTAGATCGACAAGAAAGGCAACTTCAGCAAAACCGGTGCCTTCGTATTGCGCCAAAATTGGGTAATTGACGACGATATTTTTAAGAGGTTGAGGCTTTGAGATATGATTCAGATCGGGTATTTCACCCACAAGGCAGGACTCGAAGAAAAACAAGCAACAAATCAGGTATGTCTTGCTCGGGCACCATCCGGGATGGCCATAGCTTGTTCTCATAGCTTTCTTCAGTTCAGATTGGAGATTGGATGATGTTCCAAATATAACTAAAAAATTCCGTTCACGCAATCTTCAAAGCATTTTGGCAAGTCTTTGCTTCTTTGACCGACTAGCATTGATAACTGAAAAGGTCGGTATATTCAATAGAAACCGGGTATCGATACCGGTGGAATGCGAAGGAAGAAATCTTGATCGCGCTACCCCGGGAGGAGAGGACAGGTCCTTTTAGCAGAACTTATCCCAAAACCGGTGATTGGAAAGAAGAGAGCGATTTTGAGATAGGTTTCACTTCAGAAAATGAGTACGACTTCACTTTCAATAGAGTGAAACAGGAGGCAGGTTGGGACCTGTGAATCGCGTTGGCAAGGTTGGCAACCGGCCGGCATTTACCATGCATATCAATATTAATTGATAGCGTCGTAAATGCCGACCAAGGGGCTGCCATTCATTTTGACCATCCTATCGGGGGGGATGGATAGGGTCAAACTTTCCTCGTCGTCGGGGGAGAACATTCCAGCAATTGGAGCCGGATTAGTTAAACCGTCCATCCTTGTTGCGCCAACCGCAATCTCAACTGCGGTCCACAACTCAACGGTAATGGACGATATATTGTCGGGATAATTCAAAAAAATGTATGCACCCAACATCTTATCTGGAGAGGAGAACTTACCATCGAAGCGTTCCTGCAATCCCATCGGCTGGCGGCAACCTGAAGGTGCAGGAATATAATTATTTGATAAGTATGTTGGATAGGTATCCAAGTTGGGCACTATGAAATAGTTGTTAAGGAAGACTCAATCGTGAGCGTTTCCTTGGACAACGATACACCAATTTGGAATTCTTCGATATAGGGAAATTCCTTATATTGGGTGGAAAACTACCTTACAACCCACATTCTGTGATGGCGCTGGGTATTCCCCCATCCCTGCAATATTATGCCCGCCCATTACATTTGGCCTATTGAAACCAATCCCGTTGCTTTTGCCACGCGTTCACCCTTTTGCCGGTTCCAACCTTGGTGAAACAGGTTTACTTGAGGAGTAAAATTAATTTAATAAGACTGGATGATTCCCCTTTGCATTGCATATCGAACCAGACCCGGCACATCGTGAATATCAAGCCGATCCATCAACTGCTTGCGGTGTGATTCTACTGTTTTGGAGCTAATATTGAGAAAAAATGCGATTTCTTTGGTTGTTTTGCCCTCGGCAATCATCTGCAAGATCTCCCTTTGACGGGAGGTCAATTGGTTCCAGGGTCCGGGGTGCCCCATCGTGCGGTCCAGATAATGATTGATAATATGCCGGGAGACACTGGAACTGAGAAAACTATCGCCGCGAAAAACCGAATGAATGGCTAATTCGAGTTCACGGGTGGCGGAATCTTTGAGTAAATACCCCGAGGCCCCAACTCTCAAAGCTTGCAAGACATACTCTTCGTTAGCGTGCATGGAGAGGATTATTACTTTAATTCCCGGATGTCTGGTCAATGCCCGCTCGGTTGCATCCAGCCCGTTCAGTTCGGGCATGGCGATATCTATTAGCAATATATCCGGGGCATGTGTCTTTATCAGATTGAGGGCCTGGCGGCCATTTCCGGCCTCTGCCACCACATGGACATCTGGAATTTGCTCGAGAAGGGCGCGAATTCCGGCACGCACCAGACGGTGGTCATCCACCAGGAGAATACGGATTTTTTTCATAGTATTTGGTTTATGCGAGGGGAGACGATGCGTTGGGAAACCAAGCGTGTACTTCGGTTCCATTACCAGGGGTTGATCGGAATTCAATGCGGCCGCCAAGCATGTCAACTCGTTCTTTCATCCCAGTTAAACCGAAACTTTTACCTTTTTCGGCACGTTGGAACTTATCCTCGACATCGAAACCAACCCCATCGTCACCAACGATTAAATGTAAAACTCCGGATTCCGGCGTCAACTGTACCGCAACAGAACGCGCCCGAGCGTGCCGGATCACATTAGTCAATGCCTCCTGGGCGACTCGAAAACAACCTGTTTCGACTTGGCCGCCGGGCCGATAATCGAAACTATCGGAAGAAAAACTGACATCGATATTGCTTTGTCCGAATTCATGATCCACCAACCATCTCAAAGCGGCCTTAAGCCCCAGATCGTCGAGCATTGGCGGGTGCAAATCGAGGGAGAGATTACGTACCCGATGTAGCATGTCATCCAGGTAATTTATACTATTGCCCAATTGTTGCGGAAATGTTTCCGGCTCGTCATTTTGCTGCAATGCCTGTAAATTTATTTTGATGGCGGTCAATGTCTGACCGATTTCATCGTGCAGTTCCCGCGCGATGTGGCGGCGCTCCTCCTCCTGCACCTGGAGGAGGCGGCGAGAGAGGACGCGCAGCCGCTGTTCAGCATTTACTAGGGCCGATTCAGCCCGCTTATAATCCGTGACGTCCACGTTTGATAGAAGAACGTGACCCTCCGATTTCTCGGGATCGGGAAAAAATGACAATTTTATGATTGAATGCTTTTTTTCACCGTCCAGGTTTACCCACTCAGTTTCCGATTGAAATGATGATTTTCCCTCAGTCAGCGCAATCAATTGTTCTTCGAAATGATCGATGGGGATTTGGTCGAAAAATTTCCCCCATTTGGCCATGAGTGCCTTTTTTGAATTATGACCGTTCAGATCGAGGGTAGCCCGATTAACGTCCACAACTTTGAGGTGGCTAAGGCAGTCAGTGACAAACTCAGGGTGTTTTTCGAAGTAGGCTTTGAAGTCGGAAACGCCCGATTGGCGCAAATCTGCCAGGCGTTTCTTAGGCTCTGTGTAATCTTCCACCCATAAAGATATGGGACATTCATCAAATAACATTTGAAAACGCTCCTGGCTTTTGCGAAGCTTTTCCAACATCAGTTTGCCTTCGGTAATGTCGAAATTGGAAATATAAACCTTGGACCAAGTGTCTTCAGAACCCGGCGATACAACTAGAAATTGCTCTATATTTATCTCATTTCCATCTAATTTTCGACCTTTCATTTCACTAGTAAAACTATTCTCTCCTGAACACAGAGCGATTAATTCTTCCTTGAACAACGTCCAGAAATTGTCTGTGAACAAGGAATCTATGCCTTGGAAAAGCTCTTCTTTGAATTTGGCTCCGAACAGCTTCAATGTGGCCTGATTTACCTCGATTATTTTAACCAGACCCGCGCAATGTTTGACGGCTTCGTGGTGATCATCAAAATAGGTCCTGAAATCAGACACCCCATTTTCGCGGAGGTCATCGATATACTGTTTAACGGCAGAGAAATTTTCCTCCCAAATCGGGATGGGAGAATGCTCGAAAATCGTACGATAACGCCTTTCACTTTCACGAAGCTCCTTTTCAGCCCGTTTCCGTTCGGTTATGTCAAAATCGGATAGGAAAACCCTTGACCACGTATCTTCATGACCGGGAACAAGAGTCAAAAATGTCTCATTATGGATTTCCTTACCGTCCATGGTTCGATCCACCATCTCTCCCTCGAAGCTGGTCTTTCCCGAGCACAGGGCGATAAGTTCTTCCTTTAAGACCTGCCAGGATTGTTGGGAGAACAAAGATCTAAAGCCCGAGTAGAGGGCCTCCTTGCTTTTTGCCCCGTAGAGCTTCAGAGTAGCCTGATTGACATCAAGAATTTTTATTAGTTTGATGCAATGGTCGACTGCTTCCGGATGCTTGTCAAAGTAGGTTTGGAAATCGGAGACCCCTTCTTCGCGTAAACCGTCGATAAACTGTTTAACGGCGGACAAATCTTCCTCCCAGATCGATGTCGGAGAATTCTCAAAAAGAGTGCGGTAGCGGTCTTCATTAACTTGAAGTTTTTCCTCCGCCCGTTTCCGTTTCGTGATGTCTATATCGGAAAGGAATACTTTTGACCAGGTATCCTCATAACCGGGAACTATGGAGAGAAATAATTCCGTATTCAGTGTCTCTCCCTTCAAATTTTGAACGATAATCTCACTTTTAAACGTAGTATTCCCCTCGGCCAGAGCAATAAATTCATTCCTGATTGTTTCCCAGGATTTGTCCGTTAGAACTAAATGCAGCCCGTTTTTGAACTCCTCTATGGAATTTGCCTTGAATAGCCTCAACGTTGCCTCGTTAACGGTGATGATTTTAATCAGGGAAGCGCAATGAGGAACCTCCTCCGGATGTTCCTCAAAATATTTCTTGAAGTCGAATACACCTTTTTTTCGCAAGCTATCGATATGTATTTTCACTTCAGAAAAATCTTCTTCCCAAATCGAGATGGGAGATTTTATAAAAAGGGTGCGGTAATGTTTTTCGCGCTCCCGAAGTTTTGCTTCCGCTCGTTTGCGTTTGGTGATGTCAATATCCGAAATAAATACTCTTGACCAAGTATCTTCATGACCGGGAACTATTGAAAGAAATACTTCCGTAATCAGTTCCTCTCCGTACATGTTCCGAACAATCATCTCACTTTCGAATGAAGTTTTGCCCCCTGCCAATACAATAAATTCTTCCCGGATGGTTTCCCAGGATTGATCCGTCATAAAAGAATGCAGCCCGTTTTTGAACTCCTCTATGGTTTTAGCCTTGGAAAGCCTCAAGGTTGCATCGTTGAGGTCGATGATTTCAACCAGCCTGGCGCACTGTTTGACCGCTTCGGGATATTTTTTAAAATAGGTCCTAAAATCGGATACGCCTTCTTTGCGCAACCCATCGATATATTTTTTTGCTCCGGAAAAATCCTCCTCATAAATTGAGATAGGAGAATTCTTGAAGAGGGTACGGTAGCGCTTTTCGCTATTCTGGAGTTTTTCCTCCGCTTGCACTCGCCCGGTGATGTCTATGATGCCGACAATTACTTTTGACCAGGTTTCCTCGCAGCCTTGCACCAGTGCCACAAAAAACTGGTCATTAATTTGCTCTCCATTCAACAACCGGCTGGTTCCTATACCTTCAAAACGGGTTTCTCCCTCTGCCAGGGCAACTATTTCATCCTTGAACGCCTCCATCGATTGATCCGCAAAGATGGTCGTTATGCCTTTGAAGAACTCATCTTTGGATTCCGCCCCAAAAAGCCTCAAGGTGGCCTGATTGACATCGATTACCTTAACCAGATCGGCGCAATGACTGACCTCTTCGGGATGTTTGTTAAAATAAGCCCGGAAATCGGAGACGCCTTTTTTGCGCAAATTATCAATATAGTTTTTAACGGCGGAGAAATCTTCTTCCCAGATCGAGATAGGAGCATTTTCATAGAGTGTTCGGTAATTTTCCTCACTCTTTATCGGGTTAGCTGTTGATGGATGCATGTCAGTATATTGTTTTACCGAAGGACTCAGACAGGAATAAGCGCCCGTTTATAATCAACGGCAGTTAATTGTAAAAATATGCCCTGGCATTAATTGAAGTTATAATAGGGTAGTGTATAAAAAAAGAATGTTATTTTGTAGTTTTTGCTGTACAAATAGCGTTAGGCAGTTTATTCTTAGTGCATGGTTACTAAAATTATTAATTGTCGGCACTGTGGAAGTGAAAATATCATTAAATTTGGCAAGACG